>NC_010617.1:337192-674385 GCF_000010285.1 Kocuria rhizophila DC2201 | reverse complement strand
TGGCGCTTGTCGGTCTGGTACTCGATGTGCGCGATGTTGATGGTGATGCCGCGCTGCTTTTCCTCCGGGGCGGAGTCGATGGCACCGAAGTCGCGCTGCTCGTTGACGTCCGGGTACTTGTCGGCCAGGACCTTGGAGATCGCAGCGGTGAGCGTGGTCTTGCCGTGGTCAACGTGGCCAATGGTGCCAATGTTGAGGTGCGGCTTGTTGCGCTCGAACTTGGCCTTCGCCATGATGTGTTCCTCCTAGAACATTGAGGTGAGACTTGCTCGACTGCTCCGAGCCCCGGAGCATGTGACCACAGCGCGTCGGCGCTGAGCGTGTCGAAACCTGTGCAAGTCTACTTCTGGATTGCGAATTTACTGAAATTACGGGGCGAACCCCGGTGGCTCACTCGCCGCGGTTCTTCTGGATGATCTCCTCGGCCACGGCCTTGGGGACCTCTGAGTAGCTGTCGAACTGCATCGAGTACACGGCGCGGCCCTGCGTCTTGGAGCGCAGGTCGCCGATGTAGCCGAACATCTCGGACAGCGGCACGAGGGCCGAGACCAGCTTGACGCCCGTGACGTCCTCCATGGACTGGATCTGGCCACGGCGGGAGTTGAGGTCGCCGATGACGTCGCCCATGTACTCCTCGGGCGTGCGCACCTCCACGGCCATCAGGGGCTCGAGCAGCACCGGGTTGGCACGGCGGGCGCCTTCCTTGAACACCATGGAGCCGGCGATCTTGAACGCCATCTCCGAGGAGTCGACGTCGTGGTACGCGCCGTCCACCAGGGTGGCCTTGACGCCCACCACGGG
Organism: Kocuria rhizophila DC2201; assembly: GCF_000010285.1. NCBI lineage: Bacteria > Bacillati > Actinomycetota > Actinomycetes > Micrococcales > Micrococcaceae > Kocuria > Kocuria rhizophila. The sequence continues at coordinate 673,584 of NC_010617.1, read as the reverse complement.
GTAGCCGGCCAGGATGCCGAGCTGCATGGCGTCCTGGATGCCGTGGTCCACGGAGGGGATGTACTCGCGCGGCACGCGACCACCGGTCACGGCGTTGTCGAACTCGTACAGCTCTTCGGCGTCCAGCGGCAGCGGCTCGAAGGAGACCTGCACCTTGGCGAACTGGCCGGAACCACCGGTCTGCTTCTTGTGCGTGTAGTCGACCTTCTCGACGGCCTTCTTGATGGTCTCGCGGTAGGCCACCTGCGGCTTGCCCACGTTCGCCTCGACCTTGAACTCGCGCTTCATGCGGTCCACCAGGATGTCCAGGTGGAGCTCGCCCATGCCGCCGATCTCGGTCTGGCCGGTCTCGTCGTTGAGGGACACCGTGAAGGTGGGATCCTCGGCGGAGAGCTTCTGGATGGCGGTGGAGAGCTTCTCCTGGTCACCCTTGGTCTTGGGCTCGATGGCCACGAAGATCACGGGGGCCGGGAAGCTCATGGACTCCAGCACGATCTGGTTGCTGGGATCGGAGAGGGTGTCACCGGTGGTGGTGTCCTTCAGCCCGATCGCGGCGTAGATGTGACCGGCGGAGATCTCCTCCACCGGGTTCTCCTTGTTGGAGTGCATCTGGAAGAGCTTGCCGATGCGCTCGCGCTTGCCCTTGGTGGAGTTCATGACCTGCTCGCCGGCCTTGGCCTTGCCGGAGTACACGCGGATGTACGTGAGCTGGCCGTAGAACGGGTGCGAGGCGACCTTGAACGCCAGCGCCGCGAAGGGGCCGTCGGCGTCCGCGGTGCGGGTCATGACCTCTTCCTCGTCGTTGATGGCGTGGCCCTGCACGTCCTCCACGTCCAGCGGGGAGGGCAGGTAGTCCACCACGGCGTCGAGCATGGGCTGCACACCGCGGTTCTTGAACGCCGAGCCACACAGCACGGGGTAGGCCTGGGAGGTGATCGTCAGCTTGCGGATGCCGGCCTTGATCTCGTCCTCGGTGAGCTCCTCGCCGCCGAGGTACTTCTCCATGAGCTCGTCGTCCGCCTCCGCGACGGCCTCGACCAGCTGGTTGCGGTACTCCGCGGCGCGGTCCTGGAGGTCCTCGGGGATCTCGCGGGTCTCATACTTGGCACCCAGGGAGACGTCACCCTTGGAGTCGCCCTCCCAGACCAGGGCCTTCATGGTGATGAGGTCCACGACGCCCACGAAGTCGTTCTCGGCGCCGATCGGCAGCTGCAGCACGAGCGGGGTGGCGCCCAGGCGGGACTTGATGGTGTCCACGGTGAAGTAGAAGTCCGCGCCCAGCTTGTCCATCTTGTTGACGAAGCAGATGCGGGGCACTTCGTACTTGTCGGCCTGGCGCCACACGGTCTCGGACTGGGGCTCCACGCCCTCCTTGCCGTCGAAGACGGCCACGGCGCCGTCGAGCACGCGCAGGGAGCGCTCGACCTCGACCGTGAAGTCCACGTGGCCCGGGGTGTCGATGATGTTGATCTGGTAGTCGTGCCAGTAGCACGAGGTGGCGGCGGAGGTGATGGTGATGCCGCGTTCCTGCTCCTGGGCCATCCAGTCCATCGTGGAAGCACCGTCGTGCGTCTCGCCGAGCTTGTGGTTGATGCCCGTGTAGAACAGGATTCGTTCGGTGGTCGTGGTCTTACCGGCATCGATGTGAGCCATGATGCCGATATTGCGGACCTTCTTGAGGTCGGTAAGCACGTCGAGTGCCACGATGGTTCCCTTCGTAAAAGGTGGTGCCGGGCCCTGGAGGTCGGCCCCGCCCGGGGCGGGGCCGACAGGACTACCGAATTTTACCAGCGGTAGTGGGCGAAGGCCTTGTTGGATTCGGCCATCTTGTGGGTGTCCTCGCGGCGCTTGACAGCGGCACCGAGGCCGTTGGAGGCGTCGAGGATCTCGTTCTGCAGGCGCTCGGTCATGGTGTTCTCACGACGGGCCTTGGAGTAGCCCACGAGCCAGCGCAGGGACAGCGCCTGGGCACGACCGGCCTTGACCTCCACGGGCACCTGGTAGGTGGCGCCGCCCACACGACGGGAGCGGACCTCGAGGGCCGGCTTCACGTTCTCGAGGGCCTTCTTCAGGGTGGCCACGGGATCGGAGTTGGTCTTGTTGCGCACACCCTCGAGGGCACCGTAGACGATGCGCTCGGCGGTGGACTTCTTGCCGTCCTGCAGGACCTTGTTGATCAGCTGCGTGACCACGGGCGAACCGTAGACGGGATCGACGACGAGGGGGCGCTTGGGAGCGGGACCTTTACGAGGCATTACTTCTTCTCCTTCTTGGCGCCGTAGCGGGAGCGGGCCTGCTGGCGACCCTTGACACCCTGGGTGTCGAGCGCGCCGCGCACGATCTTGTAACGGACACCGGGGAGGTCCTTCACACGACCGCCGCGCACGAGCACGATGGAGTGCTCCTGCAGGTTGTGACCCTCGCCGGGGATGTAGGCGGTGACTTCCACGCCGCCGTTGAGCTTCACACGGGCCACCTTGCGCAGCGCGGAGTTCGGCTTCTTGGGGGTGGTGGTGAACACGCGGGTGCAGACGCCGCGCTTCATGGGGTTGCCCTTGAGCGCGGGAGCCTTGGTCTTCACGACCTTGGAGTGCCGGCCCTTGCGGACCAGTTGCTGGATAGTTGGCACAGTGCCTCCTGTTGGGGCGGGTGCGCGGTGTGTGCCGGCCCCGCCGATGACGGAACGTTGATCCCGGGGTGCCCGGTGCGTGCCGGGGCGAACGCCTCGGAAACCGCACCTGAGCATGACGAAAGATGGCATCTAGGTACATGGTGCGTACCACAGGACGGAGTCCGATTTGCCATCTCATTGCAAACTGCCCGGAATCGAGCAATTCTGGCCCATCGTATCAGCCACGGCAGCTCAGGGGAAACCGACGCCCCAGACCACCGAGCCCGCACCCAGCCACGCGTGATCAGCGCCCCGCGTCCGAGGGCACCCCGCGCAGTGGGACGTCCAGCAGCGCGGCGAGCCCGGCGGCGTCGATCCCGAAGGTCTCGCGCACCGTGACGGCGCCGTCCGCGAGGTCGAACACCGCGAGGTCCGTGTACACGCGAGAGACGCACTCCACGCCCGTCAGCGGCATGGTGCACCGCTGCACGAGCTTGGGCCGGCCCTCCCGGGTGAGCAGGCGCATCATCACGAAGGTCTGCTTGGCCCCGGTGGCGAGGTCCATGGCGCCTCCCACCGCCGGGATCGCGTCGGGGCTGCCCGTATGCCAGTTGGCGAGGTTGCCGTGCACGTCCACCTGGAACGCCCCCAGCACGCAGCAGTCCAGGTGCCCGCCACGCATCATGGCGAAGGAGTCCGCGTGGTGGAAGTAGGAGCACCCGGGGGTCTCCAGCACGGGGATCTTCCCGGCGTTGACGAGGTCCGGGTCCACCTGCTCCCCGTGGGCCTCGGGCCCCATGCCCAGCATCCCGTTCTCGGTGTGCAGGGTGACGTCGTCCTCGGGCCCCAGGTGGTTGGCCACGAGGGTGGGCTGGCCGATCCCGAGGTTCACGTAGGCGCCGGCGGGGATGTCGCGGGCCACCACCTGGGCCAGCTGCTCGGAGCTCAGGCTGTGGTCCCTGGTCTGCGGGGCGTTCATGCCGCACCGTCCTCTCGCGGGTCCTGCTGCTCGGGGGCCGGGATGCGCACCACGGTGTCCACGTAGATCCCGGGTGTCACCACGGTCTCGGGGTCCAGGGCCCCGCGGTCGACGATCTCCGCCACCTGCACGACGGAGTGCGCGGCGGCCGCGGCCATCACCGGGCCGAAATTGCGCGCCGTCCTGCGGTAGACCAGGTTCCCGGCGCGGTCCGCGCGGTGCGCCTTGGTGAGGGCGACGTCCGCGTGGATCGCGCGCTCGAGCACCTGGTGCCTGCCGTCCAGCACCCGCACCTCCTTGCCCTCGGCCAGCGGCGTGCCGTAGCCGGTGGGGGTGAAGAATGCCCCGATGCCGGCTCCCGCGGCCCGGATCCGCTCCGCGAGGTTGCCCTGGGGCACCACCTCCAGCTCGATGAGCCCGGCGCGGTACTTCTCGTCGAAGTGCCACGAGTCCGCCTGGCGCGGGAACGAGCAGATGATCTTGCGCACCCGCCCCAGCCGGATCAGCTCCGCGAGCCCCACGTCCCCGTTGCCGGCGTTGTTGCTCACCACCGTGAGATCGCCGGCGCCCTGGGCGATCAGGGCGTCGATGAGCTCCACGGGCTGCCCGGCCACGCCGAAGCCCCCGATCATCACGGTGGATCCGTCCTGCACGGGAGCGACCGCCGCCGCGGCGTCCTCTGCGATGTTCAGCATGCGCTGCCTTCCTAGTTCTCGGTTCGTGGGGTGCGCCGCCGCGGGCGTACGCGCGGGTGCCCGGCGGGCGCGGCGCCGGAGCTAGTCCGTGTCCTGCGCCAGGGCCTTCTGCGCGTGCTTGAACGCGTTGTTGGCCGAGGGGACGGAGAGGTAGACGGCCGACTGCAGGATGACCTCCTGGATCTCGGCCACGCCGAGCCCGTTGCGGCGCGCGGCGCGCACGTGCATCTCGAACTCGTCCCAGTGCCCTCCGGCGATCAGTGCCGTGAGCACGCACGCGCTGCGCATCCTGCGGTCCAGTCCCGGCCGGGTCCAGATCTCGCCCCACGCGCAGCGGGTGATGTAGTCCTGGAAGTCGGCGGTGAACGCGGTGGTCCCGGCCTCCGCACGGTCCACGTGGGCGTCCGAGAGCACGGCTCGACGCACCGCCATCCCCTCCCGTCGCGTCTGCGCCTCGGTGCGCTCCATCGGTTCCGTCATGGGGTCCTCCTGCCACGTGCGTCGCTGTACCGGTTGTGCTGCGCGGGTGCGGGGTGGCTCCCGCATGCTGGTGGGACGACGACGCCGCACCGCCGGCTTCCGGGGGCACCTCCCGGTCGGCGGGGCGCGCCGGAGGTCGCCGGGCTCGTCGGGTTCACGAGTGCACCTCGGCCACGAGCCCCAGGACCGTGGCCGCCACACGATCGGGGGCCGCCACGGGGATCAGGTGGGCGGCGCCGTCGACGATCTCGCAGCGCGCGGCGAGCGCCTCCGCGAGGTCGCGGGCGACGTCGGGCCCCGTCATCGCGTCCTCGGTGCCGGCGATCACCGCGGTGGGCACGGGCGCGGGCCCCGTGCGCTGCCGCAGGTCGAAGCCGCCGAGGGCTCGACAGGCCGCGGCGTAGCTGAACCGGTCGGTGCCCTGGAGATCGTGCAGCAGCGGTGTGCAGTGCTCGGGACGTCCGCTCAGCAGGTCCGGGGCGAACCACGCCCTGGCGCACGTGACCACCTGGGTGGGGGTTCCGGCGGCGGCCACCAGTTCGGCACGCTCGCGCCACGCGCCCGGGTCGGGGAAGAAGGGGGAGGTGGCCACGAGCGTGGCGGACGCGACGTCGGCGCCACCCCGTGAGAGCAGCTCCTGCACCACCGCGCCGCCGATCGAGGTGCCCACCATGTGGCGCGGCCCCGGGCCGGTGTGCTCGTCCAGGGCGTGCACCACGGCGTCGGCGAGCCCGGCGACGTCGAACTCCTGCGCGGGGTCGCTCGTCCCGTGGCCCGGCAGGTCCCACCCGAGCACCCGGCACCGGTCCGCGAGCAGGGGCGCGAGCTGGGCGTAGAGGTGGCCCACGGACGTGCCGAGGGCGGGGCCGAGCACCACGAGCGGGGCGTCCTCGGCGGGGCCCTGCCGCGGTGTGAACTCCACGAGTCCCACACGGTCCACGGTCATCGGTTTCTCCTCTCGTCGTGCCGGGCCACGGCCCGGTCGCACAGCTGGGGGGCCGCACCCAGGTGGGCCCGCGGGTCCGTGAGCGGGCGCAGCCAGGCCGCGAGCGCCCCAGTGCTCCGGGCGTCCACCCCGGGGGGCGCCACCGCCCCGTCCGAGGCCGCGACCGCCTCCGCGAGGCGCTCGGTGAGGGCCCCGACGTCGTGGGGTTCGGCGCGCACGGCGTCCCGCACGAGCTGCCGCGCGGTGTCCGCCCCGCGCTCCCCGAGCATCGGGGCGAGCGCGACGGCGAGCGGCTCCGCGAGCACCCCCGTGCCCGCGTCCGCGAGGTTGCGTGCCATGCGCGGCGCGTCCACCGTGAGTCCCTCAGCGAGCTCGGCCGCGTGGGACGACGCCGCCGCGGTCAGCTCCGCGAGCTCCCCCAGCGCGGGCCACTCGGCGTGCCAGCCGCCGTCGGGCCGCTCGTCCACCGCGGCACCCGCTCCCGCGAGCACCCCGGACGCGAGCCCCGGGGCCAGCAGTGCCGTGCGCTTGAGCAGGACGCTCAGCACCGGATTCTGCTTCTGCGGCATCGCGGAGGACGCCCCGCGTCCGGGGGCCGTGGGCTCCCGCAGCTCGCCGATCTCGGGGCGGGACAGGAGAAGGACGTCGTTGGCCAGGCGCGACAGGGCCGCTGCGACCTCCGCGAGCGCCCCGGCGGCGCGCACCACGGGGGTCCTGGTGGTGTGCCACGGCGCGTCCGGCACCTCGAGCCCCAGCTGCCCGGCCCAGTGGTGCAGCAGCCGCTGCGTCGGGTCGAGCGGCTGATCGTGGGCGGCGCCCTGCGCACTGGACTGCGCACCGGGTGCGGTCCCGGACACCAGCGCCACCGTGGCGGCGAGGGTTCCGGCGGCACCGCCGCAGGACAGCGGGAGGCGGACCCGCGCCGAGACCTCGTCGGCGGCGTCGTCCACCGCAGCCAGCCACCCGGCCGCCTTGAGGCCGAACGTGGTGGGCAGCGCGTGCTGAGTGAGCGTGCGTGCGACCATCGGCGTCCCCCGGTGCCGGCGCACCAGTTCGGCGAGAGCGTCCCCCGCGCGCGTGAGGTCGCCGACGACGCGGCGGCGCACGGACGAGAGCAGGTGGGCGAGCGCGGTGTCCATGACGTCCTGGCTCGTGAGGGAGGCGTGCACGGCGGGCAGCGGCCGGCCGAGCACCTGCTCGACCGCGCGGCGGTAGGCCCCCAGCACGGGGATCACCGGATTGCCACCGCCCTCGGAGGCGGTAACGAGCTCCCGGAGGTGGTGCGGGTCCGTGCCCACGCGGTCGACGGCCGCGTGCGCCGCGGCCGCCTCCTCGGCGGAGACCAGGCCCTCCCGGTGCTGCGCGGCAACCCATGCGTCCTCGACCGCGAGGATCGCGCAGACCACGGCCCGGTCGTCGAGCAGCTCCTGCGCGCGGTGGACGCCGGGGCGCAGCAGGTCGGACACCATCAGGCGCTGCCCGGGTAGGCGAGGAACACGGTCTCGCGGGGGCCCTGCAGGTGCACGTCGAAGCGCAGGGAGCCGTCCGCCTCCCGCTCGGCGACCAGGGTGCGCCGCTCCTCCTCGGGCAGCGAGGCCAGCAGCGGGTCCGCCGCGAGCGCCTCCGCGTCCTCGGGGAGGTAGATCCGGGTGAACAGTCGGTTCAGCAGCCCTCTGGCGAAGACCGTGAGGCAGATGAACGGCGCCCGTCCGGGTTCGGTGGCCCCGGGGTCCACGGTGGTGACGTCGTAGTGGCCCACGTTGTCCACGGCCACGCGGCCGAAGCCCGTGAACGTGTAGCCGTCCCGCAGCAGCGAGCCCGGTTCCTGGGACACCCGTCCGTGCTCGTCCGCCTGCCAGACCTCGAGCAGCGCGTCCGGCACGGGCTCCCCTCGGCCGTCGTGCACGGTGCCGTGCAGGCGCACCGCACGCGGGTGCGAGCGCTCCACCAGCTGCTCGCCGCCCTCGTACGGCAGCGCGTAGCCGTAGAACGGGCCGATGGTCTGCCCCGGTGTGGGCACCAGCTCCGGTGTGCTCTCAGGCATCGCCGTCCTCCTCCGTCCAGGTCCGCCGGGACCCGCTCAGCACCACGTCCTACCGGTAGCCCAGCAGCCACTCGTGCTCCGAGACGTCGTGGTCGTACTGTGCCACGAGCCGCTCCCGGGCGCGGGGGTCCACGATCGACTGGTAGATCGGGTCCAGGGCGAACAGCGGGTCCCCCGGGAAGTACATCTGGGTGATCATCCGCTGCGTGAAGTCCGTGCCGAACAGGGAGAAATGCACGTGCGCCGGACGCCACGCGTTGTGGTGGTTCTTCCACGGGTACGGGCCGGGCTTGATGGTCACGAACGAGTAGGAGCCGTCCTCCCCCGTGAGGCACCGCCCCACGCCCGTGAAGTGCGGGTCGATCGGGGCCGGGTGCTGGTCCCTCTTGTGGATGTAGCGCCCGGCGGCGTTGGCCTGCCAGATCTCCACGAGCTGACCCCGCACGGGGCGCCCGTCCCCGTCCAGGATGCGCCCGGAGATCCGGATCCGCTCCCCGATGGGCTCCCCGCCGTCCTGGATGGTGAGATCCGACTCCAGCGGGTGGACGTCCCGCTCGCCGAACGCCGGCGCGTGGAGCTCGATGGTCTCCGGGTCCGCGTGGCGGGGGTTCTTGGTGGGGTGGCGCAGGATCGAACTGCGGTACGGGGCGTAGTCCAGCCTCGGCTGGGTCCCCGTGACCCCGGATGCCTCGTACTGCGCCGTGATCTGCGCCATCTCGGCGTCGAGCTGGGACTGGGAGTCCGCGGCGTCGTCCGCGCCCTTGACGTAGGGCGGGTCGAACGCGTCGTCGGTGGTGGCGCTCATGGTCTCCTCCTCGGTGGCTGGACGGCGGCCCGCGCTGTCGCTGCGGTGGCCGGGCTGCGGTGCTCAGCCGTGCCCGGCGCGTCCGTGTCCCCAGTATGCGGACGCCTCATGAGGTGGGTCACTTCTGTTCCGTTCAACGGAATCTGCGCGATGTGGTCCGGTTGACAAACGATCGCGGTTGTCAGAGCGCACCGAGAGCGCGGGAGATGCCGTGTCCCGCAACCCGCAGCGTTTGCACCACCGTGGGCACCTCCGCATCGGCCATGTCCTCGACGGGCAGCACGACCCCCAGGGCGGCCGTCCGGTGGCCCCTGGGGACCTTGAGCGGCACGGCCACTCCCCCGGCGCCGCGGTCCATGCGCTCCCGCTGGATCGCGTAGCCGCGCTGCGCGAAGACGGCGAGGTCCGCGAGCAGGCGCTCGGGCGTCGTCGGCAGTCCCACGGCGACGGCGTCCTCCGCGCGGCCCAGGAGGGCGCGGTGGTAGTCGCGCACGAACGCCTCGGAGCACTGGCACAGCAGGGCGAGCCCCGTGGCGGCCCGGTGCAGCGGGAGGCGACCCGCGACGATCGAGCGCAGGGGCACCGGGGAGCCGCTCGCCTCGATGCGCTCCGCGAAGAGCACGTCGAAGCCCTCCACCACGCCCACGTGCACGTGCTGGCGCAGCACCGCGTGGACGTCGGACATGTACGGGATGGCCGCCGCAGCGAGACCCTCAGCGGGTGCCGCGCGGGAGGCGAGCTCCCACAGCCGCGTCCCCACCCGGTAGGTGCGGGCGGGCCCGGACTCCAGCCAGCCGGCGCGGGTCATGTCCCCCAGGATCCGGTGCGCCGTGGAGGGCGGCAGCCGCGTGGCCGCGCAGACCTCCCGGAACGTGAGCTGCGGGTGGGCAGGGCCGAACGCGTCCAGGACACGGTCGAAGCGGGCGATCAGCGGTTCCCCGGAGGGCGAGTTGGCCACGGGCGACTCCTTCGTGGATCCGGCGCGTGCGCCCCAGCCTAGCCCCGGAGCGGCCGGCAGCAGCCCGCGCAGGTACGACGAAGCCCGGGTGGGCCTCCCCGCGGGGAGGCCCACCCGGGCCGGGTTGATCTCAGAGGACCCCTACCGGGTCACCGCGCGAACGCACGGCACCCGGTGCGGGTCCGGCTCAGTTGCCGCCGAAGTCGTAGTCGTCGAGCGGGATCGCCTGGAACTCGGAACCGAGCCCCCCGGCGTTCTCCTCTGCGTAGCTGAAGTCGGCGAACGCGGAGGGATCCGTGAACATCTGGGCCTTCGCCTCCTCGGTGGGCTCCACGTCCACGCTGTTGTACCGGTCCAGACCGGTGCCGGCGGGGATGAGCTTGCCGATGATCACGTTCTCCTTCAGGCCCAGCAGCGGATCCGACTTGCCCTCCATGGCGGCCTGCGTGAGCACACGCGTGGTCTCCTGGAAGGACGCGGCGGACAGCCACGAGTCCGTGGCCAGCGAGGCCTTGGTGATGCCCATGAGCTCCGGACGGCCTGCGGCGGGACGCTTGCCCTCGGCCACCGCACCGCGGTTGGCCTCGAGGAAGCGCACGTTGTCCACCAGCTCACCCGGCAGCAGCGAGGTGTCACCGGACTCGATGATGGTCACGCGACGCAGCATCTGCCGGACGATGACCTCCACGTGCTTGTCGTGGATGCCCACGCCCTGCGAGCGGTAGACGCCCTGGACCTCGTCCACGAGGTGCTTCTGCGCCTCGCGGGGACCGCGGATGCGCAGCACCTCCTTGGGGTCCACCGCGCCGGTGACCAGCTGCTGGCCCACGTCCACGTGGTCGCCGTCGGCCACGAGCAGCTTGGCGCGACGCAGCACCGGGTAGGCGAACTCCTCGTCGCCGTTGTCCGGGACCACCACGATCTTGAGGGACTTGTCCGTGTCCTCGATGCGGATCCGGCCGGCCACCTCGGAGATCGGGGCCACACCCTTGGGGGTGCGGGCCTCGAAGAGCTCCTGGATACGGGGCAGACCCTGCGTGATGTCACCGTCCGAGGACGCCACACCACCGGTGTGGAACGTGCGCATGGTCAGCTGGGTACCGGGCTCGCCGATGGACTGCGCGGCCACGATGCCCACGGCCTCGCCGATGTCCACCAGCTGGTTGGTGGCCAGCGAGCGGCCGTAGCACGCCGCGCACACGCCCACCGCGGACTCGCAGGTCAGCACCGAGCGCACGCGCACCTGGTCCACACCCGCCGCGTAGAGCTTCTCGATCATGGCGTCGGACATGTCCGCGCCGGCCTCGGCCAGCACCTCGCCGTTCTCGTCCGCCACGGCGCTGGCCAGCACGCGGCCGTGCACCGTGTTCTCCACGTCCTCGGACAGGGTGCGCACACCCGTGTCCGTGATGTCGGACAGCGGCAGCGTGAGCCCGCGCACCGTCTGGCAGTCGGACTCGCGCACGATCACGTCCTGCGAGACGTCCACCAGACGACGGGTCAGGTAGCCCGAGTTGGCGGTACGCAGCGCGGTGTCCGCGAGGCCCTTGCGGGCACCGTGGGTGGCGATGAAGTACTCCAGCACCGACAGGCCCTCACGGTAGGAGGACTTGATCGGGCGGGGCATGATCTCGCCCTTCGGGTTGGCCACCAGGCCGCGGATGCCGGCGATCTGGCGGACCTGCATCCAGTTGCCTCGTGCACCCGAGGACACCATGCGGTTGATGGTGTTGGTGGGCTCGAGGTTGTCCCGCATGGCCTGCGCGACCTCGTCGGTGGCCTTGGACCAGATGTCGATGAGCTCCGAGCGGCGCTCGTCGTCGTCGATCAGACCCTTGTCGTACTGACCCTGGATGCGCGCGGCCTGCGCCTCGTAGCCCTCCATGATGGCGGGCTTCTCCGGCGGGGTCGCGATGTCCGAGATGGCCACCGTGACACCCGAGCGCGAGGCCCAGTGGAAGCCGGCGTCCTTGAGGTTGTCCAGCGTCTTGGCCACGCGGGTCATCGGGTAGCGCTCCGCGAGGTCGTTCACGAGCGCGGACAGGTGCTTCTTGTCCGCGACGTTCTCGTCCCACGGGTAGTCCTCGGGCAGCGTCTCGTTGAACAGCACGCGTCCCAGGGTGGTCTCCACGACGGCAGGCTGACCCGGCTCCCAACCCTCGGGGGCCTCCCAGCCGGCGTACGGCACGAAGTCCTCGAGGCGGATCTTGCACTTGGCGTTGAGGTGCAGCTCACCGGAGTCGTTGGCCATGATGGCCTCGGCCACGGAGGAGTAGGTGTTGCCCTCCCCGGCCCAGCCCTCACGCACGGTGGTGAGGTGGTACAGGCCGATGATCATGTCCTGCGAGGGCAGGGCGATCGGCTTGCCGTCCGAGGGCTTGAGGATGTTGTTCGAGGACAGCATCAGCACGCGCGCCTCGGCCTGGGCCTCCGGGGACAGCGGCAGGTGCACCGCCATCTGGTCACCGTCGAAGTCCGCGTTGAACGCACCGCACACGAGCGGGTGCAGCTGGATGGCCTTGCCCTCCACGAGCTGCGGCTCGAACGCCTGGATGCCCAGACGGTGCAGGGTGGGCGCACGGTTCAGCAGCACGGGGTGCTCGGTGATGACCTCTTCCAGCACGTCCCACACCTGCGGACGGTAGCGCTCCACCATCCGCTTGGCGGACTTGATGTTCTGCGCGTGGTTCAGGTCCACCAGGCGCTTCATCACGAACGGCTTGAACAGCTCCAGCGCCATCTGCTTGGGCAGACCGCACTGGTGCAGCTTCAGCTGCGGGCCCACCACGATCACGGAACGGCCGGAGTAGTCCACGCGCTTGCCCAGCAGGTTCTGGCGGAAGCGGCCCTGCTTGCCCTTGAGCATGTCGGACAGCGACTTCAGGGCACGGTTGCCCGGACCCGTGACGGGGCGGCCACGGCGGCCGTTGTCGAACAGCGAGTCCACGGCCTCCTGCAGCATGCGCTTCTCGTTGTTCACGATGATCTCGGGGGCACCGAGGTCCAGCAGGCGCTTCAGACGGTTGTTGCGGTTGATCACACGACGGTAGAGGTCGTTGAGGTCGGAGGTCGCGAAGCGCCCACCGTCCAGCTGCACCATGGGGCGCAGCTCCGGCGGGATCACCGGAACGGCGTCCAGGACCATGCCCAGCGGCGAGTTGTCCGTGGTGAGGAACGCGTTGACCACTTTGAGGCGCTTCAGGGCGCGGGTCTTGCGCTGGCCCTTGCCCGTGGCGATGGTCTCGCGCAGCGCCTCGGCTTCGGCCGCGAGGTCGAAGGTCTCCAGGCGCTTCTTGATGGACTCAGCACCCATGGAGCCCTCGAAGTACATGCCGTAGCGGTCCACCATCTGGCGGTACAGGGCCTCGTCGCCCTCGAGGTCGTTGACCTTGAGGTTCTTGAAGCGGTCCCAGACCTTCTCCAGGTAGTCGATCTCGCGGTCCGCGCGCTTGCGCACGTTGGCCATCTGGCGGTCCGCGGAGTCGCGCAGCTTGCGCTTCTCGGCGGCCTTGCCGCCCTCCTCCTCGACGCGCGCGAGGTCGTTCTCGAGGTCGCGGGCGATCGCGTTGATGTCCGCGTCCCGGGTGTCCTCGAGCTGCTTCTTCTCGCGGTCGATCGCGGCCTGCAGGTTGGGCAGGTCGTCGTGGCGGGCCTGCTCGTCCACGGACGTGATCATGTACGCCGCGAAGTAGATGACCTTCTCGAGGTCCTTGGGCGCGAGGTCCAGCAGGTAGCCCAAGCGTGAGGGCACGCCCTTGAAGTACCAGATGTGGGTCACGGGAGCGGCGAGCTCGATGTGGCCCATGCGCTCACGGCGCACCTTGGCACGCGTGACCTCCACGCCGCAGCGCTCACAGATGATGCCCTTGTAGCGCACACGCTTGTACTTGCCGCAGTAGCACTCCCAGTCCCGGGTGGGACCGAAGATCTTCTCGCAGAACAAGCCGTCCTTCTCGGGCTTGAGCGTGCGGTAGTTGATGGTTTCCGGCTTCTTGACCTCGCCGTAGGACCAGCCGCGGATCTGATCCGCGGTGGCCAGGCCGATCTGCATGAGACCCAGTGAAGAATCGTTGGACATAAGGTCCTGTCCCTCTTTCGTAAAATCCTGAAGTGTGACGAGCTGTTCTCTGGACAAGCGGGTTCTCAGACCTCTTCGACCGAGCTGGGCTCGGAGTGGGAGAGGTCGATGCCGAGCTCGTCGGCAGCCCGGAAGCTGTCGTCGTCGGAATCACGCATTTCCACTGCGTTGCCGTCCGCAGAGAGGACCTCCACGTTCAGGCACAGGGACTGCATCTCCTTGATGAGCACCTTGAAGGACTCGGGCACACCCGGTTCGGGGATGTTCTCGCCCTTGACAATGGCCTCGTACACCTTCACGCGGCCGTGGACGTCGTCGGACTTGACGGTGAGCAGCTCCTGCAGCGTGTAGGCCGCGCCGTACGCCTCGAGGGCCCACACCTCCATCTCGCCGAAGCGCTGGCCACCGAACTGCGCCTTACCGCCCAGCGGCTGCTGGGTGATCATGGAGTAGGGGCCGGTGGAGCGGGCGTGGATCTTGTCGTCCACCAGGTGGTGGAGCTTCAAGATGTACTGGTAGCCCACGGACACGGGGTCCGGGAACGGCTGGCCGGAGCGGCCGTCGAACAGCTTGGCCTTGCCGGAGCGCCCGATCAGGCGCTGGCCATCACGGGTGGGGTTCGTGTGGTCGAGCAGGTCGAAGATCTCGTCCTCGCGCGCGCCGTCGAACACCGGAGTGGCCACGTTGGTGGGACCGGTGCTCTTGGGGAAGTTGCTCAGCCCCTTGAGCCACTCGGGGTCGCCCTCGATGTTCCAGCCCTGCTTGGCGAGCCAGCCGGTGTGGACCTCGAGCACCTGGCCGAGGTTCATGCGCCCGGGCACGCCCAGCGGGTTCAGGATCACGTCCACCGGGGTGCCGTCCTCCATGAACGGCATGTCCTCGATGGGCAGGATCTTGGAGATGACGCCCTTGTTGCCGTGGCGTCCGGCGAGCTTGTCGCCGTCCGTGATCTTGCGCTTCTGCGCCACGTACACGCGCACCACCTGGTTGACGCCGGCCGGGAGGTCGTCGTCCTCGTCCTCGCGGTCGAAGACGCGCACGCCGATGACCGTGCCGGACTCGCCGTGGGGCACCTTCAGGGAGGTGTCGCGGACCTCGCGGGACTTCTCGCCGAAGATCGCGCGCAGCAGCCGCTCCTCCGGGGTCAGCTCCGTCTCGCCCTTCGGGGTCACCTTGCCCACGAGGATGTCGCCGGCCTGGACCTCGGCACCGATGTGGATGATGCCGCGCTCGTCCAGTGCGGAGAGCACCTCCTCCGACACGTTCGGGATGTCACGCGTGATCTCCTCGGCACCGAGCTTGGTGTCGCGGGCGTCGATCTCGTGCTCCTCGATGTGGATGGACGTCAGGACGTCCTCGGAGACCATGCGCTGGGAGAGGATGATGGCGTCCTCGTAGTTGAGGCCCTCCCAGGACATGTACGCGATCAGCAGGTTCTTGCCCAGTGCCAGCTCGCCGTGGTCGGTCGAGGGACCGTCCGCGATGACCGTGCGAGGCTCCACGCGCTGGCCCTCGGAGACGATCACGCGCTGGTTGTACGTGTTGCCCGGGTTCGAGCGCACGAACTTGTTGATCGGGTAGAGCTTGGTGGTGCCGTCGTCGTTGAGCACGGTCACGAGGTCAGCGGAGACCTCCTCGACCACGCCCGGCTTGGTGGCGAGCACCGAGTCTCCGGCGTCCAGCGCCGAGTAGCGCTCCATGCCGGTGCCCACGAGCGGGGCCTCGGACGTGAGCAACGGCACGGCCTGGCGCTGCATGTTCGCGCCCATGAGGGCACGGTTGGCGTCGTCGTGCTCGAGGTACGGGATCAGGGCCGTGGCCACCGACACCATCTGGCGCGGGGAGACGTCCATGAACTCGATGTCCTCGGGGGCCACCAGCACGGCCTCGCCGGAGCCGTCGGAGGCGCGCGAGAGCACGGCGTCCTCAGCGAAGTGGCCGTCCTCGGTTAGCGGCGCGTTGGCCTGCGCGATCGTGAGCCCGCGCTCGTCGTCCGCAGTGAGGTAGACGACGTCGTCAGTGACGGTGCCGTCCACGACCTTGCGGTACGGGGTCTCGATGAACCCGAACGGGTTGATCCGCGCGTACGTGGCGAGCGAGCCGATCAGACCGATGTTCGAGCCCTCAGGGGTCTCGATCGGGCACATGCGGCCGTAGTGCGACGGGTGGACGTCACGGACCTCCATGCCCGCGCGATCGCGCGAGAGGCCACCGGGGCCCAGCGCGGACAGGCGGCGCTTGTGGGTCAGACCCGCGAGCGGGTTGTTCTGGTCCATGAACTGCGAGAGCTGGGAGGTTCCGAAGAACTCCTTGATCGCGGCCACCACGGGGCGGATGTTGATCAGGGTCTGCGGCGTGATGGCCTCGACGTCCTGGGTGGTCATCCGCTCGCGGACCACGCGCTCCATGCGGGACAGGCCCGTGCGGATCTGGTTCTCGATCAGCTCGCCCACGGCGCGGATGCGACGGTTGCCGAAGTGGTCGATGTCGTCCACGTCCACGTGGATCTCGCGGGACTCGCCGTCACGCGTGCCGGGCATGGTGGAGCCGCCGTCGTGCAGGGTCACGAGGTAGCGGATCATGGCCACGATGTCGTCCAGGGACAGCACGGAGGCGTCCGGGTCCGTGAACGGCTTGTCCAGGCCCAGCTTGCGGTTGAGCTTGTAGCGGCCCACCTTGGCGAGGTCGTAGCGCTTGGGGTTGAAGTACATGTTGTCCAGCAGGGACTGGGCGGCGTCGACCGTGGGCGGCTCCCCCGGGCGCAGCTTGCGGTAGATGTCGAGCAGCGCCTCCTCGCGGGTCTCGGTGGCGTCCTTCTCGAGGGTCGCGCGGATGGAGTCGAACTCGCCGAACTCCTCGAGGATCTTGGACTCGCTCCAGCCCAGGGCCTTGAGCAGCACGGTCACGGACTGCTTGCGCTTGCGGTCCAGGCGCACACCCACCTGGTCGCGCTTGTCGATCTCGAGCTCGAACCACGCACCGCGGGAGGGGATGATCTTGGCGGAGTAGATGTCCTTGTCGGACGTGCGGTCCTGGCCCTTCTCGAAGTAGGCGCCCGGGGAGCGGACCAGCTGGGAGACCACCACGCGCTCGGACCCGTTGATCACGAACGTGCCCTTGTCGGTCATGAGCGGGAAGTCACCCATGAACACGGTCTGCTGCTTGATCTCGCCCGTGTTGTTGTTCATGAACTCGGCCTTGACGTACAGCGGCGCCGAGTAGGTGGCGTCACGGTCCTTGCACTCGTCCATGGTGTACTTCGGGTCGTAGAACTCCGGCTCCGAGAACGAGAGGGACATGGTGCCCTGGAAGTCCTCGATCGGGGAGATCTCCTCGAAGATGTCCGAGAGCCCGGACGTGGTGGACACGCTGGTGTCACCGGTCTCCTGGGCCTCGACCACGCGGGCCTGCCAGCGCTCGTTGCCCACCAGGCGGTCGAAGCTGTCGGTCTGCAGCGCGAGCAGGTTGGGGACGTCCAGCGGTTCGTGGATCTTCGCGAAGGAAACGCGGCGAGGAATGTTGTCGCTCGTGGGGTGGTTGGCGGAGACGTTCGTATCGGTGCTCGAGGCGACCAAGATGTGATCCTTCCACAGACATGCAGTGAATACGCGAGGTTCCCGGGGAGAGAAAAAGGGGCCGGTGACGAGGACTGTCGACAACCGCCCCTGCGGCGCCCACCGCTATATGAAGGCACGCATGCATAAGGGACAACGCAAAGCACTAGCTTAGGGCACTCCCGGCGTGTTGTCCACACCCGTGCTGGACGAATGCCCGCCCGGGCCGTAAGATGCCCGGCCGCCGCTCAGGCGACGCCGTTGGCGCGCGCCTGGTACGCCGCGCGCTGCGCCCCGAGGCGCCAGGGGTCGCCGTGTCCGGGCAGCACGACCGTGGCCCGGGTGGCCGCGATCGCGTCCAGGGACGTGAGAGCCATCTGCGCATCTGCGGTGGCCGCGCCGGCCACGACCCGGGGCCCGGTGAGCCCGGTGTAGGGGTCGAGGGTCACCAGCGCGTCCCCGGAGAGCACGGCGTCCGCGTCGGGGACGTGCAGGGCGCAGTGCCCGTAGGTGTGGCCCGCGGTGAGGACGACCCGTGGACTGCCTGGAACGGGAACCGTCTGGCCCACGGCGAGGGACCGGGTGACGGTCACTCCCTTCACACCCGCTGCTCCCCCGGCGAGCATCGACACCAGCACCGGAATGGCCCGGGGGTGCCTCAGTGGGTACAGAGCCGTGGGGCTCTCGTGCGCGTAGCTGTAGGGGTGCGCCGCGAGGTGGCGCTCCCTCTGGTGGGCGAACACGGGGACGCCGAGCCGCTCCACGAGTCTGGCGGCGACACCCACGTGGTCGAAGTGCGCGTGGGTCAGCACCAGAGCCCTGATCTCGTGCGGTGCGCGTCCGAGCTCGCGCACCGCCCATCCCAGCTCGTTCCACACCCGCGGCAGCCCTGCGTCCACGAGCGTCAGACCGCGCTCGTCCTCCAGCAGGTAGCAGTTGACGTTGTGGTTCTGGATCAGGTGGATCCCGGGGGCGACGTCGCGCAGGAACATGGCTTCTCCTTCTCCGCCCGCCCCACTCCCGCGAGGCGAGCACTCTGCCGGCCCGCACGGCGCTCGGGTCGAGTGTGACGGAGCGGGCCTGCTAGGAAACTACTCCCGGCAGGCCCGCTCGCGGTACCACCCCTGGGGGTCGTGCGGGGTCAGCCCCGTGTGTAGAACGGCATGGCCGTCCGTGCCACCTCGACGCCGCGGCCGCGCGCGTCCTGGACGCTCACGGTCCCGGCGGCGATCTCGTCCAGGGCGTCCGTGGCCACGAGGGCCATGGCCACGGGCTTGCCGAGGGTGGGCGAGGGCAGGCCGCTCGTGACCTCCCCGATGGTCCGCTCCCCCGACAGCACGGTGTACCCGGCGCGGATGGGCTTGCGTCCGAGGCCCTCCAGCCCGATCAGGGTGCGCTCGGGGGTGCTCCGCAGCATGGCGGCCAGTGCGTCGTGGCCCACGGTGCGGGTCCCGGACTCGTCCTTCTTGCGCAGGGCGACCTCCACGAGCTTGCCGAGCCCCGCCTCCACGGGCGTGATCTCGGTCGAGAGCTCGTGGCCGTACAGCGGCATGCCGGCCTCCAGGCGCAGGGAGTCCCGCGCCGCCAGTCCTGCCGGCTGCACGGGTGCGTCCTCGGTGCCGAGCTCCTCGGCGGTCGCGAGCAGGGCGTTCCACAGCGTCTCGGCGTCGGCGTTCGCGCAGTACAACTCGAAGCCGTCCTCGCCGGTGTAGCCCGTGCGCGCGGCCAGCACGTCTACCCCGCCGCAGCGGGCGACGGCGCACGCGTAGTACTTCAGGCCCGCCACCTCCTCGGCCGGGTCCAGACCGGTGGCCCGGAGCACCTCGAGCGCCCGGGGGCCCTGCACGGCGATCAGGGACGTCTCCGGACCCCGGTCCTGCACCGTGACGTCGAAGGCCTCGGCGCGCTGCTGCAGCGCCTCGACCACCGTGTCCTGGTTGCCGGCGTTCGGCACCACGAGGTAGCGCTCCTCGCCCAGGCGGTAGGTGATGAGATCGTCCAGCACGCGGCCGGCCTCGTCCACGATCACCGAGTACTTGGCCCGGCCCACGCCGATGCCCGAGAGCACGCCCACGAGGGCGTGGTCCAGGAAGGCCCCGGCCTGCGGCCCGGTCACCTCCACCTCGCCCATGTGGGAGAGGTCGAAGATCCCGGCGCCGCGGCGCACGGCGTGGTGCTCGGCGGTGTCGCTGGCGTAGCGCACGGGCATGGACCAGCCGCCGAAGTCGGTGAACCGGGCTCCGAGCCGTTCGTGGGCCCCGTGCAGTGCGGTCCGACGCTCGCTCATCACTTCTCCTGTCCCGCCGCGGCGGTGTACGCGGCGTCGAACGCCTCGATGGGTGGGCACTCGCACACGAGATTCCTGTCCCCCGCGGCGTTGTCGATGCGCCCCACCGGGGGCCAGTACTTCACGCGGCGCAGCCCGGACACCGGGTAGCCGGCCTGGCTGCGGGAGTAGGACCGGTCCCACTCGTCCGCGGTGAGCACCTGCGCGGTGTGCGGGGCGTGGCGGATCACGGAGTCCTCCAGCGAGACCTTCCCGTCCACGATCTCCTGCATCTCGGCGCGGATGGTGCGCATGGCCTCGATGAAGCGGTCCAGCTCCTCGATCCCCTCGGACTCGGTGGGCTCCACCATGAGCGTGCCCGCCACGGGGAACGCGAGCGTGGGCGCGTGGAAGCCGAAGTCCACGAGCCGCTTGCAGACGTCCTCCGCGGTGACGCCCGAGACCTTGGTCATGGGCCGCAGGTCCAGGATGCACTCGTGCGCCACCAGCCCGCCGTCCCCGGTGTAGAGCGTGGGGAACACGTCCGAGAGCCGACGGGAGATGTAGTTCGCGCCCAGCACGGCGGTGCGGGAGGACTCGGTGAGACCCTCCGCGCCGGTCATGGCGATGTACATCCACGTGATGGGCAGCACGCCCGCGGAGCCGTGGGGCGCCTGGGCCACGGGGAAGCCCGCGCCGCGCTCGTCGAGGTCCGCGGTGGCGGGGTTGCCGGGCAGGTAGGGCACGAGGTGCTCGGCCACGGCCACGGGGCCCACGCCGGGTCCGCCGCCGCCGTGGGGGATGCAGAACGTCTTGTGCAGGTTCAGGTGGGAGACGTCCCCGCCGAAGCGGCCCGGACGCGCCAGGCCCATGAGCGCGTTGAGGTTGGCGCCGTCCACGTAGACCTGCCCGCCAGCGTCGTGCACCGCCGCGCAGACCTGCGTGATGTCGGTGTCGTAGACGCCGTGCGTGGAGGGGTACGTGACCATGATTCCGGCCAGCTCGTCACCCACGGAGTCGATCTTGGCCCGGAGGTCGTCCTGGTCGATCGTGCCGTCCTGCGCGGTGGCCACCACCACGACCTTGAGGTCCGCGAGCACCGCGGACGCCGCATTGGTGCCGTGGGCGGAGGACGGGATCAGGATGGTCTTGCGCTGGTGCTCACCGCGGTCCACCTGGTAGCGGCGGATGGCCAGCAGACCGGCCAGCTCGCCCTGGGAGCCTGCGTTCGGCTGCACGGACACCGCGGCGTAGCCGGTGATCTCCGCGAGCCAGCCCTCCAGCTGCTCGATCAGCTCGGTCCACCCGCGGGTCTGATCTTCGGGGGCCAGGGGGTGGATGCTCGCGAACTCGGGCCATGAGATGGGCTCCATCTCCGCGGCCGCGTTGAGCTTCATGGTGCACGAGCCCAGCGGGATCATGGTGCGGTCCAGCGCGAGGTCCTTGTCGGAAAGCTCGCGCAGCCAGCGCATGAGCGAGGTCTCGGAGCGGTGGGTGTGGAACACCGGGTGGGTCAGGTACTCGTCCGTGCGCAGCAGCGCCTCCGGCAGCTCGAACGCGGAGCCGTCCGCCCCGGACTCACCCTCGGCGGCACCGCACGCCTCGGTCACGGCGGTGAGCACCTCCACCACGTCCCGGTCCGTGTGCGGCTCGCCGAAGCTCACGCCCACGGTGTCCCCGTCCACGCGGCGCAGGTTGTACCCGCGGTCCGCGGCGGCGGCCACCACGGCGTCGGCCTGGCCGGGCACCGAGAAGGTCACGGTGTCGAAGAACTGCTCGCGCGCCACCTCGACGCCCCGGGCGCGCAGCCCGGCGGCGAGGTCCGCCGCCATGCCGTGCAGCCGCCCGGCCAGGGCACGCAATGCCACCGGGCCGTGGTGCACCGCGTACGCCGCGGCCACGATGGCCAGCAGCGCCTGGGCGGTGCAGATGTTGGAGGTGGCCTTCTCACGGCGGATGTGCTGCTCGCGGGTCTGCAGCGCCAGGCGGTACGCGGGAGCGCCGGAGGAGTCCGTGGACACGCCCACGATGCGCCCGGGCAGGGAGCGCTCGGTGCCCTTGCGGGAGGCCAGGAACGCGGCGTGGGGGCCGCCGAAAAACAGCGGGACGCCGAAGCGCTGGGCCGAGCCCACCGCGATGTCCGCGCCCATCTCCCCCGGGCTGCGCAGCATGGTCAGGGCAAGCAGGTCCGTGCTCACGCTCACGAGCGCGCCGGCCTCGTGCGCGGCCTCGATCACGGCGGTGGGGTCCGTGACGTCCCCGTCCGCACCGATCTGCGCGACGACGACGCCGAAGAAGTCCCCCGCTGAGATCGCCTGCGCGGCGGCGTCGGGATCCCCGAGGTCCGCGAGCACCAGCTCGATACCCGCGGCGCGCGTGCGCCCCGTGAGCACCGCGAGCGTCTGCGGCAGGCTGCGGCTGTCCACGAGCACGCGCATGCTCTTGGAACGGCGGTTGGCGCGGCGCATCATGAGCACCGCCTCGGCCACGGCGGAGGACTCGTCCAGCAGGGACGCGTTCGCGACCTCCAGACCGGTGAGGTCGATGACCGCGTTCTGGAAGGTCAGCAGCAGCTCCAGGCGGCCCTGGGAGATCTCCGGCTGGTACGGCGTGTAGGACGTGTAGAAGCCCGGGTTCTCCAGGATGTTGCGGCGGATCGCGGCGGGGGTCACGGTGTCGTGGTAGCCCTGGCCGATCATCTGGCGCATCACGGTGTTGCGGGAGGCGATCCGCCGCAGCGCGGACAGCGCCTCGGGCTCGTCCAGGGGCTCCGGCAGCTCGAGGGACTCGCGCATCCGGATGCTCTCCGGGACGGCGCGGTCGATGAGCTGGTCCAGGCTCTCGGCGCCCACGGCGTCGAGCATGGTGGTGAGGTCATCGGCTTCCGGGCCGATGTGGCGTGACAGGAAGGACATCTGACAGTCTCCTGGGCTGCTCGTGGGCACGGGGTGCCCGATGAGTCCTCCCCGCTCTGTTCCATGACCTGAGAGATTTCGTCGGGGCCGCTCTCGGCGTGCCACCGACCTGCCCCGCCGGTGCTCCCCGCCCCGCAGGACGGTGAGCTCTTCAGAGTGGCCTGGTGCGGCGGTACGGGTGCCTGAGAGGTTCCCGGGGAGGGTTTGCTCCTTCGGCGATGGCGCGGTCCCGAACGGTTCCCCGCCCCTGACCCACCACGCTCTCCCGCCGCACTGTGACGGCCGAATGGTCAGAAGACAGTTTCGCACATCACACCGACCACCGGAACGCCCGGGCCGGGATCGCCGCCGGGCCGAGTCGGCAGGCCCGGGGGAACGCCCGGGGCCGCCCCCGGGCCTGGGAGCCCCGGACCCGCAGGCTGCGCACCCCGAAGCCCGAACGCCGGGACCCGGACCCAGACCTGGACCCGGACCCGGACCCGGACAGCACGGAACCCCGCACCGTGCGGTACGGGGTTCCGTGGGAGGTGTGCGCCGTGAGGGCCCGGGACGCTCGGTCCCGTGGACCCTCAGGCGGCACGAGCGGCGCGCAAGGCGCCGGAAGTCACTTGACGGTGACGGTGGCGCCGGCGCCCTCGAGGGCTTCCTTCGCCTTGTCAGCGGCTTCCTTGGTGGCGCCCTCGAGGACGGCCTTGGGGGCGCTGTCCACGAGGTCCTTGGCCTCCTTGAGGCCCAGGGAGGTCAGGCCGCGAACTTCCTTGATGACCTGGATCTTCTTGTCACCGGCGGACTCGAGCACGACGTCGAACTCGGTCTTCTCCTCCTCGGCGGCACCGGCGTCGCCGGCGGCGGGGGCCGCACCGGCCACGGCCACGGGGGCGGCGGCGGTGACGTCGAAGGTCTCCTCGAAGGCCTTCACGAAGTCGGACAGCTCGATGAGGGACAGTTCCTTGAAGGCCTCGATGAGCTCTTCGGTGGTCAGCTTAGCCATGGTGTTGGCTCCTTACTTGTACGTGGTGCCGGGGCGGGTGGCTCCGGCGCGGTGTGCGTGGGAAGAACACGGGTCTGTGCCGGGCCGTGGCCCGACCACCCGGAACCTGAGGTTCCCCGAAGGGGATCAGGCGGCGTTCTCGCCCTGTTCGTCCAGCTTGGCGCGCAGCGCGTCTGCGGTGCGCACGGTCTTGGAGAGCGGGGCCTGGAACAGCGCTGCGGCCTTGGACATCGACGCCTTGGCAGCACCGGCGACCTTGGACAGCAGAACCTCGCGGGACTCGAGGTCCGCGAGCTTCTTGATCTCGTTCTCGTCCATTGCGACGCCGTCCAGGTAACCGCCCTTGACGACCAGCTGGGGGTTGTCCTTGGCGAAGTCACGCAGGCTCTTGGCGGCCTCGACGGCGTCACCGGACACGAAGGCGATGGCCGAGGGGCCGTTGAGCTGCCCCTCGAACGCCTCGATGCCGGATTCACGCGCGGCAATGGCGGTGAGCGTGTTCTTCACCACGGCGTATTCAGCGTTCTCACCGAGTGCGCGGCGCAGCGTCTTCAGCTGAGCCACGGTGAGCCCGCGGTACTCCGTCAGGACGGCAGCGTGCGAGTTGGAGAACAAGTCCTTCAACTCTGCAACCGCGGCAGCCTTTTCAGGATTCGCCATGGTGCTCCTTCCTTACATGTGGGTGCCGGCTCCGTGTCTGCCGGAGGCTGACACGACAAAAGCCCCGCGCAGATGCCCGGGGCTCGACCATGTTCGGAGCGCGCACGTGCGTACGTGGTCCGAAGAAGGATTCGTGCTGGTTCACCTGCGCTGGACGGTCCTCGTGGCCGAGAACCTCTTAGACCACGCACACCGAGGCGTGCATGATGACCGGCGGTCTTTGGTGGTTCCACCGTACCCGCTGCCGCGGCCGGAGCCAAATCCCCGGCTCAGGGGCTCGTGATGCGCTCCGGGTGGCAGTAGACGTTGCATGTGCCGCGGCGGTTGAAGCCCACCACGGTCACGCCCCGCTCCCGTCCGGTGGCCACGGCCAGGGCGGACGGTGCGCTCACGGCGGAGAGCACGGGGATCCCGGCCATCGCGGCCTTGCCCACGAGCTCGAAGGAGGCCCGCGCGGAGACCTGCAGCACCACCTCGTGCAGCGGGAGCAGCCCGCGCTGCACGGCCCACCCGACCACCTTGTCCACGGCGTTGTGCCGGCCCACGTCCTCCCTCACCACGAGGGGCTCGTCCCGCCCCACGGGGAAGAGGGCGGCGGCGTGCACCCCACCGGTGGCGTCGAAGACCCGCTGGTGCCCGCGCAGCTCGTCAGGCAGGGCCACGAGCCGGGCGGCGCTCACGAGGGGACGGGGCCGGGCCACCGGGTGGGCGCTCGGCTTCTCCACGGTGTCCAGGGACGGCGTGCCGCACACCCCGCACGAGGAGCTCGTGAACACCTGGCGCCGGGCGCCGCGGTCCGGTCCGGGGGCCTGCGGGGAGAGCCGCACGTCCACCACGTTGTACGTGCGGTGCCCGTCCTGGTCCACGCCCGAGCGGTAGTCCATCTTGACCACGTGCGAGACCTCCGTGATCACGGCTTCGCTCAGCAGCAGTCCGGTCACGAGCTCGAAGTCGTCCCCCGGGGTGCGCATGGTCACGGTGAACTGCTCGCCGTCCAGGCGGATCTCGAGGGGCTCCTCCCCCGCGAGCCGGTCCGGGCCCACCCGGAGCTGGCCGGTGGCGTCGTACGTGCGCACCCGGGCGGGCACGATTCTGCGCGCGGCCATCTCAGGCGTCCAGCCCCACCCAGGTGTGCTGCCCGTCCGCGAAGCTCTCGCGCTTCCAGATGGGCACGCTCGCCTTGATCCGGTCCACCAGCGCGGAGCACGCCGCGAAGGCCTCGGTGCGGTGGGCCGCGGCCACGGCGACCTCCAGGGCGCTGTCACCCACCGCGAGCGCACCGATCCTGTGCTCGGCCCACACGCGGGTGCCGGGATGCTCCCGCGCGGTCCCCGCCACGACCTCCGCCATGACCTGCGCAGCACTCGGGTGCGCGCTGTACGCCAGTCCGGTCACGCCGTCCCGGCCGCCGTCGTGGTCGCGGATCACCCCGCTGAAGCCCACCACCGCGCCGCAGCCGGGATCGGCCACCTCGCGCCGGGCGAGCTCCCCGTCGAGCGGTTCCTCGGTGATCCCCGCCCGCAGCACGGCGCCCGCCCCCGACCGTCCGCGGCCGGCTTCGCCGGTCTCCGGGGGCGACGACGCCGCGTCCGGGACCCGTGCGGCGTCGTCGGCCGGTGCGGCGTCGTGGCCAGGCCCGGCAGCGCCGGCAGGCTCGGCTCCCTGCGCAGCCGAGCCGACCGGGTCGACCGAGCTGGTCGGGATGACCGAGCTGGCCGAGACGGCGAAACCGGCCGAGGACGCCGGGGAGGCGGCGCCCTCGGCGGGGAGGACCTCGTCGCCCGAGCGGGTCACGGACCGGTCCTCACCGTGGCCGTGGACGTCCTCCAGCTGGGCGCTGATGTGGTCGATCAACGGGTCCAGCACGGCCATGCCGTCCTTGACACCCCCGCGCGAACCAGGGAGGTTCACGAGGAACGTGCGGCCCACCTGCCCGGCCACGCCGCGGCTCATCGCGGCGGTCGGGGTCTTGCGCAGCCCCTGGGCCCACAGCGCGTGCATGATGCCCGGAGACTGGCGCTCGAGCACCCGGGCCGTGGACTCGGGGGTCACGTCGTCCGAGTTCAGCCCCGTGCCCCCGGAGGTGACCACCAGCCGGGGTCCGTCCGCCGTGTGGGAGTCCTCGGTGAGCTCCCGCAGCACCGTGAGCACCTCGGGGCCGTCCGGGACCACGTGGACCCGGACCCGCAAGCCCCTGCCCTCGAGCCACGTGCGCAGCACGGGGCCGCAGAGGTCCTCGGCCGTGCCGCGGGCCGCGGAGCTGGAGACGATCACCACCTCGGCACGGCGGTCCACGAGGTGGAAGTCCCCGATCTCGTCCCGGTGGGCCGGGCGCTCCGCACCCATGTGCCGTTCGCCGTGACCGCTCATCGCGCGCTCCAGTCGCCGCTCTTGCCGCCGGACTTGGCCAGCACCCGGGTGTCCGTGATGGTGGCGGCCCGGTCCACGGCCTTGATCATGTCGTACAGCGTGAGCGCGGCCACGCTCGCCGCGGTCAGCGCCTCCATCTCCACGCCCGTGACACCGCGTGTGCGCACGGTCGCCTCGACCACCACCCGGTCCTGCTGCGGGGTGAGGTCCACGCTGACTTTGCTCAGCGGCAGCGGGTGGCACAGCGGCACGAGGTCCGGCGTGCGCTTGGCGGCCATGATGCCCGCGATCCGCGCCACCGCCAGGGCGTCCCCCTTCGGGAGGTCCCCGCTCGCGAGCAGCTCGACCACGTCCGGACGCGTGAGCAGCACCGCCTGGGCCGTGGCCTCCCGGGACGTGACGGCCTTCTCGCTGACGTCCACCATGTGCGCGGTGCCGTCCTCCCGCACGTGCGTGAGGCGCTGCTGCGCCCCGTCCTGCTGCTGCTCGCTCACCGTTGTCCTCCTGGTCGTGTGTCTCCTGTCCCGCCCCCGGCGGGCGGCGGCGCGGCCCGTCCGGGCCGACGTGCCGCGGGGTCCGGGTCCGCGCGCGGCGCGGGGTGCCCCGGCCGCCCGGGTCCGGGCGGGTGGTGCTCGTGCGCGGTCTCCTCGCCGGGCCCGGCCGCGGCGGGGAGTCCGGGCAGCACCCCTCCGGCCAGTCCCAGCACCGCCACCGGCTCGCCCTCCGGCAGCTCGCGCGCCCCCGGCGGGATGCACACGAGAACGTCCGCGCGGGCGGCGGCGGTCATCAGGTGCGAGGACGCGCCGCCCACGAGGGCGACCCGCGGCGGCGTCGTGCTCAGCAGGGTGCCGCGGCGCAGCTGCGTGCGGGAGTCCAGGGGCTGCACCGGGGCGTCGAGCGCGGCGGTGGACCAGCGCGCGGGCGGGCAGCACCCCCACACGTCCGCGAGCGCGGGGCGCACGAAGGCCTCGCACGAGACCCATGTGCTCACGGGGTTGCCCGGCAGGCACAGCACCGGCACCCCGCGGACGAGCCCGCAGCCCTGGGGCCCTCCGGGCTGCACGGCCACGTGGCCGAACCACATGCCGGTGCCCTCCCGTTCCAGACCCTGGCGCACCACCTCGAAGGCCCCGGCGCTGATCCCGCCGCTCGTGACCACGAGCTCGGCCCCGGAGCCGGTCAGGGCGTCGTGCAGCGCCGCGACGAACGCCGCGGGGTCGTCGTCCACGCGCAGCCGGGCCACGTGCTCGACGCCGTTCTCACGTAGCCACGCCTCGAGCAGCGGCCCGTTGGCGTCGTGCACGGAGCCCGCGGGCAGCGGCCGCCCGGCGGGCACCACCTCGTCGCCGCCACTGACCACGAGCACCCGCGGTCCGCGGTGCACCGTCACGGTGTCCTCGCCTGTGAGCCCGAGAGCGGCGCAGGCTCCCCGGGCCGCCGCGCCGAGCACCGTTCCGGCGGGCAGCGCCACCTGCCCACGGGCGACGTCGCTGCCGGCCTCCCGCACGAAGGTCCCCTCCCGCGTGGCGCGCGCGGTCTCGGCGGGAACGGTCACGGGTGAGGTGTCGAAGCGCGGGGGGACCACGCGCTCCACGGGGACCACGGCGTCCGCACCCGCGGGCAGCACGGCCCCGGTCATCACGGCGGTCGCGGTGCCGGGCGTGTGGCGCGCGGGGGCCGCTCCGGCTGCGCGCGTGTCGTGGACCGCGAGCACCACGTCCTCGCCGCGGTGGGCGGCCGCGAGGTCCGCGACGCGCACGGCGAAGCCGTCCATCTGCGAGTTCGTGTGGGGTGGCAGGGCCAGCGGGGCCAGGAGGTCCCGGGCAAGCACCCGCCCCGCGGCGGCGTGCAGCGGCACGGCCCGTGCGATGTCGTCCGGTCGGGTCCGCGCGAGCAGCGCTCGGACCGCGTCCCGGTGCTCGGGGATGCTGCGGTGCTCGGGCGTGCTGCGGGACATGCCTCCAGGGTAACCACCCGTCCGGGGCCGCGAGGGTGTCGGAGCAGGCCCCTACACTGGGGCGCATGTCCGTTTTCCTCGGCAATCCCCAGGTGCTGCCCCGGGGAGTGCCCACGCAGGGACCGCTCACGGACCGCTTCGGACGGACCGCCACGGACCTGCGCATCTCCATCACCGACAAGTGCAACCTGCGGTGCACGTACTGCATGCCCGCCGAGGGCATGAAGTGGCTTCCCCGCGAGTCCCTGCTGAGCGTCGCGGAGATCGTGCGGCTCGCGGGCATCGCCGTGGCCGAGTTCGGGGTGCGCGAGATCCGGCTCACGGGCGGTGAGCCCCTGATCCGCCCGGACCTCGAGGAGCTGGTGGGCTCCCTGCACGCCACCCTGCCCGGGATCCCGGTGTCCATGACGAGCAACGGCATCGGGCTGGCGGCACGGGCGCAGGGCCTCGCGGATGCCGGCATGACCCGCGTGAACGTCTCGCTGGACACCCTGTGCGCGGAGACCTACGCCCGGCTGGCCCGGCGGGGGCGGCTCACCGAGGCCCTGGAGGGTGTGGCGGCCGCACGGCGCGCGGGGATGAGTCCCGTGAAGATCAACGCGGTGCTGATGCGCGGCGTGAACGAGCGCGAGGCGCCCGAGCTGCTGCACTGGGCGCTGGAGAACGAGTGCGACCTGCGCTTCATCGAGCAGATGCCCCTGGATGCCGACCACGGCTGGACCCGCGAGAACATGGTGACCGCCGCGCAGATCCGGCAGAGCCTCTCCCGCGACTTCGACCTCTCCCCGGACAGCGCCCCCCGCGGCGGCGCCCCCGCGGAGAAGTACCTCGTGCGGCGCCGGGGCCACCGGCAGGTGCTCGGCACCGTGGGCATCATCGCCTCCGTCACCGAGCCCTTCTGCGAGGACTGCACGCGCACACGTATCACGGCCGAGGGGCACGTGCGCTCGTGCCTGTTCTCCCACCACGAGACCGACCTCATGCACCTGCTGCGCTCGGGTGCCACGGACGCAGACGTCGCCCAGCGCTGGCGCGAGGCCATGTGGGTCAAGCCCCGGGCCCACGGCATGGACCACACCGGGCTCGACTCCGGGGACTACGTCCAGCCGGAGCGCAGCATGAGTGCGATCGGGGGCTGAGGCGTGCTGGTGAGATACTTCGCGGCTGCGGCCGCCGCTGCCGGGACCGAGGAGGAGCACGTGGCCACCGCCACGATCCTCACCCGCAAGGACCTCGAGCAGCTGCTCGTGTCCCTGCACCCCGTGGCCCCGCCCGGTGAGCCCACCCTGGCCCGGGTGCTCCCCCGGTGCTCGTGGCTCGTGGACGGGGTCACCGCCAGGGATCCCCGGGCGCCGCTCGCCCCGGGGGCCACCGTGGACGTCCTGCCGCCCTTCGCCGGTGGCTGAGCCCGTGACCACCCCGCCCGATCCCGCCTGGGCCCGCGGTCTGGACACCCTGCACCACGCCGGGCGGGACGCCGCCCGCGAACTCGCCCACCGCGCGGGCCTCGCGCTCGCAGCGTCGCACGCCGCGGCACCCTCGGAAGGGCCCGCCACCGAGGACCGGACCGGAACGGGCACCGGGTGCCCGGCTCCCGCCCACCACGACGACGCCGCCCCGCACGGTCCGAGCCACGGTCCCGGTGCGCCCTGCGCGGCCACGGAACGGGTCCCCCTGGACCGGGCCTGTGGTCGCGTGCTGGCCGAGGACGTCCGTGCCCTGTGCCCCGTTCCGCACTACGCGTCCAGCGCCATGGACGGCTACGCGGTGAACGGCCCCGGACCCTGGACGCTGCTCCGCACCCGGACCACCCCGCGCGAGGGCACCACGCTGTCCGAGGACGCCACGCCCTCCGAGGAGGCCGCGCCACTCGACGGTGCCGCGCTGCCGAGCGAGGCCTCGGCGGTGTCCCTGACCCCTGGCACGGCCGTGCCCGTGGTCACGGGCGGCGTGATCCCGCAGGGCACCACCGGTGTGGTCCGCGAGGAGTACACCGCCCGCGAGGGCGATCGCGTGGCGCTGCGCGCGGACGCGCCCCGCTCGGAGCTGGCGGGCCGTCACATCCGCCCCGCCGGCACCGAGTGCGGGTCCGACGAGGTGGTGTTCAGCGCGGGCAGACGGCTCTCCCCCGCGGACGCCGCGTTCGCCGCGGTGGCCGGCCTGGACGCCCTCCCCGTGCGTCGCGTGCCCCGGGTCGCGCTTCTGCTCACGGGTTCGGAGGTGCGCACGAGCGGGGTGCCGGGCCCCGGCCACGTGCGGGACGCGTTCAGCATGTCCCTGCCCCACGTGCTCCGCGCCCACGGCGCCGCGGTGGGCACCGTGCAACGGATCGACGACGATCCCGCGGCCCTCGAGGCCGCGGTGCGTACCGCCTGCGCGGACCACGACCTCGTGCTCACCACCGGGGGCACGGCCCGTTCGGGCGCCGACCACGTGCGTCCGCTGCTGGAACGGGACACCCGGCTGCTCCTGGACCAGCTCGACCTGCAGCCGGGGCACCCCGCCCTACTGGGGGCCGCCGAACGCAGCGCGGTGCTCGCGCTGCCCGGGAACCCGCTGGGCGCCGTGGTGGTGCTGCTGCTGGTGGGCGGCGCACTGCTGGCCGGGCTCTCCGGCCGCCCCGCACCGCAGCTGCTGCCCGTCACCGCGGGGGCCGCCGCGGGCGGGCGCAGCGAGCGGCTCGTTCCCGCACGACGTCGCGACGGCGCCTGGGTGCCGTGCCGTGCCGTGGGCTCCAACATGCTGCGGGGCCTGAGCGAGGCGGACGGGCTGCTCTGCGTGCCGCGCGGTGGACTCGAACCGGGGGACTCCTCCGCGGTGCTCGCTTTACCCTGGTGACCTCCGTGCACCTCGCGGTGCCGGGGCTCACCGCGCCCGCCGCGGGGCGTGGACGCGCCGCCCTCCGGGCCTCCCCCGGTGCACCGGCGCGGCGCGGGGGTCAGTGGATGCTGAAGTCCTGCTCCCAGATGGCCGACTGCCCGGCGTCCCGGAAGCCGAGCTGCGCATTGACCCAGTTCATGCGGTCGTTGCCGCTGTGGGTCCACGAGTACACCGTGGCCACGTCCGGGGCCACCTGGGCGAGCTGCTCCAGGTTGGCGAGCTTCAGGCGCATGCCCAGCCGGTGCCCGCGGTGCTCACGGACCACGAGGGTCTCGTCCTGCAGTGCGAGCGTGGGGCGGTGCTGCGCGATGATCAGCTCCGTCATCCCCACCAGCTCCCCGCTGCGCAGGTCCTGCACCACGGCCATGAGAGAACGGTCCCCGTCCTCCTGCCGCAGCTGCTCCGTGCGGCGCACCCGGGCGCCGTCCCACGGATCCGGGTCCGCGACGATCGGGCGCACGAACGAGTCCGTGGGGATCTTGGCGTGCAGCTGCGCGAGCGGGGACAGCAGCTCCTCGGGCGCCTCCCCCACCCACGTGTGCATCCGGTAGTGCTCGGCGAACGGGCTGGCGGCCAGCGAGTCCTGGATCCGCTGGTACCGCTGCGCCTGCAGCGGCACGGGCAGCAGCGCGAAGCTGCTCACGGTGCGCAGCCCGTAGCCCGCGTGCTGCGCGAACCGGGTCTGCCGGTGGCTCGCGGGCAGCCGCCCGGAGCCGTCCGCGGCGTCGAGCCACTCGACAGGTTCCGCCGGTTTCTGGACGGGGGCCCCGGAGTCCTCGGTGTCGGCGCTGCCGTCCGCGCTGCCGTCCCCCGGACCGAAGGGGTCCCGCGCCTCCGACGCCGGGTGCTCGGTGACCAGGCGGATCAGCCGCCGCGACTCCCCGTGGGCCAGCTGCTCCGCCGCCCCCAGCAGACCGCGGCCGATGCCCTCGGAGGTCTCCTCCGGGTCAACGTGCACCACGATCTGCGCCATGTCCGTGTCCGAGATCAGCGGCATCCGCACCTCGGCACGGCCCACCAGGCGGTCCTCCACGAAGGCGCACAGGATGTTGACCCGCTCGTACGGGTCCTTGAGGTCACGGAAGATGTCGTGCGCCTCGTTGCTGAGCTGACCCGTGCCCCACACGTGGCGCCGGGAGGCCTGCACGAGGGCCGCCACGTCCCCCAGCACCCGCTGGGCCTCGTGGTCGAAGGCATCGGGGATGCGCAGCAGCTCGATGCGCACCGGTGACGTCTGCGTCACTGTATTCTCCTTCCGTGCCGTCGTCAGCCCCGACGGCACCGCGGTCGTGGCCCCCGGGAGGGCCCCCGTCCAGTACATCATGAATGCCCCGCGGCGACTCGGAGCCGGACATGAAAGTAGGGCCCGGCCTGGGACGGCACGGACCCTACTGTCGTCACCGCCGCGGCCCCGTGGGGGCCGGCGGCGGAGCGGACTCACGCCTGGGTGGTCACCTCGGTGGCGTTCGGGTCCACGGGGATGCCCGGGCCGAACGTGGTGGCCACGGTGGCCTTGGTGATGTAACGACCCTTGGAGGCGGAGGGCTTCAGACGAAGCACCTCCTCCAGGGCTGCACCGTAGTTCTCGGCGAGCTTCTGGGCGTCGAAGGACGCCTTGCCGATGATGAAGTGCAGGTTGGAGTGCTTGTCCACGCGGAAGTCGATCTTGCCGCCCTTGATGTCGTTCACGGCCTTCGCGACGTCCATGGTCACGGTGCCGGTCTTCGGGTTCGGCATGAGGTTGCGGGGACCCAGGATCTTGCCCAGGCGACCCACCTTGCCCATCATGTCCGGGGTGGCCACGGCGGCGTCGAAGTCCGTCCAGCCGCCCTGGATCCTGGCGATGAGGTCGTCGTTGCCCACGAAGTCCGCACCGGCGGCCTCGGCCGCGGCGGCCTTGTCACCCGTGGCGAAGACGACCACGCGGGCGGTCTTGCCAGTGCCGTTGGGCAGGTTCACCGTGCCGCGGACCATCTGGTCCGCCTTGCGGGGATCCACGCCCAGGCGCATGGCCACCTCCACGGTGGGGTCCGACTTGCTGCCTTCGGCCAGTTCCTTGGCCAGGGCGACCGCCTCGGCGGGAGCGTAGAACTTGCCCGCCTCGATCTTCTCGGCAGCTGCCCGGTATGCCTTGCTGCGCTTTGCCATCTGCTTCTTCTCCTTGTGCAGTTGTGGTCTGCGGACCGCGCTCGGCCCTGCCACGAATGTCTACGTGCTGGTGAGTCCGGAAGGGACTCAGTTGACCTCGATGCCCATGGAGCGGGCGGTGCCGGCGATGATCTTCGCGGCGGCGTCGATGTCGTTGGCGTTGAGGTCTTCCTTCTTGGTCTCGGCGATCTCACGGACCTGGTCCATGGTGATCTTGCCCACCTTGGTGGTGTGGGGCACGCCGGAACCCTTGGCGACGCCGGCGGCCTTCTTGATCAGCTGGGCGGCCGGAGGGGTCTTGGTGATGAAGGAGAACGAGCGGTCCTCGTAGACGGTGATCTCCACCGGCACGATGTTGCCGCGCTGGGATTCCGTG
Source organism: Kocuria rhizophila DC2201 (assembly GCF_000010285.1). Taxonomy (NCBI): domain Bacteria; kingdom Bacillati; phylum Actinomycetota; class Actinomycetes; order Micrococcales; family Micrococcaceae; genus Kocuria; species Kocuria rhizophila. The sequence goes on along the minus strand of NC_010617.1, from coordinate 639,871 downwards.
GCCGCGTTGTAGGCCTTGCAGAACTCCATGATGTTGACGCCGTGCTGACCCAGCGCCGGACCCACGGGAGGAGCCGGGTTGGCGGCGCCTGCCTGGATCTGCAGCTTGATCAGGCCTGCGACCTTCTTCTTCTTGGGAGCCATGTGATGGTCCTCTTTCTGGCTGTGCGTACCGCCGCACAGGAGCGTACGACGGCGGGTGGTCGCCGTGGCGCGGCAACCGGACGGAGAAGCCCCGGACCAAAGCGCGTCCGGGGAACTCCGAAGACTGGGAGCTAGATCTTGGTGACCTGGTTGAAGCCCAGGGTCACGGGGGTCTCACGCTCGAAGATGGACACCAGCACCACCAGCTGCTGGGACTCCACCTTGATCTCGGAGATCGTGGCGGGGAGGGTCTCGAACGGGCCCTCCTTCACGATCACGGACTCGCCGACCTCGAAGTCCACGGTGACCTGCTGGGCGGCCCCGCCCTGGGACCCGGCACCGGGGCCGGCGGTCTCGCCGAGGCCCTTGGCCTTCTCGGGCGTCTCGAACGTGGGGGCGAGCATGTCGAAGACCTCGTCCAGGCGCAGCGGGGCGGGGTTGTAGGCGTCCTGGCCCACGAAGCCCGTGACACCCGGGGTGTGGCGCACCGCGCCCCAGGAGGCGTCGGTGAGGTTCATGCGCACCAGCACATAGCCCGGGATGCGCACTCGGCGCACGGTCTTGCGCTGGGAGTTCTTGATCTCCACGACCTCTTCCATGGGCACCTCGATCTGGAAGATGTCCTCTTCCATGTTGAGGGACTGGATGCGGGTCTCGAGGTTGGTCTTCACGCGGTTCTCGTAGCCCGCGTAGGTGTGGATGACGAACCAGTCGCCCTCCTGGCGGCGCAGGTTGGCCTTGAACTCGGCCACGGGGTCGACGTCGTCCTCGACGGCCTCCTCGGTGACCTCCACCTCCACGAGCGGCACGGGAGTGGCCTCGCCGTTGCCCTCGGCGGCGTCGAGGTCAGCCTCCTGCACGGCCTTCTCGTCCGTGACCTCCTGCGCGTCCGTGGACTCGACGGTCTCGACAGTGTCGGACACGGTCTCCGCCGACTCCTCACGCGCAGCGTCACCGGAGGTGGTGTCGAGCTGCGCGGTGCGGGCGTCGTCGTTCTCGAGCTCGTGATCGGTCACTGGGTTCTCCTGCTTTCTGTGGACGGCTGGACGTGCTGGGGAGGGCTTACTGGGGCTGGTTGCCGTTGCCGAAGAGCCAGATGGCCAGCTGGCCGAAGCCCAGGTCCAGCAGGGAGATCAGCACCATCATGAATGCCACGAACACCAGCACCACCAGGACGTAGTTCACCAGTTCGCGCCGGGAGGGGGTGACGACCTTCTTGAGCTCCCCCACGACCTGGCGGATGAACAGCCAGATGCGTCCGAAGATCCCGCGCTTGCGCTCCGAGCCGGTGGGGCGACCCGGGGTCTGTCCTGTGACGGTGTGCGACATCGGCTCTCCCCTGCGTGGAGCAGTTTCTCGGCGGTGGTGTTCGTGCCGTTGTGGGTCGTGAAGCAGGGCAGACAGGACTCGAACCTGCAACCTGCGGTTTTGGAGACCGCTGCGCTACCAATTGCGCCACTGCCCTTCAGCTCCGTAGGTCGCGGGCGACCGGAGCACGGTGCCCGAGCCTACCACCGGCCCGCAGCCACCGGTCCTCGCCGCCAGCACGGCGACAGGAGCGCCGGTGACGGCACCAGCCAACCATGGTACGCGGCGGCTGTGATCCGTGCAAAGCCGGGCCCGTGCCACCTAAGCTGGGGACGGCGCCCGGGACACCGCGGGCACCACCGGACGAGCCCAGGAGAGATGATCCCCATGTCACCAGCGCAGCAGCGCATCGCGCACCGGATCGCCGCGATCGCGGAGTCCGCGACCCTCGCGGTGGACGCCAAGGCCAAGGCTCTCAAGGCCCAGGGGCGTCCCGTGATCGGCTTCGGCGCGGGTGAACCGGACTTCTCCACCCCGGACTACATCGTGGCCGCCGCGGCCGAGGCGCTGCGGGACCCCGCCAACTTCCGCTACTCCCCGGCCGCGGGGCAGCCCCGGCTGCGCGAGGCGATCGCCGGTGCGACCGCGCGGGACAGCGGCTGGAACGTGGACAGCTCCCAGGTGCTCGTGACCAACGGCGGCAAGCAGGCCGTCTACCAGGCCTTCCAGACCGTGGTGGACGACGGCGACGACGTCCTGCTGCCCGCCCCGTACTGGACCACCTACCCGGAGGCCGTCCGCCTGGCCGGCGGCAACCCTGTGGAGGTCTTCGCGGGTGCGGACAACGACTACAAGGTCACCCCGGAGCAGCTCGAGGCGGCGTCCACCCCCGCCACCAAGGCGCTGCTGTTCTGCTCCCCCTCCAACCCCACGGGCTCGGTGTACACCGAGGAGGAGACCCGCGCGATCGGCGAGTGGGCCGCGGACAGGGGGATCTTCGTGATCAGCGACGAGATCTACCAGCACCTCACCTACGACGACGTCCGGTTCGTCTCCATGGCCCAGGCCGTTCCCGCGCTGCACGAGCACCTGATCTTGCTCAACGGCGTGGCCAAGACCTATGCGATGACGGGCTGGCGCGTGGGCTGGATGGTGGGCCCGAAGGACGTGGTGAAGGCCGCGACCAACCTGCAGTCCCACCTGTCCTCCAACGTGAACAACGTGGCGCAGGCCGCGGCACTGGCCGCCCTGGAGGGCCCCATGGACAAGGTGGCCGAGATGCGCGAGGCCTTCGACCGGCGTCGTCGGACCATCGTGGAGGGGCTGAACGCGATCGAGGGTGTGAACTGCCCGGTGCCCACGGGCGCGTTCTACGCGTACCCGGACGTCACCGCGCTGCTGGGGCGCGAGTTCGACGGCGTCACGCCGCACACCTCCGCCGAGCTCGCCGAGCTGATCCTCGAGAAGGCCGAGGTGGCCGTGGTCCCGGGCGAGGCGTTCGGTCCGTCCGGGTACCTGCGGCTGTCCTACGCCCTGGGCGACGACGACCTCGCCGAGGGTCTGCGTCGGCTGCAGGACTTCCTGGGGTCGGCACGGTGAGCCCGCTCGCGCTGCAGGGTCCAAGCACCCGGCTGCCCTCCCCGGTGACCGTTCCGAGCGCCGCGCTCGTGACCGCGGGACTGATCGGCGGCTACGCCACGGCCCGCGCCACCGGTGTGCGTGCCCTGGGTGGCGCCGCACTGCTCGCGTGCGGGGTGGCGGCCGGGCGCACGTGGCTCGCCTCGGCCGGTCCCGCAACCACGGCGGGTCTCGGGGCGCTGTACGTGGCCGGATTCGGCCTCTCCCACCCGCTCGCGAAGCCCCTGGGCGCGTGGCCCGCGGTGCTCACGGTCACGGCCGTCAACGCCGCCGCGTCCTGGGCCCTCGTGGACCGTCACAACTTCGGGCCCGACGCCGCCTGAGCACCACCGCACGCCGGGTGCGGGTCCCGCGTTCGGGGCCCGCACCCGGCGCGGTGTCAGTGCGAGGTCGACCGCACCGTGTCGTCCGGTGCGGTGCCGCCCTGCGCCGGGGTGGCCCCGGCGTTCGAGGTGCCCGTGGGCTCCCAGCCGGCCGGGCGACGCCGTGCCCGGAGGCCCACGAGCAGGTCCACCGCGAGGAAGCACAGCAGGGACAGCCCCAGGACGGGCAAGAACAGCCCCACTGCGAGCGCCCCGAGACCCACCAGGGCCCAAACCCACGCCGGAGCGGCTCGCAGTGCCCCGCGCGGCGGGAGCAGAGCGAACGCGACACCCGGGGCGCGCGTGGGGCGGCGTCGCCACCACATGGTGTATCCGCTCACCACGAGGACCACCACGGCCAGCGCGAGGCCCAGCAGCACCAGCTGGTTGGCGAGGCCGAAGAGCAGGCCCATGTGCGCGGCGATCGCCCACTGGGTGAGCTTGGCAGGCAGGCCCCACTCCGAGAACCGCACGTGGTCCGTGACCGTGGGCCGCTGGGGATCCACCGCCACGCTGTCCACCTGGGTGGGCCAGGAGCGCACGTTCTCCGCCACGGTCCACGCCGCACCCTCGGCCGCGGGGGGCTTGATCTCCACGACGTCCGCGTCCAGTCCGGCGCCGCGGGCGGTGGCCAGGACGGCGTCGAAGGACCCGGGCCCGGCGGCCGCGCGGTGGCCGTGGCCGTGGTGCTCCGCGTGCTCGTCACCGGGTGCGGAGGAGCCCCCGCCCAGCTCCGTGGACACCTTGGGCGTGGTCCAGCCCAGGGCCGTGCGCAGCTGGGAGACGTTCTCCCCCGCGTACGCGGACCACGTGAGACCCGAGGCGGAGAGGAACAGCAGCCCCACCGCGAGCCACACGCCGGTGGCCGTGTGCCACGAGCGCGTGCGGCGGTAGGCGTTGGCCTCGCCCGAGCGCGGCACGAGGGCCACGCGGGCGCGCCTGCCGCGGGCCACGCGGCGGCGGTGGAGCACCACGAGCACCACGCCGCTGAGGGCGAGGACCCCCAGCCATGACGCGGCCAGTTCACTGTAGAGACGCCCGGTCTCCCCGAGCAGCAGGTCGCGGTGCAGGCGGTCGATCGTGGTGCGCAGCGGCAGGGCCCCGCTGGTTGCGTACACGGTCATCTCCCCCGTGACGCGGCCCGTGCCGGGGTCCACGAACACGGCGCGGGACTCCCCGCGCTCGAGGGCGGGATCCGCGAACATCACGCGCGTGGTGCCGCCCTCAGAGGCCGGGCGGACGTTGACCGGGGACTCCTCGGTGCCGGTGGTGCGGCGCGCGGCGGCCACCTGCTGGTCCAGGGTCAGCGGCTGGGCCGCGGTGGTGCCGGTGAGGGCCTCGGCGTAGACCTCCCGCTCGAGCTGCGGGGTGAACACGTACAGGGCCCCGGTGAGCGCGGCGACCACCAGGAAGGGGCCCACGAAGAGCCCCGCGTAGAAGTGCAGTCTGCGCAGCAGCGGCAGCAGCCACGGCGCGGTGGGGTGCGAGCCCGTGCGGGCGCGCTCGGACGACGGTGCGTCCAGTGATGTGGACATGGTGAAGTACCTCTCGATGACAGGACGGAACGACACCGCCCCGGGACGGACCGGGGGCGCCGTCGGTGGTGGACTACTCAGATCGAGAGGAGAGGGGGTCCGCGTCGGCGGATGACGCGCACGAGTGAGAACGTGCGCGGGGGCAGCAGGAAGGCCGGGGGCACCGGGCGTGGTGCGTGGCACGGCACGAGGGCCGGGACCAGCAGCTGGACGGCCGTGAAGATCACGCGCACCGCGGCGTGCACGAGCCGCCACCAGCCGTCCTCCGCGTGCCGGACCAGCACGTACGTGACCACGGCGGCGGCCACGTGGGCCCAGCGCATCGAGCCATGGCCCGTCACCGCGGCGATCTGCTCCACACCCGGGCCGCCCGTCGTCTGGGCGGCCACGGTGTGCGCGTGGTGCGCGGAGGACGACGCCGCCGCGTGGGCCGCGTGCCCGCCCGCGGAGAAGAGGGCGTGGAACGGCAGCTGGCTCAGCGCCACCGCGCCCGCCGTGCGCACCGCACCGAGCCGGCGCCCGGCCAGCAGCACGCACACCGCGCCCGCGATCGCGAGACTCAGCCCCAGCAGCACGGGGTCCGGGGCCGCCGGGTCCACCGCGAAGTGGGAGCTGGCCGCGCACAGCGTGGACACGACGGCGGCCGCCCAGCCCCGCAACAGGCGGGCTGGGCGGCTCTCGTAAGGGGTCGGACGGGGCTGCGGAGGGTGTCAGTCGTCCACGGCGTCACGGCCTCGGCGCACGATCAGCGGGTCCGGCGGGTAGACCACCGAGGTGTCCTTGTCCTCGTAGTCGAACTGGTTGAGGAAGAAGCGCATGGCGTTCAGACGCGCCCGCTTCTTGTCGTTGGACTTGATGGTGATCCACGGGGCGTGGTCCGTGTCCGTGCGGCGGAAGGTCTCCTCCTTGGCAACGGTGTAGTCCTCCCAGCGGTCCAGGGACGCCAGGTCCATGGGCGAGAGCTTCCAGCGGCGCACGGGGTCGATCTGACGGATCGCGAAGCGCGTGCGCTGCTCGTGCTGAGTCACGGAGAACCAGAACTTGGTGAGGTGGATCCCGGAGTCCACGAGCATCTTCTCGAACACCGGGGCCTGCAGCATGAACTCCTCGTACTGCTCGTCCGTGCAGAAGCCCATCACGCGCTCCACGTTGCCGCGGTTGTACCACGAGCGGTCGAACAGCACGATCTCCCCGTTGGTGGGCAGGTGCTGGATGTAGCGCTGGAAGTACCACTGGCCCTGCTCGCGGTCCGAGGGCTTGTTCAGCGCCACCACTCGTGCCGCGCGGGGGTTCAGGTGCTCCGTGAAGCGCTTGATGGTCCCGCCCTTGCCCGCGGCGTCCCGGCCCTCGAACACGATCACGTGCTTGAGGTCGTTGTCCTGGCCCCAGTACTGGAACTTCAGCAGCTCGATCTGCAGCTGGTACTTCTCCAGCTCGTAGTCCTCGCGGGACATCCGCTCGTCGTACGGGTACCCCTCGCGCCACGTCTCCACGGCGCTTCCCCCCGGGTCGATGAGGTCCGGGTCCGGCGACTGCCCGTCCCGCACCGTGTAGCCCTGGTCCACGAGCTTGTCGATGAACTCGCGCAGGTTCTCCCGGGCCGGTTCTTGCTGGGCGGTCATCTGGTCCTCCTGGTGGCCTGACGTCGCGAACGGCGTGTTCACAGTTCTCGGCTCCGATCCTAGTGGCCCCGCGCCGCCGGGACGCGGAGCACGGCGGCGGTGCGCGGCGGCGACCCGGGGTGCGCGGAAACTCCCTCGGAAGGAGGGTGTGCACCCGGCCCGCGGCCCCCACGGTCACTAGGATGGACGGTGTCAGGTAGGACGCGACAGCACAGAGGAGCGCTGACCCACTCATGCGAATCGGGCTTATGACCAGCGGCGGGGACTGCCCCGGACTCAACGCGGTGATCCGCGGTGCGGTGCTGCACGGCATCAAATCCTTCGGCCACGACTTCGTGGGCTTCCGGGACGGCTGGCGCGGTGTGGTGGAGGGCGACATCATGGAGCTGCCCCGCCAGAGCGTGCGCGGGCTCGCCCGCCAGGGCGGCACCATCCTGGGCACCTCCCGCACCAACCCGTTCGACGGGCCCCAGGGCGGGCCGGAGAACATCGCCAAGGTGCTCGAGGCCAACGGCATCGACGCCGTGGTGGCCATCGGCGGCGAGGGCACCCTGGCCGGCGCCAAGCGCCTCGCGGACGCCGGGCTGCCCGTGGTGGGCGTGCCCAAGACCATCGACAACGATCTCCAGGCCACGGACTACACGTTCGGCTTCGACACCGCGGTCTCCATCGCCACGGACGCCATGGACCGCATCCGCACCACCGGCGAGTCCCACCACCGGTGCATGGTGGCGGAGGTGATGGGCCGCCACGTGGGGTGGATCGCCCTGCACTCCGGCATGGCCGCGGGCGCCCACGCGATCCTGATCCCCGAGTTCCGCGAGTCCATGGAACAGGTCTCCGAGTGGGTCCGCGAGGTCCACGACCGCGGCCGCTCCCCGCTCGTGGTGGTGGCGGAGGGCTTCATCCCGGACAACCGGGAGGAGGCCATTGCCGGCAAGGGCGTGGAGGCGTCCGGTCGTCCGCGCCTGGGCGGGATCGGCGAGTACGTGACGCACGAGATCGAGGACATCACGGGTATCGAGACCCGCAACACCATCCTGGGCCACATCCAGCGCGGCGGCGCGCCCACGGGCTTCGACCGTGTGCTGGCCACGCGCCTGGGCATCGCCGCGGTCACCATGGCCTCCGAGCAGCAGTGGGGCAAGATGTGCGCGCTGCGCGGCACGGACGTGGTGCGCGTGGACTTCGCCGAGGCCCTCGACGGTCTCAAGGCGGTCCCGCGCGACCGCTACGACGAGGCCAAGGAGCTCTTCGGCCGCTGAGCGCCGCTCCACCCACGCCGCGGCCCCCGGAGGATCTGCTCCGGGGGCCGAGGTCTGCGTGGGGTGAGCTGGTGCGGCGTCAGCGGGACGCGCGGTTCAGCGCGCGGTGCCGCGCGGCCCGCGCATGAGGCCCTGGGCGCGCCCGACCACCGAACCGGCGTCCGGGGGCACCACCACGGTCTGGCTCGCTGCCCACTGCTCCGTGACGGGCTCGGACTCCGCGTCCGGGGCCGCGCCCGGGGTGTCGCGGACCGTGAGCACCGCCTCCGGGTCCACGGAGCGCTTGAGCACGGCCAGGGCGATGGGCCCGGCCTCGTGGTGCAGCTGCGCGGCCGTCACCCGACCCACCACGCGGCCGCCGGCTTCCACGGTGGCGCCCGCCTCGGGGAGGGTGTGCTGGGAGCCGTCCAGGTCCAGGAACGTGAGACGGCGCGGCGGGTGGCCCAGGTTGTGCACGCGGGCCACGGTCTCCTGGCCCTTGTAGCAGCCCTTCGACAGGTGCACCGCGGTGCGCATCCAGTCCAGTTCGTGGGGGATGGTCTTCTCGTCCGTCTCGGCGCCCCAGCGGGGACGCCACGCCTCTATCCGCAGGGCTTCAGCGGCCCAGGACCCGGCCAGACCGATGCCCTCGCGCTCGAGACCGGCCACCACCTCGGGCAGCGCTCCCAGCGGCACGAGGTGCTCGAACCACGCACGGGAGCGCCCCGGGTGCTCCGGGGTGGTGGTGTAGCCGTGACCGCCCTCGGCCACGTCGGGCCAGGGATCCCGCCACACGAGCACGTGGGCGGACGTCACGGACGGCTCGCCCGCTGCGTCGTGCGGGGAGACCTCCGTGGCGGGTCCCGCGGAGAGCAGCTCGGCCATGCGTCCGCCGAGGTCCCGGGTGGCCCCGAGCACGGCCCACTGCGGGCTGACGTCCTGGACCTCGACCCGCAGGGCGAAGCGCATGGAGGTGAGCCAGTCGGCGAGACCGGGGGCCTCGTCCGCCTCGGTGACGAGCCAGGTGGTGGTCCCGTCGTCCAGCACGTGCGGGGCGAACTCGATGCGCCCCTGCACGCTCAGGAACAGGGTCTCGGTGCCGCGGCCGGGTTCCAGGCCGGTGAGCACCTGAGAGGACAGCGTGGTGAGCCAGCTCAGCCGGTCCGGTCCGGTGACGGTCACGACGCCGCGCTGGGAGGCGTCCACGACGGCCCGGCCGCGGGCGAGGGCCCGCTGCTCGTGCACGGGATCCCCGTAGTGGGCGGCCACGCCGCGGTCCAGCCCGTGGGCGGCCACGGCACCGTGACGGGCCAGCAGGGCGGAGGTGTGGACGGTCGGCACCGCGCTCACGACCCGGAGGGGGCCGCGGGCTCGATCCTGGTCAGCTCCGCCGAGGCGTGGGTGGCCAGCTCGCGGCCGTCCGCGGCCATGTCCCAGGCCCACATGAGGTGGTTGTTCACGAGCCCGTAGAGCCGGGTGCCGGACTGGTACTCCTTGGCGCCCTGGGCGCGGATCACGGCGTCGGTGCGCAGGTCCACCCGGGGGCCCTTGATCTGCCCGAGGTACAGCTCCGCCACGCCACCGGGCTGGAGGATGCTCACGGAGATGTCGAAGCCGCCGTCCGCGTTGCGCAGCTTCTCGACGTCCTCCGCGGAGGTGAGCACGGGGACGGGATCGGGGGGCAGCATGCCGGGGCCGATGTCACCGTCCTCGCGCGGTCGCGCGAGCTCCCAGAAGCCCTGCTCGTACGTGGCCTCGCGCTGCGGCTCGCCCTCTTCGTCGAGGAGCGTGGTCTGCGCGCGGTAGATCACGAACGGGAGGCCGGTCTGCTCGAACGTGACGCGCTGCCGGAAGGCCCGCTGCTCGGCATCGCCGTACCCCATGAAGCCGTTGCCCTCCCACGTGCCCAGGAGCCACGCGAAGGGGACGAGTTCGGGGGTCAGGTCCGTGGGGATCTCGATGGGCACGAGTTACATCTGCCCCTTGAACAGGCTGAACACGACCTTGGCGCCGATTCCGAGGATGGCGAGGGTCGCGAGACCGAGGAGCGCGAGGTAGAAGATTTCGAGTGCAAGCATGGTCTCACGCTACCACGGAGGCCAGCACCTGACTGGCGAAAACCGCCACCATTCCGAGCAGCGCCACGGGGGTCACACCGAGGGTGATCATGCCCCTGCGCTGCAGGTGCTCGGGGGCCGCGGAGATCACCCGGGCGCCCGCCACCACCAGGATCACCGTGAGGGGTGCACCCACCCCGGCGACCGTGAGCCAGCCGCTGAGTCCCTGCTCGTGGGCCACGCGGGAGAACGCGATCCACCCCGAGGACGCCACCGCCGCGAGCACTCCCGTGACCGAGGCCAGGGCGGACTCCAGACGGTGCTCGGCACCCTCCCCGCGCACCAGCTCGGCCACGCACACCGCCATGAACGAGACGCCGATGATCGCGGGCAGCCACACGAGCCGTTGCGAGGGCACGAGCTGCACGAGCAGGCACGCGAGCGTCCCGGCCACCGCGATCAGCACGTTGTGCCGGCGCCGCGCGTGGATCCCCGCGGCGGCGGGCCATCCCACGCCGGTGGTCACGGCCATGCCCACGGACACCACGAACGGCGCCCAGCCGCCCAGGACTCCGGCCACGAGCGCGAGGACCAGCGCCACCACGGCGGCGATGACGATGCGCGCGTACTTCATGGGCTGGTCCTTCCGGGCCTGGCTGTCGAGCGGGCAGCGGTCGCTGCGCCCTCCCGCCAGCGTAGCCGCACCGCGTCCCGCCCCGGGCCAGGACCCGCGCCCCGCCGCCCTTCCGGGCGCCCCTCCCCGGGCACGACGCCGCCGCGGCGCCACCGTCCCAGGCCTCCCCGGGGGCGACGCCGCTCCCGGGCCCTCCGTGCGGGTCCCGCGGTCCCGCGCGGCGGGCCCGCCCTATACTGGCCCGGTCATCGGCCGCACCCGTCCCGGGGCCGGCCACCTCGCGTCCGAGCGGATCCCACCGTGTCCCACATCGCCCTGCTCAGCCCCAGCGCCCGCGCGGTGGAGACGGCGCTGCCCGCCCTGGAGCTGCTCTCGCACACCGTGGTGCTGCACTCCTTCGACGCCACCGGATCACTCGGCGGCTCGGCCCGCCCGGACGTGGTGCTGCTGGACGGCACTGCGGACCTCGTGGGAGCCCGCAACGCGGCCCAGGCACTGTCCGCCCTGGAGCGCCCGCTGCCCGTGGTGCTGTGCGTGACCGAGGGCGGGATGGCGGCCGTGGCGGCGTCGTGGTGCGTGGACGACGTCGTGCTGGACAGCGCCGGGCCCGCCGAGGTGGAGACCAGGCTGCGGCTCGCCTGCGCGCACGCAGTCTCCGCCGAGCCCGAGACGGAGCGCTCCGTGCTGCGCGCGGGCTCCGTGAGCATCGACGAGGACTCGTACACCGTGAAGCTCGCGGGACGCCCCCTGAACCTCACGTTCAAGGAGTTCGAGCTGCTCAAGTTCCTGGTGCAGCACGTGGGCCGGGTGTTCACCCGCCAGCAGCTGCTCTCCGAGGTGTGGGGCTACGACTACTACGGCGGAACCCGCACCGTGGACGTGCACATCCGGCGGCTGCGCGCCAAGCTGGGCTCGGACCACGAGCACCTGATCACCACAGTGCGTAACGTGGGGTACAACTTCGCCGCGGGCAGGGAGCCCTCTGCCTGAGCGGACCGCCGCACGAACGCCGAGGAGGCACCCATGTCCGTGACCGTGACCCCGTACGACAGCATCCCTTTCCCTGACGAGCTCGTGGCGCTCGCCGAGCGCTCCCGCGCGGCGGACGGCGAACCCCCGTTCTCAGACCAGACGCTCGTGGACATCCGCTCCGGGCGCGCGGGCGCCACGTGCGTGGCGGCCACCGACGGGGACGAGCTGGTGGGCGCCGCGGTGGTGGTGCCGCAGCAGGACGCCGCGTCCACGTTCACGGTGGAGCTCACCGTGGCGCCCGGGCACCGGGACCAGGGGGTGGCCACGGCGATCGCGGGCCAGCTGCGCGCCATGGTGGACGGCACCGTGGAGGCCTGGGCCCACGGGGACCAGCCTGCCTCCCGCCGGCTCGCGGAGCTCTACGGACTCACCGCGGTGCGGGACCTGCTCCAGCTCAAGCGCACGGTCTCCGGCGCGCAGGACATCCCCCTGGAGGTCTCCCTGCCGCAGGGCGTGCGGATCCGCCCGTTCGAGGTGGGCCGGGACGAGCAGGCGTGGCTGCACGTCAACTCCCGCGCGTTCGCGCAGCACCCCGAGCAGGGCCGGATCACCCTCGGGGACCTGCAGGAGCGCGAGGGGCAGTCCTGGTTCGACCCCCGCGGCTTCCTGCTGGCGGTCTCCGAGCAGGACCCCGACCGGGTGCTGGGGTTCCACTGGACCAAGGTGCACCCGGGCTCCGGGGACTCTCCGGCGCTCGGGGAGGTCTACGCGGTGGGCGTGGACCCGGAGCAGCAGGGCAGCGGACTCGGGCGCGCCCTCACCGCGGCGGGGATCAACCACCTCGCGCAGGAGGGACTCTGCGAGGTGATGCTCTACGTGGACGCGGACAACTCCGCGGCCATGGCGCTGTACGAGTCCCTGGGCTTCGAGCGCTGGCACGTGGACGTCATGTACCGCAGCTGAGCACCACTACCATCGTTACCGGATCCCCGCCCCGCCCATGCGGGTGGGGCATGAGCTTCTGAGCACGGAGAGCAGACCATGGCGAAGAACACCACCACGGGCAAGTACGACATCCTCGCCGCGGGGTGTCTCTGCTGGCGGGTGGTGGACGGCGAGCTGCAGGTGCTGGTGATCCACCGCCCGCGCTACGACGACTGGTCCTGGCCCAAGGGCAAGCAGGACTCCGGGGAGACCCTGCCCGAGACCGCCGTGCGCGAGCTGCGCGAGGAGACCGGGCTGCGCATCACCCTGGGCGTGCACCTCGCGGACTCCGAGTATAAGGTGCGCGGCCACGACAAGCTGGTGCGCTACTGGGCCGCCGAGGTTCCCCCGAACGCCCGCGCCGTGCCCGAGGACGACGAGGTGGACGTGATGAGGTGGGTGACCCCGGAGCAGGCCCGGGAGATGCTCACCAACACGGACGACCGCGCTCCCCTGGACGAGCTGCTGCGGCTGCACTCCCGGGCGAGCCTGGCCACCCGCCCCGTGATCGTGATCCGCCACGCCAAGGCCAAGCCCCGCTCCTCGTGGCAGCGCGCCGAGGGGGACCGCCCCCTCGCGGCCACCGGCAAGCGGCAGGCCCTGGCCGTGACCCGGCTGCTCGCGGCGTGGCAGCCCGAGCGCGTGGTCACCTCACCGTGGCTGCGCTGCATGTCCACCGTGGTGCCCTACGCCAAGAAGCACGGCGTGAAGGTCAAGGAGCGCTCGCAGCTCACCGAGGCCACGCACAAGCGCCACCCCAAGCGGGCCGCACAGGTCACGGAGCAGCTCTTCGACACCGAGCGGCCCGTGGTGCTGTGCACCCACCGCCCGGTGCTGCCCACGGTGCTCGAGGTGCTCGCCAAGCACATGCCCTCGGGGATGGCCGCGCAGCTGCCAAACACGGACCCGTACCTGAGCCCGGGCCAGATGATCGTGCTGCACATGCCGCGCGGCTCCCAGCACTCGCGCGCCGTGGCGTTCGAGATCATCTCCCCGTTCGACGACTGACCACCGCGCGGTGGTGCCACCGCGACCCCCGCACGCAGACAGCGCGACGCGAGCGAGCGGCGTCGTGAGAGGAGAGCCATGACCGAGATCCCCACACCGTACGAGGACCTGCTGCGGGACGTCCTGGAGCACGGGACGCCCAAGACGGACCGCACCGGGACCGGGACGCTGTCGGTGTTCGGGCGCCAGATCCGCTACGACCTCAGCCACTCTTTCCCCCTGCTGACCACCAAGCGCGTGCACTTCCGCTCCCTGGCGCTCGAGCTGCTGTGGTTCCTCTCCGGCTCCTCCAACGTGCGCTGGCTGCAGGAGCGCGGCGTGAGCATCTGGGACGAGTGGGCGGACGAGAACGGGGACCTGGGCCCGGTGTACGGCGTGCAGTGGCGCAGCTGGCCCGCCGGGCACGGAGAGACGATCGACCAGATCGCGCGCGTGGTCGAGTCCATCCGCACCACCCCGGACTCCCGGCGGCACATCGTCACGGCGTGGAATCCCGCGGAGGTGGACCGGATGGCGCTGCCGCCGTGCCACGCGCTGTTCCAGTTCTACGTGCAGCCGCGCGAGGACGGCCCGGACGCCCTGAGCTGCCAGCTCTACCAGCGCTCCGCGGACCTGTTCCTGGGGGTGCCGTTCAACATCGCCTCCTACGCGCTGCTCACCGTGATGGTGGCCCAGCAGTGCGACCTGGTGCCCGGCGAGTTCGTGTGGACCGGCGGTGACTGCCACATCTACACCAACCACCTGGAGCAGGTGCGCACGCAGCTCGCGCGCGAGCCCTACCCGTACCCCACGCTGCGGCTCACGCGCCGCCCGGACTCGATCTTCGACTACCGCTTCGAGGACTTCGCGGTGGAGGGCTACCAGCACCACCCCGGCATCAAGGCTCCGGTGGCGGTGTGAGCTCGGACCGTTTCCCCTCCCCGTCCCGGACGCGGCCCCCGGCGGACGACGACGCCGCTCGCGCCCCGTCCGCGAGCGGCCCCGGCGCGGGCGGCGTCGGCCCGGGCGGCGCCGTGGTGGGGGCCATCTGGGCGCAGAGTCCCGACGGCGTGATCGGGGTGGACGGCGGGATCCCGTGGCACCTGTCCGAGGACCTGAAGTTCTTCGCGCGCACCACCATCGGGCACCCCGTGATCATGGGTCGGCGCACGTGGGAGTCCTTCCCCGAGCAGTTCCGCCCGCTGCCGGGACGCCCGAACATCGTGATCACGTCCCGCCCCGAGTCCGTGCCCGCGGACGGCGAGCGCGTGTGGGCCGTGGGTTCCTACGCCGAGGCGCTGGAGCTCGCCGTGTCCCTGCTGGCGGCTCCCGGACCGGAGCACGAGGAGCCCGCCCGCGAGGTGTGGGTGATCGGCGGGCCGGGCGTGTGGCGCGAGGCCGTGTCCCACCGTCCGCTGCCGCTGACCCGGGCCCTGGTGACCACCGTGGACCTGGACGTCACCGGGGACACCCACGCCCCCGCACTGGACGGCTCCTGGTCCCGCCGTGAGGTGGCGGGCTGGACGGAGGCGCGCAACGGCACCTGGTTCCGGATCGACGAGTGGACGCGTACCCCCGTGGGGTAGCGTGATGTCCCACACACACCGAGTGGAGGAGTCCCCCGTGAGCGACGAGAGCACACCGAGCACCATCACGAGCCCCGAGCTGCGGATCGTGCCCAACCACGACGACTCCCGCTACGAGCTGTGGGACGGCGGGCAGTACATCGGTTTCCTGGGCGTGGAGGTGCTGCCGGACGGCACCGTGGACCTGCAGCACACCATCATCTCCGAGGCCTTCGGACGCCGCGGCTACGCCCGCACGCTCGTGACCCGCGTGCTGGACGAGTACCGCGAGCGCGGCACGAGGGTCCGGGCCACGTGCAGCTACGTGCAGGATTTCATGGACCGTTTTCCCTCCTACCGGGACCTGCTGGCCACCACCCCGGATCCGCGCGCCGAGAGCTGAGACCCGGGGCACCGGCCCCCGGGTCCGGGGCTTGTTCGGCGGGGTGTGCTCCGCGTCCGGGCGACCCGCGCAGGCATCCCCGTCCTGTGCGGGTCGACCTCGGCCCCGTCCGGGCGGCGTCCCACGCCGGCTCCCCCGGTCCGGGCCACGGCCTCCCCACCCGCCACCGCGGGCAGGGGCGGGAGGCCGCTCTGCGCGGGTCGGCGCTGCACGGGCCCTGGCTAGACTGGGCGGCATGACTTCACACCCCGCCGCCGTAGGTTTCATCGGTTGGCGCGGCATGGTCGGCTCCGTGCTCATGGACCGCCTGCGCGCCGAGAACGACTTCGCGGAGCTGGACCCCGTGTTCTTCTCCACCTCCGCCGCGGGAGGCCCGGCACCGGGGATCGAGGGACTCGGGGACACCGGCACCCTGCAGGACGCCCACGACCTCGACGCGCTGGCCAAGCTCCCGGTGCTCGTGACCACGCAGGGCGGGGACTACACCACGGCCGTCCACGGTGCGCTGCGCGCCGCCGGCTGGGACGGGATCTGGATCGACGCCGCCTCCACGCTGCGCATGGACGACGACGCCGTGATCGTGCTGGACCCCGTCAACCGGGACGTCATCGACGCCGCCCTGGACCGGGGCGTCAAGGACTTCGTGGGCGGCAACTGCACGGTCTCCTGCATGCTCATGGGCCTGGGCGGTCTGTTCCGCAACGGGCTGGTGGAGTGGGCCACCTCCATGACCTACCAGGCGGCCTCCGGCGGCGGTGCCCGCCACATGCGGGAGGTGCTGCGGCAGTTCGGGGACCTCAACGCCACCGTGGCCGAGCAGCTGGCCGATCCGGCGTCCGCGATCCTGGAGATCGACCGCGCCGTGCTCGCCGCCCAGCGCGGCGGGGAACTGGACACCACCCAGTTCGGTGTGCCCCTGGCGGGCTCGCTCATCCCCTGGATCGACGCGGACCTCGGCAACGGTCAGTCCCGTGAGGAGTGGAAGGCCCAGGCGGAGACCAACAAGATCCTGGGCCGCTCCGGGGACACCACCATCCCGGTGGACGGGCTGTGCGTGCGGATCGCCGCCATGCGCTCCCACTCCCAGGCGCTGACCCTCAAGCTGCGCGAGGAGATCCCCGTGCCCGAGATCGAGCGGATCCTGGACGCGGACAACGAGTGGGCCACCGTGGTGCCCAACACCAGGGAGGACACCATGAGGGACCTCACCCCCGTGGCCGCCTCCGGGTCGCTGCAGATTCCCGTGGGCCGCATCCGCACCCTGTCCATGGGACCGCAGCACATCTCCGCGTTCACCGTGGGTGACCAGCTGCTGTGGGGCGCGGCCGAACCCGTGCGGCGCATGCTCAAGATCGCCCTCGGGACCCTCTGAGTCGGCTGGTTACCGTCCGGAGACGTGGCCCCCGCGACGGCGGCCCCTCGTCAGTGCCGCGGCTCGCGTGCAGCGGTCGCCGTGGTCACTGACGTGTCGAAGGGTCCGTGGCACGCATGTGCCGCGGTCCCTGCACCCACGCATGGGGTTTGTCCCGGGCCCGGCGGTAGCGCCACCCGGCCAGGAGGTTCGACCACCAGCGCCACACCCGCAGCGCCGCGCGCTTGATGCGCAGGTTGAGCCGGTGCGCCCACTCGAACTCGGTACTCCACACCCCCAGGCCCAGGAAGATGAACAGCCAGCCCGGCCCCGGGGTGACCAGCATGATGATCCCCGCGAGCCCCAGCACACCGCCCAGCACGATCACGATGAGCTTGTGCAGTACCCGCAGCGCGGGATGGCGCTCGGACCACGCGCGCAGCCGCAGGACGGCCTGGTGCACCTTGCCTCCGCGTTCGCCGCGCTCGATCTCCTCGTGGAACTCGGAGCTCACGACAGCACCACCGGGGCCACGGCGCGCGGGGTGAGCGTGCGGGGCACGCCCGTCACAGGGACAGCCCGAGCAGCACCGGTTCCGGCTCCAGGCGCACGCCGAAGACCTGCTCCACCCCGTGCTGCACGGTGCGGGCCACGGCCGCGACGTCCTCCCCCGAGGCCTCGCCCCGGTTGGTCATGGCCAGGGTGTGCTTGCCGGACAGGGACGCCCGTCCCCCGGCGACGTCCTCCCCGACCAGGTCCAGCAGCTCGTTGCGCGTGCCGGGCAGCCCGAAGCCCTTGCCGAAGCCGGCGTGGTCGATGAGCCACGCCGCGGAGAACTTCACGGCGCCCTCCACCGTGCCCCCGCGGGCGTCCAGCACCGGGTACCGGGGGGCGTCCGCGGGGATCCGGTCCGTGAGCTCGTGCTCGGGCACCACGGGGTTCGTGAAGAAGGAGCCCGTGCTGAAGGTGTCCCGGTCCGCGGGGTCCAGCACCATGCCCTTGCCCGCCCGCAGTCGCAGGACGGTCTCCCGCACCGTGGCCAGCGGGGCGCGCTCCCCCACCTCCACGCCCAGGGCCGTGGCCAGCTGCGCGTAGCGGACGGGAGTAGAGTCCTCCCGGCGCTCCAGGCGGAACGTCACGGAGAGCACCACGTAGCGCGGGGAGCCGTGGTCCATGCTGCGCTTGAGCAGGGAGTCCCGGTAGGAGAACTGCAGGTCCTCGAAGGAGAACGTCCGTCGCCGCTGCTCCTGCCGGTCCCACACGCGCACGGCGACGATGTTCTGGGAGACCTCCGAGCCGTAGGCGCCCACGTTCTGCACCGGGGTGGCGCCGGTGGTGCCCGGGATCCCGGAGAGGGTTTCCAGCCCGGCGAGCCCGAGCTCCACGGTCTCTCGGACGAGGTCGTCCCACGGGTGCCCGGCGGCCGCCTCCACGAGCACGGAGCGCTCGTCCCAGGCGTCACCCCCGGTCGCGGTCGCGGTGCCGCCGTCGGCCGGGTGCAGATGCCGGTCACTGCCGTGGTGGGCCCCGCCGTCGGGAGATCCGGCGGCCGGCCCGCGGGCGGCGTCGTCGCCTGCGCCCGTGTGGTCCGCCGCGCGGGAAGGATCCGAGACCGTGAACCCGCGCGTGCCCACGAGCACCACCGTGCCCTCGAACGGCTCGTCCGAGGCGAGGATGTTGGACCCCCCGCCCACCACGAGCACCCGCTCCCCCGCGCGATCGGCACGGGAGACCGCCGCCACGAGGTCCTCCTCCGCGCCGGCCTCGACGTAGCGGGAGACGGGGCCGCCCACGGCCGTGGTCGTGAGCTGGGAGAGGCGCGGTGCAGTCATGGTGGTCAATCCTAGTGTGGGAACCTCACGACGGCCTGGGCCTTGACGAGCACCTTGAGCGGTGCGGCGGAAGCCGGGTCCGCGTCCGGCGCGGAGAGGTCCGGTGCGGTCACGGCGAGGTCCACGCGCGCGGTGCGGGCCTCGGCGTCGAGTGCCCCGACCACCCCGCTCACCGTGAGCGTGGTGCTCGGCTCCACCGCCGTGCCGTACGCGTTGGGCACCACCACGGGCTTGGTGAACCGCGTCTGGTAGTCCACCACGGCACCCGGATCACCGGCCCACTCGGTCACGAGCCCCACGGCTGCGCCCATGGTGAACATGCCGTGGGCGATCACGTTCGGCAGGCCCACGGAGCGGGCGAACGCCTCGTTCCAGTGGATGGGGTTCATGTCCCCGGACGCGCCCGCGTAGGCCACGAGGTCCGCGCGGGACACCTCGATGCGCCGTTCGCCGATCTGCTGGCCCTTCTCGAGGGTCTCGAACTCCACGGTCACTGGTCCTCTCCTCGCACGAGCAGCGACGACACGGTGGTCGCCACCTTCTCCCCCTCCACCGTGGTGACCTCCACGCGGGACGTCACCATGGCGCCCGAGCCGAGCGGGCGCACGGCGTCCACCGTGACGGCGGCCGTCAGCTCGTCCCCGGCCACGATGGGCCGGTGATGCGTGAAGCGCTGGTCCGCGTGGACCACGCGGGAGAAGTCGATCCCGGCCTCCGGGTCGTTCACCAGGGCGGCGTCGGCCCGCTGGGAGACCACGATGGCGAACGTGGGCGGCGCCACGAGGTCCGCGTACCCGGCGGCCTGCGCCGCGGCGACGTCGTGGTGCACGGGATCCGAGGCCTTCACGGCCGTGGCGAACTCGCGGATCTTCTCGCGCCCCACCTGGTACGCAGGGATGGACGGGTAGGTGGTGCCCACCACGTCAGCGGATACGGCCATGGTCTCCTCGATTCGACGGACGGCTTTGCGCCCCAGCCTATCGGCCCCCGCTCGCACCGGGCCCGACGACGCCGCTCGGCCCCGGGACGCTGCCCTCGCGCTCGTCGGGTCCGGGGCCGGCGGCGGAGCCGGGCACGGAAAAGGCGCCGCTCCCCGAGGGGAACGGCGCCTGAACAGTAGCGGTGGACGGGCTCGATCCGTCGACCTCACGATTATGAGTCGTGCGCTCTAACCAGCTGAGCTACACCGCCACATCATGGATGAAACCTGCGGTTCACAGGGTTCCGCAGGTTGTCATCATGAGAGCCCCGACCGGGAATCGATCCCGGGACCTCCATCTTACCAAGATGGCGCTCTACCACTGAGCTATCGGGGCAACGCGGAATACTCTAACAGCATCCCAGCGCGATGCACAAAACGGCTCCGACCCCTGAAGCACGCGCCGCGCGCCCGCCCACGGCGCCGGCGAATCGGCCCGCACAGGGGGGGGCGCTGGTCGTCGCAGGGGTTTGGCGGCGCAGGCGGCGGCCGGCGCGGAGGGTCGCCGGTGCGGATGCTGCGAGGTGGAGTAAATACAGCACAGGGCTCCGATTTCTGCACTGACGGAGCAAATGCACACCCCCGGGTGGGTGCTCGACTGACCGCCCAGCTCCGGGGGTCGGGTGGCCGCCCCACCACCCGGTCCCCCGAACGATGAGCGGCCCCTCACTCCACCGGGGATCCTGCGAGGATGCACCGGGGCGTGAGGGGCTGCGCGTCAGTGGTGGTCGGATCAGCGGCCCGAGTAGCCGCCGTTGTTCCGGCCGTAGCTCTTCTTGCGGGGACGGTCCTGGTAGGAGGACCCGCCGCCGCGGGGGCGCCCGCCACCACGGTCGTCACGGTAGCCACCGCGGTCCTCGCGGTACCCGCCACGGTCACCGCGATCGTCCCGGTAGCCGCCGCGGTCGTCCCGATAGCCGCCACGGTCACCGCGGTACCCGCCGCGGTCCCCACGGTCGTTGCGGGGGCCGCGGTCACGGTCCCCGCCGCGGAAGCGGTTGCCGCCGCCACTGCGGGCACCACCGGGTCCGCGGTCCTCCTGGATGCGGATGGGGGCGCCGTTGATCTGGGTGTTGGAGAGCTTGTCGAGGGTGCCCGCGGGCAGGTTCTCGGGCAGGCCCACCAGGGTGAACGTGGGGCGGATGTCGATCGCGCCGATCTGCGAGCCGTTGAGCCCGCCCTCGTGCGTGAGCGCACCCACCACGGCACCGGGCACCACGCGGTCCCGGTGGCCCACGGCCAGCTTGTAGGTCTTCATGCCGGCCTCGTCGCCCGGGGAGCGGCGGTTGCGGGGTCCGTCCCCGTCGCGGCGCTCACGGTCCCGCTTGCGCTGGGGCATCTCGGGGAGGTCCTCCACGAGGAACGGGCGGCCGTTCTGCGCGATCACGGCCAGGGCCGCGGCGATCTCGACGGCGTCCACGTCGTGCTCGGACTCGTAGCGCTCCACCAGCTCGCGGAACAGCCCGAGGTCCTCGGACTCGATGGTCTCCTCGATCTGCTGCGCGAAGTTGTCCTTGCGGGTCTGGTTGACCTCGTCCGTGGTAGGCACGCGCATCTGCTCCACGGGCTGACGGGTGGCCTTCTCGATGGCGCGCAGCAGGTACTTCTCGCGCGGCGTCATGAACAGGATGGCCTCGCCCTTGCGCCCGGCGCGGCCGGTGCGCCCGATGCGGTGCACGTAGGACTCGGTGTCGTGGGGGATGTCGTAGTTGACCACCAGGGAGATCCGCTCCACGTCCAGCCCGCGCGCGGCCACGTCCGTGGCCACGAGGATGTCGATCTTGCCCTCGCGCAGGGAGTCCACGGTGCGCTCGCGCAGGTTCTGCGGGATATCGCCGTTGATCGCGGCGGCGGTGTAGCCGCGGGCCTTGAGCTTGTCCGCGATCTCCTCGGTGGCGGCCTTGGTGCGCACGAAGACGATCACGCCGTCGTAGTCCTCGACCTCGAGCACGCGGGTCATGGCGTCCAGCTTGTGGGGGCCCATGACCTGCATGTAGCGCTGGCGGGTGTTGGTGCCCGTGGTGGTCTTGGCCTTGACCGTGATCTCCTGGGGATCCCGCAGGTACTGCTGCGCGATCCGCCGGATGGCCTTGGGCATGGTCGCGGAGAACAGGGCCACCTGCTTCTCCACGGGGGTCTGGGCGAGGATCTTCTCCACGTCCTCCGAGAAGCCCATGCGCAGCATCTCGTCGGCCTCGTCCAGCACCACGTACGCGATGTCGTCGAGCTTGAGCGAGCCCTTGGAGAGGTGGTCGATCACACGGCCGGGCGTGCCCACGACCACCTGCGCGCCGCGCTTGAGCCCGGCCAGCTGCGGACCGTAGGAGGAGCCGCCGTACACGGGCAGCACGGTGAAGTCCTCCAGGTGCGTGGCGTAGGAGCCGAACGCCTCGGCCACCTGCAGCGCGAGCTCACGGGTGGGGGCCAGCACGAGCACGCGGGTGCTGCGCTGCGGGCCGTGCAGGTCCGAGAGCTCCGCGAGCTTGGACAGCGCGGGCACCGCGAACGCGGCGGTCTTGCCGGTGCCGGTCTGGGCCAGGCCCACGACGTCCCGGCCGCTGAGCAGCGCGGGGATGGTGGCGGCCTGGATGGGCGAGGGGTACTCGTAGCCCACCTCGTCCAGGGCGGCCAGCACGCGGCCGTCCACGCCGAGCTCGGCGAACGTGGGCGTGGTGGCCTCGGAGGAGGCCGCGGGCTTCTCGGCGGACGCCTGCGCGGGCCCGGCGGTGGACGACGCCGCGTCGGCGGCGGGGGCCTCGGCGGGAACCTGCCCGGCGGCGTCGTTGGGGGCCTGCTCGGCGGCGCCGGCGTCGACGACCGTCGTCTCGCCCGGCTCGCTCGCGGGAGCCACGGTGTGGGCGGTCTCGTTCTCGGGGATGTTGTCAGTGGGCACGGAAGAACCTCGCTTCGGTGGAATGGAGTGACTGGCACCGGTGCGAGCGGAACGTCCGCTGAAGTCCAGGACCGACATGCCGGGAACGGCGAAACGGTGGTGTAGGACGGAAGACCGGGATGATGAACCCCCAGTCTAGCGCACCGGCTCCCCGGAACCGGCTCCGGAGCGGGCCACCACGATGTTCGCCTCGTCACTCACCACGGTGTACTCCGTGCCGTAGACGTCGCGCGCGTACCCGGGGACGTCCTCGGGTGCCGTGCCGCCCCACGTGGCCCCCGCGCGGTCCACCACCACGTACTCGGGGGCGGGGTCCTCGCCGTTGCCGATCCAGTGGACGTCCGCGCGGCCCACGAGCGCGTTCATGAGGGAGAGGTCGGTGCCCACGCTCGCTCCCGGCGGGACCTCCGCCACCGCGGCCGTCTTGGCGTCCCGCCGCGGGTCGGGCTGCCACGCCTCGGGCGCGACCAGCCCGGCGAGGGGCAGCTGGCTCCCCACCGCGAGCGCGACGGTCAGCGCGGCCCACGGCGCCACCGCGCCCATCCCGCCCAGCACGGCGGCTTCCGCACCGCCTCGCGTGGCGCGGGCCCGGGCGGCGTCCGCGCGCAGCCGCACGACCGCGTCCACGAGCGCCACGAACACCACGGGCATCAGCACGGCACTGTAGTGCCAGCCCGGGCCCCAGTACCCCTCGTTCGGGGAGAGCATCCGCCACAGCAGCGTGGGCAGCGCCACGAGCGCGATCGGCGAGCGCACCGCCACCACGGCCCCCGCCAGCAGGAGCAGCAGCCACGTGCCCAGCTTCTGCACGGGCACCACCTGCAGGATCACCGCGCTGGCGGGGTCCCGCAGCAGCCCGGCGACGTCCAGCTTGTCCGCGTACGCGAACTCCCCCGCGGGGTTCAGCGCGGGCAGCACCACCCCCACCGCGAGGGCCGTGACCCCCGCTCCCCAGACCACGAGCGCCGCGCCCCACGCGAGTGCCGGGCGCCGCGGGCCGGGCACCGGGGCCTCCCCCGCACCCCGCTCGGACGACGACGCCGCACGGCCGGCTCCGCGCGTGGACTCGCGAGCCGATGCCGCGGGAACCGGGGCGGCGGCGGGCGCACGGTCGACACCGAGCGCGGGCGCCCCCGATCGGCGGTGCGCCTCGGCCGCGGATCCTCGGGGTTCCTCCCCCGACCCGCCGGAGCGCACGGGCGCGAGCGCAGAGACGGCGGCCCAGCGGCGGCGTCCCGCGGACAGTCCGCGGCGCAGGGCGGGGTGCAGCGCGTGGGCGACCATGAGCGCGCCGACCACGGCCACGGTCAGCCCGAGGTCCTCCTTGACGAGGGCCACCGGTGCGCTCCACATGGCTGCGGCCCGCCAGCGGTGCTCCCGCAGGGCGGCGAGACCCGCCGCGAGCAGGGGCACCGCGAGCGCAACCTCGTGGAACTGCACGGCCACGGCGTTCTGCAGCCCGAAGCTCAGGGCGTAGGCCACCCCGATCGCGGCGGCGGGAGCGGCGGGCAGCACGCGCACGGCGCAGCGGGTCACCGCGACCGCCGAGATCCCCAGCAGCACGTCCTGCACGAGCATCACCGTGAGCGCGGAGGGGAACAGCGCGTAGACCGGCGCCAGGACGATCAGCAGGGGGTGGAAGTGGTCCCCCAGGAGGTTGAAGCCGTGGCCCTTGATGTCCACCACGGGCCCCGCGCCGGCGGCGTAGGAGGACAGCAGCTGCGTGAAGATCGCGTTGTCCCACGAGGGGACGTCCCAGCGGATCCACTGGCTCCACGAGAGCGCGCCGTACAGGGCGGTGGCGAGCGAGCCCACCAGGAGGGGCAGCAGCCAGTGCCCCCGGGCGCGGGCCCCTGCGCCGGGGCGGGGAGAACGACGCCGCCGCGGCACGGCCCACAGGTCGCGTCCCCACGGGTGCGCGCAACGTGAGTGAGGGTGCAACGGTCCTCCGTCCGCAGTGTCGTGGGCCCGTCGTCGGGAGGGCCCGGGGAGCCTCACCGGTTCTGCGTGCTCCGTGGGCCCTGTGTGCTCAGTGGGCCCTGCGTGCCCGTGGAACGCACACTACCGGCGCGGGTGGCGCGTGGGTGTCGGAGGGCGGTGGCATCATCGCGGCATGACCACGGAGGTGACCACGCGCGGCACGGCCCCGGGCGGTGCCCCCGCCCGGCTCCGGTGGAGCCCACCCGGTCCTCTCCACCTGGGCCAGACCCTGCGGGTGCTCGGCCGCGGCGCCGAGGACCCCACCGCGCGGGTGCTCGGCGAGGACTGCGCGTGGATCACCACCCGGTGCCGCGGCCTGCCCGTGAGCGCCCGCTTCACCCGCCCCGCGCGGCAGCCCGGTGAGAGCCCGCTCGACCGGGACGTGGTGGTGGACGCGTGGGGCCCGGGTGCCCGGGACTGGCTGCCGCAGGCACCCCGGTGGGTCGGGTCCGAGGACGCCTGGGACGAGTTCGAGTCCTCGGACGCGTTCTCCGCCCTGCCCCCCACGCTCGTGCGTGCGCGCCACGAGCACCCCGGGCTGCGCCTGCCCGCCACAGGCACGGTGCTGGAACGGGCCGTGGTGGCGGTCCTCGAGCAGCGGGTCACGGCCATCGAAGCCGTCCGCGCCCACCGCACGCTACTGCGCTGGATCGCCGAGGACGCCCCTGGGCCCGCCCCGCACGGCATGAAGGTTCCGCCGACCCCGCAGCAGTGGCGGGCCGTCCCCTCCTGGCAGTGGCACCGTGCGGGGGTGGACCCGGCGCGCTCCGCCACGCTCATGCGCACCATGCACCGCGCCTCCGCCCTGGAACGGCTCTCCCACGAGCGGGACCCCGCCCGGGTGCGCGCGGCCCTGCAGTCGATCAGCGGCATCGGGGTGTGGACGGCCGCCGAGATCACCCAGTGCAGCCACGGGGATCCGGACGGGGTCAGCGTGAAGGACTACCACCTGGCGGACTACGTGTGCTGGTTCTTCGACGGCGCCCCCGGCTCCGACGAGCGCATGCTCGAGCTGCTGGAGCCGTGGCGCGGGCACCGCCAGCGGGTCGTGCGGCTCATCAAGGCCAGCGGGCACCGCAAGCCCTCGTTCGGCCCCCGGCTCAGCCCTCAGGACCACCGCCACCACTGACCTCCTCCCCGCTGCGCGGTCCCCCGCGCGGGCACGGGATGAGGTTTGCCTGCCCTGCCTGGCGCCACCCCGGGATCCAGCGCACACTTGCTGGCATGTCTCTTCATTCCATGGCAGAACCCCATGCCGAGAAGTCCGGGGACCGACTCAACAAGCTCCGCGCCGCCGTGCTGGGCGCCAACGACGGCATCGTGTCCGTGGCCGCCACCGTGGTGGGCGTGGCCGGTGCCACCGCTGCCACCGGACCCATCCTGATCGCGGGCTCGGCGGCCGTGATCGGCGGTGCCCTGTCCATGGCGCTGGGCGAGTACGTCTCCGTGTCCAGCCAGAAGGACTCCGAGGAAGCCCTCATCGAGAAGGAGAAGCGGGAGCTCGAGGAGATGCCCGAGGCCGAGCTGGAGGAGCTCGCCGAGCTCTACCGGGAGCGGGGCCTGAGCGAGGCCACGGCCAAGCAGGTGGCCATCGAGCTCTCGGAGAAGGACGTCCTGCGGGCGCACCTGGATGCGGAACTGGGCATCGACCCGGACGACATCGTGAACCCGTGGTCCGCCGCGATCTCCTCCGCGCTGGCGTTCTTCCTGGGCTCGCTGCTGCCGATGCTCGCGATCCTGCTCCCGCCGCCGGAGCTGCGGATCCCCATCACGTTCGTGGCCGTGCTCGTGGCGCTGGGCCTCACGGGCACCCTGGGTGCCCGCCTGGGCAAGACCCCGCACGTGGCGCGCGCGGCCGTGCGCGTGGTCGTGGGCGGCGCCATCGCGCTCGGGGCCACGTTCCTCATCGGCTCCCTGCTGGGGGTCTCCGCCGCGTAGCGGACGACGCCGCCCGGTTCCCCGGGTGCCGCAGGCGCGGTCCCGACCGGGCGGGCGGCTCGCCGGCCCCGACGAGGGTCCGCGCCCCGCAGGGCATGCATCCCGCACGGCGCACACCCCGTATCGCACGCACACCGTATGGCAGAGGGCGGTTCCCCTGGTGGGGGGAACCGCCCTCGTGCTCGTTCCGGTCCGCGGACCGCACCGCCGGTCGGCCGGTGGTGCGAGGCCGCGGAAGCCTCAGCTCTGCGGGGCCTCCGGCTCCGCGGCGGACTCGGCCTCGGCGGCCTGCTTCTCCACCTCGGCACGCACCTCGTTCATGTCGAGGTTCTTGACGGCGGTGATCACCTCGTCCAGCGAGGACGCGGGGAGCGCACCCGGCTGGGAGAAGACGAGGATGCCCTCGCGGAACGCCATCAGCGTGGGGATCGAGGAGATCTGGGCGGCGGCGGCCAGGCCCTGCTCGGACTCGGTGTCCACCTTGCCGAACACGATCTCGGGGTTCTTCTCGGACGCGGCCTCGTAGGTGGGGGCGAACTGCTTGCACGGTCCGCACCACTCCGCCCACCAGTCCAGCAGGACGATGTCGTTGTCGGAAATGGTCTGGCCCAGGGTGTCCTGGGTGATGTCAACGGTAGCCATGCGCTCCACACTAGAAGCCCGCCCCGGGTGGTCTCCAGACCGTTCACTGGTGGCACAAGGAACGCTCGCCGGGCGTGTTGGACGGACAGCGTTCCTGCGGCGTGGGGCCCCACCGTCCTGACGCTCGTGGGAGCACAAACGCGGGGGGCCGACACGCGAAAGGGGCCTCCCGGACCGTGCGGTCCGGAAAGCCCCTGGTGATGTCGTGGACATCGAGTGCGGTGGCAGGTGAGGGATTCGAACCCCCGTAGGCAATGCCAGCTGATTTACAGTCAGCCCCCTTTGGCCGCTCGGGTAACCTGCCGAGACGCCCAGCGCACGGGTGAACCGTGCGCGGCGAAGCACCTCAACAGTACACAACGAGCCGCGACGCCCCCAAATCCCCGCCCGGCCGGTCCACCCGCCACCCGGCCCCTGAGCCCGGTCGAGTAGCACAGGGGTGCTCCGACCACCACCGGCCGACCCCGTTGACCCGGCCTGATCAGCAGGCTGATCATGGGGGCGGACAGCACTTGGAAGGAGCGGCTCCCGGACCGTCCACGGCCCCGGATGCGCGCTCCGCACACGGAAGGCGGACCCATGCCCCACGCCTCAGCACCCACCCGGGCCATCGTCCTGGGCGGCGGCGGAACCGCCGGGATCGCATGGGAGAGCGGTCTGCTCGGGGGCCTGCTGGAAGCGGGTGCGGACCTGGAGGCCGCGGACCTCGTGGTCGGGACCTCCGCGGGATCCGCGGTGGCCGTGCGGCTGCGCGCCGGCGCTCTGCACCTGGCCGCCCTGCGCTCCGAGATGACCCGGGAGGACGCCGCACCGCAGCCCCCGGCCGAGGACACCGCCCCGGCCTTCGACGCCGAGCAGTTCATGCAGATGATGGGGGAATCGGCCCGCGGTGCCACGAGCCCCGAGGCGGGCCGGGCCGCGATCGGTGCGCGGGCGGCGTCGTGCCCGGTGGCGCTGAGTGAGCAGGCGTGGGTCGCGCGGATGGCCGGGATGCTCCCCGCCGAGTGGCCCGCGGGCAGGCTCGCGATCACCGCGGTGGACGCGGGCAGCGGCGAGTTCGTGGTGTTCGACGCGGACAGCGGCGTCCCCCTGGACCGGGCGGTCGCGGCGAGCTGCACCGTGCCCATGGTGTTCCCGCTCGTGCACGTGGGGGGCCGCGACTGCATGGACGGCGGCATGCGCTCGGCCACCAACGCGGACCTGGCCGCGGGCTTCGACCGGGTGCTCGTGGTCTCGTGCAACCCCGAGCCGCCCACCAGCCCGTTCGGCCCCACGCTGGACCAGTCCCTGCGGATGATCGAGGAGGCCGGCTCGGCCCTGCACGTCACCGCGGACGACGCCGCCCGGGCGGCCTTCGGCACGAATCCCCTGGACCCCGCGAGTCGGCTACCCTCGTTCGAAGCCGGTCTCGCGCAGGCGCGACAGCTCGCGGACCGGGTCGCAGAGTTCTGGAACGCGTGAGCGCAGCACCCCGCGTTCCGCCGATCGCATCGCAGCCGAGGAGCGTGGCATGGCATCAGAATCATCGTTCGACGTGGTCAGCAAGGTGGACAAGCAGGAAGTGGCGAACGCCCTGAACCAGGCGCAGAAGGAAGTGGCCCAGCGCTACGACTTCCGCGGCGTGGGCGCGGACATCGACTTCTCCGGGGAGAAGATCCTCATCAAGGCCAACTCGCAGGAGCGCGCCGAGGCCGTGCTGGACGTTTTCCAGTCCAAGCTGGTCAAGCGCGGGATCTCCCTGAAGTCCCTGGACTCCGGTGAGCCCTACGCCTCCGGCAAGGAGTACCGGATCGAGTCCTCCATCAAGGAGGGCATCGCCCAGGACCAGGCCAAGAAGATCACCAAGCTCATCCGGGACGAGGGCCCCAAGGGCGTGAAGGCCACCATCCAGGGTGACGAGCTGCGCGTCTCGTCCAAGTCCCGTGACGACCTGCAGGAGATCATTTCCCTGCTCAAGGGCTCGGACCTGGAGGTCGACCTGCAGTTCGTGAACTACCGCTGAGCGCGCACTGCACCGCGGACGCGAAGGGGCCGGAACGGATCATCCGTTCCGGCCCCTTCGCACTGTCCCCCGCGGTGGGGGCGCCCGGCCGAGGTGGGATGCACGGTGCGCGGCGGCGTCGTCGGCACGGCGGCCCCCGCGCCCGTTCCGGCGGGGCGGCCGCGCGGCCGTTCTGGCGCGGGCCACCGCGCGGCGGGCGGCAGCGCCCGGCGTCAGCGACCTGCCGGATTGCCTCCCCCGGCGCGGGCCATGTTCTCCAGCCGTGCGATCCGGTCCGCCGTGGCCGGGTGCGTGCGGAAGAGCCCGGTGACGGCGCCGCCGCGGAACGGGTTGGCGATCATCAGGTGGGACGTGTTGACCACCTTCTGGTCCTCGGGGTCCATGGGGAACTGCGAGGCCCCGCCCTCGATCTTGCGCAGCGCTGAGGCCAGGGCCAGGGGGTCCCCGGTGAGCTTGGAGCCGTCCTCGTCCGCGTCGTACTCGCGGGTCCGGGAGATCGCCAGCTGGATCACGGTGGCGGCCAGCGGTGCCAGCAGGGCGAGCAGCAGACCCACCAGGGGGTTGCCGCCGCGGTTGTCGTTGCCCCGTCCGCCGCCGAAGATCGCGGCGAACTGCAGCATCTGGGCCGCGGAGGTGATGATCCCCGCCACGGCCGCCGCCACCGACGAGGTCAGGATGTCCCGGTTGTACACGTGCATGAGCTCGTGGCCCAGCACGCCGCGCAGCTCGCGCTCGTCGAGCAGCTGCAGGATGCCCTCGGTGCAGCACACCGCGGCGTGCTCGGGGTTGCGCCCCGTGGCGAAGGCGTTGGGGCTCATGGTGGGGGCGATGAACAGGCGGGGCATGGGCTGCCCGGCGGCCTGGGACAGCTCGTGCACGATCCGGTACATGGCCGGGGCCTGCTGCGGGGTCACGGGAACGGCGCGCATGGACCGGATGGCCAGCTTGTCCGAGTTCCAGTAGCTGTAGGCCGTGCCGAGCAGGCCCACCACCGCGAAGATCATGATGAAGGCCGAGTTGCGGGTGGCTCCGGCGATGGCCCAGCCGATCGCGAGCAGCACCACCCACATCCCGCCCAGGAGCAGGACGGTCTTGAGGCCGTTGTAGTGCCGGTGCATCAGGTGTTTCTCCTCAGGGGTGTGGAGGGGGGTCAGGGGGTGCGCACGGTCGGGCGGCCTACGGGATGCAGACCTCGATGCCCCAGGGTATGGGGACCCAGTGGCACGAGCCGTCGGAAGGGGTGGGTGTGGGTGCGGGGGTGGCACCGCCGCCGCCCGGGCTCGGCGTGGGCTCGGGGACGGTGGGCACGGGGCTGGGGGTGGGCTCGACCGGGTCGGGGCTCACCGGATCGGGGCTCGCCGGTTCTGGATCCACGGGATCGGGCGGCACGGGGTCGCCATCCACGCGCGGGAGGGTGGGGTACGGCACGGACACCGGCAGGTCGGGCACGGGGCCCACGATGGCCGGGTCGACGTCCGGGAGGAACGGGGCGGGCAGGGCGGTGGACTCGGACCGCTCCACCGCGGCGTCCTGGGCGGCCTCGGCACCCGACGCACCCTGGGCCTGGTCCGCGTCCGGCACGGCGGCGCCGTTCCCGCCGGGCGCGGCCCCCTGTACGGGCGCACCGCTCGCGGGGTCCTGCCTGCCAGGCTCCGCCGCGGCACGGCTGCCCGCTCCGCCCGGCTCGGCCGAGCCCGCGGCCGTGGGCGGGGCCTCCTCGGAACCGCTGTTCAGGGCCACGAGTCCCGCGGTGGAGGCACCGACCACGAGCACCGCGCCCACGGCGAGCGCGAGCCCCGTGCTGGACCCCAGCACCGCTCCGAGTCCGCCCGCGGCGGAGCCCGCCGCAGAGGATCCCGCGGCCGACGCCGCGGCGCCCGTCCCCGCGGCACCGCCCGTTCCAGCCGTTCCAGCGGCCGCCCCGGCGGCGTCGGCAGCTCCGGCAGCGCCACCCGTCCCGGCGAGACCGCGCACCCCGGCGGCGTCGACAACCCCGGCCGTGCCGCCAGCCCCGGTGGTGCCGGCCCCGGCACCTCCCGCGGCGGCGAGCGCGGGGGAACCACCGAGCAGCGGCAGCCCTCCGAGGGACTCCGCGAGCCGGCCGCCGGCCCCGCCCCACAGGGGCAGCCCGGCGAGCACGGGCAGCATCCAGCCGCGCAGCCCGAGCCCGAGGTCCTGGAGCTGGAGGTACTCGGCGGTGCAGCGGCGGCAGCCGTCAAGGTGGTCCTGGACCACGGCGGTGCGGGAGGGGGTGAGCGCGCCCCGGGCGAAGGCGCCCAGCTGGGAGGAGAACTGGTAGCAGTCCTCCAGCGCCTGCGCGGAGACGTGCTCCTGCATGTAGGCGGTGCGCAGCCCCTCGCGGGCGCGCTTGCCGAGGGCGGACACGGCGTTGGGCTGGACGCCCACCACGGAGGCCACCTGCCGCGGGCGGCGCCCCTCGACCTCGAGGTACCACAGGATCTCCTGCCAGCGCTCCGGCAGGCTCGCGAAGGCTTGCGCCACCACGGCGGAGTCCACCTGCTTGACCACGAGGTCGTCGAAGAGCTCCACGCGGTCCAGCGGACCGTTGGGCTGGGGTGCCTCGGGGCGGGTGCGGGTGAGGTCGTTCGCGCGGTCCGCGGCCAGGCGGGAGACGGCAGTGACCAGGTAGGCGCGCAGGAACTGCCGGGGCCCGCGGCCCTCGCGCAGCAGCCCCAGCACGCGGGTGAAGGCCTCGGACACGAGGTCCTGGGCGTCGGCGTCGTTGCGGGAGTGCATGCGGGCCACGGCCAGCACGGCCCCGCGGTGGCGTTCGTAGAGCTCGGCGAACGCGGAGGAGTCACCCTCGCGCACGGCGGTGAGCAGCTGCTCGTCGCTCGCGGGGTGCTCGGTGTGGACCCCCGGATCACGGGGCCCGGAACCTGCACTGTCTGGCATGACACTCTCTTGACGCGTGTGGTCTGGACGTGACTCCCCATTGTCTCAGCCCCCGCGGAGAACCGACAGACCGCGAGCCAGCATTGCGCTGGGCGGGGCCCGCAGGCCTCGCGCTGCCGGTGGCGGCACCCGGTGTGGCGGTCGGGGACGGAACCAGCCCCCACCGGTCCCGTCCCCGTCTCCTAGTACCGCTCTCCCCCGTCTCCCGCAGGGCAGCCCGCCCGGCCGGGAGCCGCTCTTGCCCTCCATGTGCCGCGTGATGCGTCCCCTTACTGACCGCGGCACCGGATCGTCGGCCCCAGAGCGATCGGGCCGTCCGGAATCGCGTGCAGCCCGCACGCGATTCACTGTGTAGACACGCGGGTGGGCGGATCGTGACGCGGTTCGGGAAAACTTTTTTTCGGGGCCTCATGGCGACGCCGCACGGCCGGGCCGCGGGGTCCCGCACCTCGTCTGTTCCGCCCCTCCAGCGGAGCGCCCCGCGCTCGGGGTCCAGCCGGGCCGCCGGCGCGCTTGCCGCCGGCCTCAGCCCCCGCAGCCCGGGCGCCGGTTCCAACCCCGGTTCCGGCCGGCCTCCGGCATGCGCTCCGGCCCGTTGTCCGTCCCGTGTGGGTGCCCTGACCCGAGCGCGGCCCCGCCCCGGAGCCCGGTGTGATCACGGGTGCGAGCGGGATCACACCACCTATTGTGAATTGCTCAGAATAAGGCTAGGCTCGACGCCATGGAGACCACCGCCGAGATCTCATCGCATCCCTCGCGGGAGGAGTGGACCTCGCACCTGCGCTCCCACGGGCGCAGGGTCACCAGGCAACGTCTCGCGGTGCTGGATGCCGTGGACGCTGTGCCGCACGCCACGGCGGAGGACACGGTCAAGCAGGTCCGCTCGGTCCTGCCCAACATGTCCGTGCAGTCCGTCTACGTGGTCCTCGCGGACCTCGCGGCCATCGGCATGGTGTCCAAGTTCGAACCGCCCGGATCTCCGGCGCGGTACGAGATCCGCACCGGTGACAACCACCACCACGCGTACTGCATCCACTGCGGCGTCATCCAGGACGTGCCGTGCGCGGTGGGACACGCCCCGTGTCTCACGCCTTCGCAGGACCACGGCTTCCAGCTGCTGTCCGCGGAGGTGGTGTACCGGGGGGTCTGTCCGCAGTGTCAGCAGGACATCGCGGCAGGCGCCCTCGAGGCGCAGCAATTCCCATCTTCCGTCGGATCCCATCCATCACCCAGGAGGAACCATGTCTGACACCACTCCCCACGAGCGCGGACTGCGCGAGACCGGGTCGTTCACCACCACCCAGGAGGGCCTGCCGGTCCCCACCAACGCGGACGCGCACTCCCTCAGCGTGGGCGCGGACGGGCCCATCGTGCTGCACGACTCCTACGTCGTGGAGAAGCTCGCGGCCTTCGACCGTGAGCGCGTCCCCGAGCGCGTGGTCCACGCCAAGGGCGCCGGCGCCTTCGGCGAGCTCGAGATCACCGAGGACGTCTCCCAGTACACCAAGGCCGCCGTGTTCCAGCCGGGCACCAAGACCCCCATGCTGGCGCGCTTCTCCACCGTGGCCGGCGAGCAGGGCTCGCCGGACACCTGGCGCGACCCCCGCGGCTTCGCCCTGAAGTTCTACACCACCGAGGGCAACCTGGACATCGTGGGCAACAACACCCCGATCTTCTTCGTCCGCGACGGCATCAAGTTCCCGGACTTCATCCACTCGCAGAAGCGTCTGCCGGGCTCCGGCATGCGTGACAACACCATGCAGTGGGACTTCTGGACCCAGTCGCCCGAGTCCGCCCACCAGGTCACCTACCTGATGGGCCCGCGCGGCATCCCGAAGGACTACCGCCACATGAACGGCTACGGCTCCCACACCTACCAGTGGAGCAACGAGGCCGGCGAGCGGTTCTGGGTCAAGTACCACTTCATCTCGGACCAGGGCACCGAGGGCCTGACCGGCCCGGAGGCCGAGGAGATCGCCGGCAAGGACGCCGATGCCCACCGCCGCGACCTCTACGAGTCCATCGAGAAGGGCGACTTCCCGTCCTGGACCATGTACGTGCAGGTCATGCCGTACGAGGACGCCAAGACGTACCGCTTCAACCCCTTCGACGTCACCAAGACGATCTCCAAGAAGGACTACCCGCGCATCAAGGTGGGCAAGTTCACACTGAACCAGAACCCGCTGAACTACTTCGCGCAGATCGAGCAGGCGGCGTTCTCCCCCAGCAACACCGTTCCCGGTGTGGAGATCTCCCCGGACAAGATGCTCATGACCCGCGTGTTCTCCTACCCGGACACGCACCGTCACCGCATCGGCGCGAACTTCGCGGACCTGCCCGTGAACTTTCCGTACCGCGCGGAGCAGAACTCGTACTCCCAGGACGGGCCCATGCGGTACACGTTCAAGCACCCGAACCAGCCGGTCTACGCGCCCAACACCCAGGGCGGCCCCGTGGCCGGTGCGGGCCCCGCCGTGGCGGACAACATGCGGTGGGAGTCCGACGGTGAGCTGCTGCGCACCGCCGCCACCCTGCACTCCGAGGACGACGACTTCGGCCAGGCCGGGACCCTCTACCGCGAGGTGTTCTCCGACGAGGAGAAGGCCGAGGCGGTCGAGAACATCGCCGGGCACGTGGGCGACGTGATGGACGAGACCATCAAGGAGGCCGCCTTCCAGTACTGGGAGAAGGTGGACCCCGAGCTCGGCCGCCGCGTGCGCGAGGCCGAGGCCCGCAACTCCGGTTCGGACGCCTACGGCATCTGATCCGCTCGGGTGGGCCGGTGCCCCGGCACCGGCCCACCCACCGGGCTGACACCACGCAGGCCCCGTTCCCGCTCCGGCGGGCACGGGGCCTGCGTCACACCCGGGCTACGTCATATCCAGTCTGCGCCGTCTCCTGTCTGCGGCGTCTCCGGGATGAGGACTGCGCGAGGCGCGTGCCTCCCCGGGGCGCCGGTCCGCATCCCGC
Source organism: Kocuria rhizophila DC2201 (assembly GCF_000010285.1). Classification (NCBI taxonomy): domain Bacteria; kingdom Bacillati; phylum Actinomycetota; class Actinomycetes; order Micrococcales; family Micrococcaceae; genus Kocuria; species Kocuria rhizophila. The sequence goes on along the minus strand of NC_010617.1, from coordinate 604,914 downwards.
CGCGAGCAAGCGGTGCGGACCGGCGTCGCGCTCCGGTCCGGCACCCTGGCCCCTGGCGGCGTTCCCGACCGCGGCGTCGCCCTAGTTCGCGGCGTCGCCCTGGTTCGGCGCGGCAGCCTGCCCCGCGGCGTCGTTGGCTGCGGCTGCGCCCGGGCCCGGGCCCGCTTCGCCGCGCTGGTCCGCGGCCGTGGCCTGCTCACGCTGGGCGATGAGCTCGAGCATCTCGCGCAGCTGCTCGGTGGGCAGCGTGGCCACCGGCGCCACGGCGTTGAGGCAGATCGCGGCGGCACCGGCGTCCAGCGCGAACTGGAGGATCTGCCGGGACGGTGCCGAGCGCACGGTCAGCGCCGGGTCCAGGGCAGCGACCTCCGCGGCCGAGGTGAACACCAGCAGCGTGTCCGGGGCGGCCCCCTCCTGCTCGGGCTGGAGCATCACCGGCAGGGCGTCGTCCCCCTGGTCCCGGGTGCCCAGCATCAGGTGCCCCTGCGGGTTGAACAGCGCCCCCAGCAGGTTGGCCATGTTGTCGTCCAGCAGGGCCTGCTTGAGGGGCTCGTTGTGCGGGGAGCGCGTGACCCACTCGATCTGCTCGCGGGAGATCCGCGTGGCGTGCCCGGAGGACGGGTCCACCACGATCTCGTCGTACTGCTCGTCCTGCGCCACCATCGCCAGCATGGCGCTCGCGCGCTGGCGCAGCAGCACGGGCTCGCCCATGTGGGGGTTGCGGTTGCTGCTCGCGAACATCTGCCGGGCCTCGTCCGTGCTGGTGTACACCGCCAGGCAGCGCTTGCCGTCCGCCTGGGTGACCGTCTGCACGCGGATGTCGGACTTCGGGCCCACGGGCTGGCCGTCCTCCCCCGGGACCAGCTCGGACCCGGAGACGTCCAGCAGCACGATCCCCGCGAGGGCCTCCCGCAGCACCCCGGCCAGGGCCCGGTCCCCCGGTTCCCGGGACCACGCCTCGGCGGCGGCCCGCAGCCGGGGGTGCACGTCCCCGTGGGCGTCGTCCGACTCCGGCTCCGCGAACGGCAGCTCGACGCCGGCCCCCTGCGCGAGCTCCACGGCCCACAGCGGCGTGCGCTCCTGGGTCCTGGGGAACGCGCTGAGCTGCGTGAGCACGTCCTGCGCGGTGTAGGGGCCCTCCTGGGCGTACGTGTGGGGCTCGTCGTGCACGTGGTAGGACGCACTCGTGTGCAGCGTGGGCTCGGGCCAGTCCCGGGCGGCGAGCGTCAGGGACATGGAGAACCAGCTGCCGCGGCCGGGCACGTAGCACGCGCGCTGCAGCTCGGAGAGCACCTCCAGCACGGGGCTGTCCTCCTTGATGGGCCCGGCGGCCCCGGGGATCACGGTGCCCGCACGGTTCTCGATGACCCGCAGGTGCACCCGCCCGCCCTGCGGCTTGAACTCCACGAGCATGGAGTCCCACCCGGGCTCGGTGCGCAGCACGGACATGACCCACTCACCCAGGCGGGTCACGAGGTCTCGCTCACCACCGGCGGAGGTCTGCCGTGCGGTCGGGTCCGAGGCGGGCTGGGGTGCGGAGCTCATGTGGTGTCAGTGTCCCTTCGACCCGATCGCTGCGGGTCCGCTCGACGTGTGGTCACGTGCGGCACCGGGGCCCCGGGCGCACGCACGCCCCAGCCTAGCCAATGTGGGGCACGTCACCGGGGTGGCCGCCGCGGTGCCGGGCGTTCCCCGGCCCTGCCACCGGGGGGCGGTGCCCGGGTCCGGGGCGCTGTGGGAGTCGGCGCCAGTTGTTAGCCTGGGCCCATGACGAAAACTTTGCAGGAGCTGATCGACGAGTCGATCTTCATCTCCACCGAGTACCAGGCAGTGCTGGCCGAGCTGTCCCAGGGTGCGGATTGGGACGTGGACTTCTCCGCGCCGTCGTTCACCCTGCAGACCACCCCGCCGGTCACCCTCACCCCGTACCTGCTGGGCACCGAGTCCGCGGCCCGCGGGTCCTTCGTGTGGTGCTGGCAGGAGCTGGGGCACTTCAACCCGGAGGTGGTCTCCGCGGCGGTGCAGGCCAAGCAGGCCGGTGAGCGCCACGAGGTCCCGGAGCTGAGCACCGCGGAGCTGACCCTGCAGGACGGCCTCGCACGCCGTCTCACGCTGGCCGCCAAGGCCGCCACCGGCCTGTACGCGCACTACCCCGCGCGCGCCGGGGGCAACATCACCGCGTGGCTGCTGCTGGACGGCCCGCAGTTCGAGCTGCCGCGCCTGACCGAGCAGCGGATGATGCAGGTGATCGGCGAGTCCCTCACCACGGACACCGCGGTGGACCACAACCTGGCCGTGGCCAGCTACGCCAAGCTGCGCGGCGCGCACGTGGAGTGGGACACGGACGCCACGTGCGTGGTCACGGTCCACGACGGCGCCCAGCGCTTCTGGTTCGACGACCACCAGATCACGGGCGTGGAGCCGGCCGAGCCCTCCGTGGGCGAGGACGAGCTGCGCGAGCTCGAGCGCCGGGCCGAGGCCCTGCGCGCGGCTCTCGCCGAGGACCGCCGCGCCGCCGTGACCCAGGCGGAGCGCCTCGGGGAGCAGCAGCGCGCCGAGGCTGCCGAGCGCAAGGTGCGCGAGCGCGAGGAGGCCGCCGCGGCGGCGTCGTCCGCGCCCGCCGCTGAGGAGGAGCCGCTGCCGAGCGAGCTGTCCCCCGAGGACATCGAGGCGCCGGAGCCCGAGCAGCCCGAGGGGGACGTCGCCGTTCCCGCGAGCCGTGTGCGGGACGCGGACCTGCCCTTCGACCAGGAGCCCACCGGCCCCGCCGAGCCCGGCCGCGTGGAGACCACCGTGCTGCCCGGTTCCGAGGGGACCCTCACCGCGGGCCCGCAGGCCTCCCCGCACCCCAACACCACCGCCATGTCCCGGATCCCGGACCCGGACTTCGCCGCGACCCAGCCGGGCACCTCCGAGGAAGGCCCCGCCGCGGAGACCCGCACCGGGGCGCCCGTCGAGACCGGCCGTGGCGCGGACGCCGAGCAGCGCACCGCGCGCGAGGCAGAGGTCTCCCCCGCCGTCACGCGGGAGGAGGTCCGCACCGAGCGCGCGGTGTCCGAGGACCGCGTGGAGCGCGAGACCGTCGAGGAGACCGTGGTGGAGCGCGAGACCGTCGCGGGCCCGGGTGCCCCCGAGGACGACCTCTCCGCCCCCGCCGTGGTGGACGGCCAGGAGGTCGAGACCAACGAGCAGGCCGAGCGCAAGGGCCGCAAGAAGCGCGGTTTCCTGAGCCGTTTCTTCGACCTGTAGGCCCCACCGCGCGTTCAGCGCCCCTCGTCACCGGCGGTAGGATGCTCCGGTGAGTAACGAGATAACTTCCGGCCCGGATCCCGACCAGCACCGTCGGGGCCGGGCCGGAGTCGGCTACGGCTTCGGGGCCTACGCCATCTGGGGTCTGCTGCCCCTGTACTTCGTGCTGCTGGCACCGGCCACCCCGTACGAGATCGTGGCCATGCGCGTGGTCTTCTCCCTGCTGTTCTGCCTGCTGCTGCTCGCGGCCACCCGGGGTCTGCGCCAGTACGGGCGGCTGTTCCGGGACCGCCAGGCGGTACTGGCCCTGACCGTGGCCGGTGTGCTGATCGCGGGCAACTGGCTGCTGTACACGGTGGCCGCCACCACGGGCCACACGCTGGAGGCGTCCCTGGGGTACTTCATCAACCCCATCGTGGCCATCCTGCTGGGCGTACTCGTGCTGCACGAGACGCTGCGGCCCCTGCAGTGGGCTGCCATCGGGGTGGGGGTGGTCGCGGTGCTCGTGATGGCCGTGTTCTACGGCGCCATCCCGTGGCTGTCCCTGGGGCTCGCGTTCACGTTCGGCTTCTACGGCCTGGTCAAGTCCCGCCTGGGCGCGCGCTACCCCGCGCTGGTCACGCTCGCCGCGGAGACCACCATGATCACCCCGCTCGCCCTCGTGGCCGTGGGAGTGCTGGGTGCGGCCGGGCAGATCACCCTGGTCTCCGAGGGGCCCGGGCACTTCCTGCTCCTGCTGGCCGCGGGCGTGATCACCGCCGTGCCGCTGCTGCTGTTCGGCGCGGCCGCCTCCCGCCTGCCGCTGAGCACTCTGGGGATGATCCAGTACGTGGCACCGATCGGCCAGTTCATCCTGGCCATCGCCCTGTTCCACGAGGAGATGCCCCCGCAGCGCTGGGCCGGTTTCGTGCTCGTGTGGATCGCCGTGGTGCTGCTGGTGCTCGACGCCGTCCGCGCACCGCGCGCACCCCGCCTGCCCCGCCGCTGAGCGCGGCTGCCCGCCACCCGGCCACGGTGCCGGGGAGGCACGAAGGCCACCCCGGACGCCGTGTCCGTGGTGGCCTTCGTCGTGCGGTGCGGGTCAGCCGCGGTGGCCCGGAGCCCGCTCGGTCCCCGGTGCGCCCGCGGCGTCCGCCGCGCTGCGCTGACCGGTGCGGGCGACGTCGCCGTCCCCCGCGCGGTGGGTGACGTCACCGTGGGCGGGGACGCGGGCGGCGTCGTCCTGCGCCGTGCGGCCGTCCGCCTGCTCGCCCTCGGCGGGGGTGTCGAGCTCGTCCACCTGCTCCGGGGAGCGCTTGATGTTGACGAGCGCCAGGACCAGCCCGCCCCACACGAGGAGCATGGCCACGACCATCATGACGACTGCGGAGGTGTTCATGAGAGTTCTCCTTCGGAGGTGCGGGTCGCGGTGCCCGCAGAGGCGGTCTGCTGGGCGGCGCCGTCACCGGCGGGGGTGCGGGACCACGGCATGGTGCGCTGCACCACGGTGCCGCGGTCGATGGCGCGCAGGGAGAAGTCCTGGTCCAGCGCGGCGGTGCGCCCGGCGGTGTCCGGGTAGTGGGTCAGCGAGCGCTGCTCGGCCAGGGCCTTGCGGTCCAGGTAGGCGTCCTGCACGGACGGTGCGGGGCTCGTGAATGCCTCACTGGTGCGCCTGCTCCACGGCAGCTTGGACAGCAGGTAGGAGATCACGATCAGCCCCACGGCCATGCCCCACCCGAAGACGTTCACGAACCACTGCGGCATGTCGTTGTAGCCTTCGGCCACGGTCTGGGTGAGCTGGTCGATGAGGATGTAGCCCAGGATCACCGGGGTCACACCGCCGGCCATAATCATCCAGGTGCGTCCGAGCTTGAAGGAGGACACCGAGTTGATGTGGTCGCGCAGCGTGGGCAGCGCGGTGAACCCGGAGGTCAGCAGAAGCACGGACATCAGCGCGGCGGCCACGATGCCGAAGTTGTTGACGAACGCGTCCACCACGTCCAGCAGGTTCAGGCCCGTGGTGGTGGGGAAGAACAGCAGGGACACCGCGGCCAGCGGCAGCACCACGAGGGCCACGGCCGCCGGGCGGGAGAGCCCGAGCTTGTCACGCACACCGGCCACGATGACCTCCACGATGGAGATCAGGGACGTGAAGCCCGCGAAGGCTAGGGCGCCGAAGAACAGCACGCCGATCAGCGTGCCGAACGGGGCCTGGGAGATGATCGCGGGGAACGCGATGAACGCGAGGCCGATGCCGGAGGTGGCCACGTCCGCGACCTGGGTCCCGGACGCGGTGGCCATGAAGCCCAGGGCGGCGAACACGCCGATACCGGCGAGGATCTCGAAGGACGAGTTCGCGAAACCGACCACGAGCGCGGAGCCGGAGAGGTCCGAGCGGGGCTTGAGGTAGGACGCGTAGGTGACCATGATGCCGAAACCCACCGAGAGGGAGAAGAAGATCTGCCCGTAGGCCGCGACCCACACGGAGGAATCACCCAGTGCGGACCAGGACGGGGTGAACAGGGCGTCCAGACCCGCGGCGGCACCCGGCAGCGTCAGGGCCATGCCCACCATGATCAAGAACATGACCACGAGCAGTGGGATCAGCACCACGTTGAGCTTGCCGATGCCGTTCTGCACGCCCATCATCAGCACCACGAGCAGCACGAGCCACGCGATGGCGGTGGCGATGAACACCGGCCAGATGAAGTCGAAGCCGATGGTCACGGTGTCCGAGACCTTCATGTAGTCCTTCATGAAGAAGGAGGAGGGGTCGTCACCCCACGCCTTGCTGAAGGAGAACACGGTGTACTGCATGGCCCAGCCGATGATCAGCGCGTAGTAGATGGCGATGACCACGCAGATGCTCAGCTGCCACCACCCGATGGTCTCGAGTTTGGGGTGCAGCCGTCGGAAGGACAGCGGGGCGGACCCGCGGTAGCGGTGACCCACCGCGTAGTCGAGCATGAGCAGCGGGATACCGGCGGTCAGCAGGGCCACCAGGTAGGGGATGATGAAGGCGCCGCCGCCGTTGTCGAACGCGACGTACGGGAAGCGCCAGATGTTGCCGAGACCCACGGCGGAGCCGATCGCGGCGAAGATGAACATGGTGCGCCCGGAAAATGCTTCCTTGGCGGCGCCGCCACGTGCTTTTTCTGTGGACATGAGTGACCTCACACGGGAAGAGTTCCCTTAGGCGCGCGTCCGGAGGGTCGGTGGCGCGCGAGTGGCTGGTGAATTCCTAAAGCTTACTGAGAACTCAGCCGTTGCGGTGGACCACCGCGTGGGCGAATTCGATCAGTGCCGCCTTGGCCACGGACTCCGGCAGGGGTGCCAGTGCCTCGATGGCCTCGTCCGCCCACCGGTTGGCGATCTGCCAGGCCTCGGCGGCCGCGGGATGGTCCGAGACGGCCGCCACGGCGGTGGCCAGGGCGGCGTCGTCGGTGAGGTCCCCGTCGATCAGACGGAGGATGTTCTGGGCGGAGGCCGCGGCGGCGGGGTTATCGCCGGCGGCGTCGCGGCGCAGCAGGAGCACTGGAAGGGTGTCCACGCCCTCGCGCAGGTCCGTGCCGCGGGTCTTGCCGGAGACGTCCGGGTGGCCCGTGAGGTCGATGATGTCGTCCGCGAGCTGGAACGCGAGGCCCACCTTCTCGCCGTAGACCACCATGAGGTCCACCACGGAGCGGGGTGCCCCGCCCAGCAGCGCGCCGTACTGGCCGCTCGCGGCGATCAGGGAGCCGGTCTTGCCGGCGATCACCTCAAGGTAGTGCTCCAGGGGGTCCTGGCCCTCGGCGGGGCCGGTGGTCTCGCGCAGCTGCCCGATCACGAGCCGCTCGAAGGTGCTGGCCTGAATCATCAGGGACTCCTGGCCCAGGGCGGAGACCATGGCGGAGGCGCGGGCGAAGATCATGTCCCCGGTGAGGATGGCCACGGTGTTGCCCCACACGGTGTGCGCGGTCTCCACGCCGCGGCGCATGGGCGCGGAGTCCATGACGTCGTCGTGGTAGAGGGAGGCCAGGTGGGTGAGCTCCACGACCACGGCGGCCTCGATGACGTCCTCGTTGACGGAACCGGCCACCTCCGCGGCGAGCAGCGCCAGCAGGGGGCGGACCCGCTTGCCGCCGGCGGCGAGCAGGTGGTGTGCGGTGACGTCTGCGAGCTGGTCCGAGGAGCGCACGGACTCCCCCAGCCGCTGCTCCACGCGTTCGAGGGAGCCCAGCATGAGGGGCCCCAGGTGGGGGTCCTGGGCAATGAGCTCAAACCCTGCGGGCAGGCGCAAGGTGCCATCGAGGCGGCTGGGTTCAGTCACGGTCCACCACTCTATCGACAATTCAGCGCGCGGGTGTCAGCGCGTCGAGCACCGCGATGGCGCGGTCGGTCACACTGCGGGCGGGGGTGTCGGAGAGCTCGGTCATGAGCTGCACGGCGAAGCGCATCAGCGCGGGCACGCGCATCCCGGCGCGCACCGCCGCGGAGAGGAGCGCGGGGTGGCCGATGAGCTCGGCGAGCGCCCGGCCCTGAGTGAAGTGGGCGCCCCACTCGGCGCGCACGAGCTGCGGGTACCGCGCGAGGGCGTTCTCGCGCTGCTGGGCGCCGTTGGCCGCGGCGGCGTCGAGCACGCAGGACGCCGCGAAGAGCCCGGACTCCATGGCGTTGGAGATCCCCTCGCCGTTGAACGGGGAGACGAGCCCGGCGGCGTCGCCCAGGAGCATGAGCCCTGGGACGTAGTGGGGGGTGCGGTTGCCGGCCATGGGCAGGGCCGCGGAGCCGATCCGGCCCACCTGGTGCTCGGGATCGAAGGTCCAGTCCGCGGGCATCGAGGCCACCCAGTCCCGCAGCACGCAGCGGTAGTCCAGGGTGCCGAAGGCGGGCGAGGTGTCCAGGATGCCGAGCCCCACGTTGGCGGTGCCGTCCCCCACGCCGAACACCCAGCCGTAGCCGGGCAGCAGCGGGCGGGCGGGGTCGGAGCCGTCCTGCAGCTCGAGCCAGCCCTCCATCCAGTCCAGCGCGGAGCGCGGCGAGCGGTAGTACGTGCGCACGGCCACACCCATGGGGCGGTCGGTGCGCCGGTGCAGTCCCGCGGCGATCGCCGTGCGGGTGGAGTTGCCGTCCGCGGCGAGCACGAGGTCCGCGGTGTGCTCCTCGGTCTCGGCGGTGCGCCGCCCGGTGGCGGGGTCCATCACGGTGGCACGCACGCCCACCACGCGCCCGGTGCCGTCCCGCAGCACGTCCTTCACGGCGCGGTGCTCCACGATCTCCGCCCCGGCCCGCTGCGCGTGGCGCACGAGGTCCTCGTCGAAGCCCGTGCGCGTGCGCACCAGCCCGTAGGAGGGGAAGTCTGTGAGCTCGGGCCACGGGAACTCCACGGTGCGCCCGGCCGCCACGAGCCGCAGCCCGAGGTTGCGCGTGTAGCCCTCGGCCTCGCCGTGGGGCAGGCCCATGAGCTGCATCTGCCGCACCGCGCGGGGCGTGAGACCGTCCCCGCACACCTTCTCCCGGGGGTAGCCGGTCTTCTCGAGCACCGTCACGCGGATGCCCTGGCTCGCGAGCCAGTACGCCGCCGTGGCGCCGGCGGGGCCACCCCCGCTGATCACTACCTTCACTGCGCCGCAGCCCTCCGCGTTCTCGTCCGTGCCGGGGGCGCACCGGCAGCGCGCGCCCCTCCTGGGATCCGGCGTCCATTGTGTCACTGCCCTCCGACGCCGCCCGCCGCCCCGGCGGCCACCCCGGCGCGCCGCGCGTCCTATGCTGGTGGGCGATGACACCCGAGTTCCCCGCGCCCCGTCTGAGCGCGCTCACCCTCCCCCTCTCGGACGTCCCCGCCGCCGCGGACCTCGCGCGCGATCCGGACGTCCGCCGCCTGCTCGCCAGCCCGGACCCGGCCACGTGGATCGTGCGCGGCCGGGGTCTCGTGGGCCTCGGGCGCGCCGCGGCCTTCCGGGTGCGCGGGGGCACGCGGTTCACGTCCGCGCGCGTGTGGTGGGACGCCGTGCGGGACGCCGCCCGGGTCACGGACCCGTTCGCGCTGCCGGGCACCGGGCTGCTCGCCTTCGGGGCGTTCGCGTTCGCGCCGTCCTCCACCGTGGACTCGGGCCTCATGGTCCCCGAGCTGGTGGTGGGCACCTCGGACGACGCCGCCTGGGTCACCCTCATCACGTCCGACCCCTCCCCCGCGCCCTCGGACGTGGACGCCGCGTGGCGGCGCCTCGCGCGCCTCACCCCCGCCGCGCACGACGCCGCCGCCCCGGCCTCCGACGCAGCGTCACCATCCGTGCGGGCCGGGTCCACTGACATCGATGCCCCGGCCGCACGCGCGGGCGCTACCGCGGAAACTCCCCGTGACGCCGCGGCGCGCAGTGACTCTGGCAACGCGTCTCCCGAGGCCGCGACGGGCCGTGCCTCCGCCGACCCGGTCCGCGAGGTGACGGGGGCCGCGGAAGGTGGCGCAGCGGCGTCGTACCCCGCGGCGGTGCCCGGTGCGCTGGACGAGCAGCGCTGGATGGCGGCCGTGGCGGACGGTGTGGGGATGATCCGCGCCGGGGAGCTGGACAAGCTCGTGCTCGCGCGGGACGTGGTGGTGGACACCGGTGCGGACATCGAGCTGGGTGCGGTGCTCGGGACGCTGAGCGAGCGCTTCGACACGTGCTGGACGTACTGCGTGCGGCTGGGCGGGGAAGGGTCCCCGAACGCCGGCCGGCTGCTGGGGGCCACCCCGGAGATGCTGATCCGCGTGCACCGCGGCACCGCCACGGCGCGCGTGCTGGCCGGGACCCTGGACCGCCAGGACCTCCCCGAGGGGGCGAACCCCGAGGACTTCGCGGGCACCGAACTGGGCGGCTCCGACAAGCAGCAGCGCGAGCACCGCTTCGCCGTGGACTCGCTGATCGCGGGACTGTCCCCGTACGCGGACGAGGTCTCCGGCGGGGAGCGGCCCTTCATCCTGGCGCTGCCCAACGTGTGGCACCTGGCCTCGGACGTCACCGCCCACCTGCGCACCGGCGTGGACGGCACCCTGCCCTCCGCGCTGGAGCTCGCGGAGGCCGTGCACCCCACCGCCGCCGTGTGCGGCACGCCCACCGAGACCGCGGGGGCCGTGATCGAGGACCTCGAGCGCATGGACCGCGGCCTCTACGCGGGTCCGGTGGGCTGGCTCGACGGCGCGGGCAACGGCGAGTGGGGCATCGCCCTGCGCGGGGCGGTCCAGCTGGACGGGCACCGCGCCCGGGTCAGTGCCGGCTGCGGGATCGTGGCCGAGTCCGACCCGCGCGCCGAGCTCGCCGAGACGTGGGCGAAGCTGCGGCCCATGCTGGAGTCGCTGCCCGCGCGCGGGCTGGGGTAGCGGGCCCGGCCGGGGCCCCGGAGCCGCATAGTACGATCGCCACAGGTCCAGGCCACTCAACGAGGAGCCCCCCCATGCCCGCTCCACGTCGCATCGCGTCCGCGGTCGCCGCTGTCTGCGCCGCGGGCATGGCGGTGACCGGCTGCGGCACCTCCTCGGGTGACCGTTCGGAGGAGAGCCGCTCCCCCGAGGCCTTCCGGGTGTGCACCAACTCCCCCTACGCCCCGTTCGAGTTCGAACGCGACGGCCAGACCGTAGGCTTCGACATGTCCCTGGGCCACGAGATCGCCCGGGACATGGGCCGCACCCTCACCGTGGTGCAGGCGGACTTCCACACCCTGGAGTCCGGCGCCGCCCTGAACGAGGACCGCTGCGATGCCGCCATCTCCGGGATGACCATCACGGACCAGCGCCGCCAGGTGGTGGACTTCTCGCAGCCCTACTTCAACGACCAGATCGCCCTGCTGACCACCAGGAACTCGGGCATCACCGGATTCGACTCGGTGGGGAAGAACACCGTGGGGGTCCAGCACGCGACGTCCGGCGAGCAGTACGCGCGGGACAAGAAGCTGCGGGTGCGCCGGTTCGAGGACGTGGGCCGGATGTTCTCGGCACTGGAGGACGGTCAGGTGAAGGCGGTCTCCGGCAACATCTCCACGCTCTCCCGCCAGGCCAAGGACCGCCCGGAGCTGCGCCTGGTGCAGACGGTGGACACCAACGAGAACCTGGGCATCGCGGTGAAGAAGGGCAACACCGAGATCCTGGACGCCGTGAACCGCACCCTGGACCGGGTCCGCACGGACGGCACCGTGGACTCCCTCAAGGAGGAGTGGATGGGCCTGTAGCCCTCCCGCTCAGCGCATCCCGGAGGGGCGCACGGAGATGACCTCCACCTCGGAGGTGCGCTCGGCGTCCACCGCCATGCGGACCGCCGCGGCGATCTGCTCGGGCTGGATCCACTCCTCCGGGCGGTACTCCCGGCCCATGTACTCGTGCAGCTGCTCCTGCATGTCCGTGGCCACGCGGCCCGGGTGGACCGAGGCCACGCGCACGCCGTGCTCGCGCTCCTCCTCGCGCAGGGCGTCCGTGAACGCGCGCAGCGCGAACTTGGTGCCCGAGTACAGCGCCGCCGACTTGTTGGACGTGAACCCCGAGCCGGAGTTGATGGCCACCACGTCCCCCTGCGCGGCGCGCAGCTCGGGCAGGGTGAGCCGGGTCAGCTGCGCCACGGAGATCACGTTCACGTCGAAGATCTGCTCCCACATCTCACGCGGGGCATCCGCCACGAGGGACTGCGGTGCGATGCCCGCGGAGTGCACCAAGACGTTCAGGGCGCCGAACTCCTCGCGCAGGGGCGCCCACGCGGCGGCCGCCTGCTCGTCGTCGGTCACGTCCGCCACAAACGGGCGGGTTCCGGGGCCCACGCCGGCGAGCTCGGCGCGCAGGCGCTCGACGTCCTCGGCCGAGCGGCCTCCCACGAACACCACGTGGTCGGCGGCGAGGTCCCGGGCGATCGCGCGGCCGATGCCGCGGGTCGCGCCCGTGACCAGGGCGGTGCGAGGGGTGCTCTGCTGTGCGGTCTGTTCACTCATGACGCCATGCTAACGAGCGGCCCCGCACCCTGCGCCAGCGGGAGCACCGCCGCAACCGGCAGAGGCGCCGCCGCGGCCGCGGGTCGGGTGCGGGCTCAACCGACGACCGGCAGGCACGCGCCGGTCCACGGCCTCCACGGCCCGCTGTGGTCTTCTGCGGCCCTCGGCAGCACGACGCCGCCCGGTGCGGGCGGTCTCCCGGGTTCGGCTCGGCCGGTGCTCGGCTCAGCCGCGCGCGAGGTGCTCCTGCGCGGCCCGCGCTCCCGCCTGCCGTGCCCCGGCGTTGAGGTCCCGCAGGGTGTCACGCGCCACGGGCACCTCGACCACCCGCCGCCCCACCACGGGCTCCGCGAGCACAGCGGTAAGGTCCTCGACCGTGTCCACGCGCACGTGCTCAACCCCGTACGCCGCGCACAGCTGCGCGACCCCCGCCCGGTGCGGAGTGCCGAAGAACCGCTCCACGGCTGCCGTGTAGCGCTCGTCCAGGCCCAGCCCACCGTGCTCGAGGGTCTGGAAGATGCCCCCTCCGGAGTCGTTGACCACCACCAGGTGCACGTCCGGGACCTGCTCCCCCGGGCCCACGAGCAGCCCCCCGGCGTCGTGCAGGAAGGTGAGGTCGCCCATCACGGCGCGCACCGGGCGCCCGGTGCCCAGCCCCACGCCGTGGGCGGTGGCCACCGTGCCGTCAATCCCGGCCAGGCCGCGGTTCGCGATCACGGGCACGGGTGTCTGCGCCCGCGCCACGAGGTCCACGTCCCGCACCACCGTGGAGGAACCCACCACCAGCACGGCGCCGTCCCGGCAGCTCGCGTCCCACACCGCGCGGGCCACGTGCAGCCGGGTCAGGTGCTCCTGGGTGTCCGCGTGGCGCAGCACGGCGGCGTCGGCGGCGTCCCCGGCCTTGCGCCACGCACCGAGCCAGCCCTCGGCCACGGTCCCGACGGCGGTTGCGGCCTCCGCGAAGCCGCGCACCTCGGTCTCGGGGCGGCGCCCCGGCTCGAACCACGGTGCGGGGTCCGGGCGCACCGCCACCACCTGCACGTCGGAACGCTTGAACAGGGCGGAGACCGCGCGGCTCAGGGTGGGCCGTCCCACGAGGACCACGGTGTCGATCTGCCGCCCCAGTGTGGTGTCCAGGAGGCTCTCGTAGGAGGCGATCGCCTCCCCCTCGCGGGCGTTCGAGGAGGGTTCAGCAAGCAGGGGGATGCCGTGTTCCCGGGCGAAGCGCGCGGCGGCCCGCCCGGCACCGTCGCCCGCGAAGACCACCGGGTGCGACGGTGCGGACGTCGGACCCGCCGGTCCCGATCCGCTGCAGTGGGACGCCTGGTCGTGGGGGCGCTCAGGGGCGGTTCCCTCGTACGTGCTGCTCTCGCGCGGCGCGGAGGAATCTCGCCGCGATTCCTCCGGGGGCACCCCGGCCCGGGCCCCCATCGGGGTCACGGAGGCGGGTGCCGCGCTCGACGCGGAGACCACTGCGGCCGAGTCGCGGGCCGGTGCGCCACCCATCGGGGCGCTGTCGGTCGACAGGTCGGCGGGGAGGAACGGTTCGGGCAGCACCGACCACGGGTGGGCCGTGAGTTCGGAGGGGCCGTCGGACCGGGTTCGGCGCAACTCTGCGGCCAGCTCCCGGGCCCAGTCCTTGAGGTGCTCGTGGTCCTCGTCCGAGACGGGGTAGAGGGGGTCCCGCAGCGCGATGTTGAGCTGCACCGGGCCCGGCGCGGCATCCCGGCTCCCAGCGAGCGCGGCGAGCGGGGCGAGCAAGGCGGCGTCGATCTCGGCGCGCTGCTCGGCCTCGGTCCCGGAGCCGCCCGGGGGCAGCACGTCCACCTCCGCGCGCACGAACGTGCTGAACAGTCCGGGCTGGCGCGTGGTCTGGTTGGCGCCGGTGCCGCGCAGCTCGGGCGGGCGGTCGGCGCTGAGCACCACCACGGGCACCCCCGCGTGGGCGGCCTCCATCACGGCGGGCAGCAGCTCCCCCACGGCGGTGCCGCTGGTGGTGAGCACGGCGCACGGGTGGCCCGTGGAGCGCGCGATCCCGAGGGCGGTGAACGCGGCGTCCCGCTCGTCGATCCGCACGTGCACACTCAGCGCACCGCTCGCGTGGGCAACCGCCGCGGCGTAGGCCAACGGCGCGGAACGGGAGCCCGGGGACACCACCAGGTGCCGCATCCCGCGCTCCGCGAGCGCGCGCAGAACCGTGGTGGCCGTGAGGATGCTGGGGGTGATCACCCTCCCGAGGGTACTCAGCCGCACCGACGCCGTCCGAGCGACCGACAGCGCCGGGCCCGGCACCCACCCGGCGGCACCGCGGGACGGGACCGGGCGGCGTCGTCAGGCGGGGGTCAGATGGCCCACTCCCCCGCGTCCGCGCGGAGGCTGCCGAGCACGCCCGGGGTGTGGACGCTGTCGTCCTGGACCATGCCCGCGGCCTGGGTGCGCCCGGACTGCGGGTCGATCAGCAGGAACGAGCCGAGCGCGTGGGACTGGGTGTACGGGGTGGTGAACAGGGGCTCGGCCACGCGGATGCTCACCCGCCCGATGTCGTTGAGCTCGAACGCGCCCACGGACTCTGCGGCGAGGCTCTCCAGGTTGAGCCGCCCGTCCAGCGAGCCGACGATGCCGCGGACCACGCGCGTGGTGTGCTTGAGCAGCACGCGCTGGCCCTCGCGCAGGGGGTTCTCGTCGTCCAACCAGCACACCACGGCGTCCACGGTCTTGGAGCCCCGCGGCACCGCGGCCGGTTCCGCGAGCAGGTCACCGCGGCTGATGTCGATCTGGTCCGCGAGGCTCAGCGTGACGGACTGCCCCGCCACGGCGTGCTCGGCGGGGGCGCCGGCCACGTCGATGCGGGTGACCGTGGTGGTGCGCCCCGCGGGCTGGACCGCCACGGAATCGCCCACGGCCACGGAGCCGGAGGCGATCTGCCCCGCGTAGCCGCGGTAGTCCGTGAACTCCGGGGACACCGCCGCGGACTGCGGGCGGATCACGGTCTGCACGGGCAGCGCGAAGGGTTCGGCGCTCGTGAGCTGGGCGGCGTCCGGGAGGTTCTCCAGCCAGCCCAGCAGGGACGGGCCCGCGTACCAGGGGGTGGCCTCGGAGGGCTCCACCACGTTGTCCCCGCGCAACGCGGAGACCGGGATGCTCTGCAGGTTCAGCACGCCCAGCTCGTCCGCGAGCGCGTGCAGGTCCCGCTCCAGTGCCTCGAAGGCGTCCTGGGCGTCCGGGACCAGGTCGATCTTGTTGACCGCCACGATCAGGTGCGGCACGCCCAGCAGCGCGGCCACGGCCAGGTGGCGGCGGGTCTGCTCCACGATCCCGTGGGTCACGTCCACCAGCACGATCAGGGCGTCCGCCGTGGACGCACCGGTCACGGTGTTGCGGGTGTACTGCACGTGCCCGGGGCAGTCGGCCAGGATGAAGCTGCGCGCGGGGGTCGCGAAGTAGCGGTAGGCCACGTCGATGGTGATCCCCTGCTCGCGCTCCGCCCGCAGCCCGTCGGTCAGCAGGGCCAGGTCCGCGGAGCTCAGACCGCGGGACTCACTGACCCGCTCGATGGCCTCCAGCTGGTCCACCAGGATGTTCTTGGTGTCGTGCAGCAGCCGCCCCACCAGGGTGGACTTGCCGTCGTCCACGCTGCCGGCCGTGGCGATGCGCAGCAGGCTCGCTTGGTTCTCGGTGCTCATCTCTAGAAGTAGCCCTCTCGCTTGCGGTCCTCCATGGCGGCCTCGGACACGCGGTCGTCCGCGCGGGTGGCCCCGCGCTCGGTGAGCGTGCTGGTCCTGACCTCGGCCAGCACGTCCTGCGCGGTGGCGGCCGGGGACTCAACGGCGCCCGTGCAGCTCATGTCCCCCACCGTCCGGTAGCGCACGGTGCGGGGCTGCACGGTCTCGCCCTCGCGCGGGCTCACGTGCTCGCCCACGGCCAGCCACATGCCGTCCCGGCTCACCACGTCCCGCTCGTGGGCGTAGTAGAGGGAGGGCAGCTCGATGCCCTGCTCGGTGATGTAGGACCAGATGTCCAGCTCGGTCCAGTTGGACAGCGGGAACACCCGCACGTGCTCCCCGGGGCGGTGGCGCGTGTTGTAGAGGCTCCACAGCTCGGGGCGCTGGTTGCGGGGGTCCCACTGGCCGAACTCGTCCCGCAGGCTGATGATCCGCTCCTTGGCGCGGGCCTTCTCCTCGTCCCGCCGGGCGCCGCCGTAGACCACGTCGTGGTGGCCCTCCGTGATGGCGTCCAGCAGGGGCACGGTCTGCAGCTGGTTGCGGGTGCCGTCCGGGCGCTCGGTGAGGCGGCCGTCGTCGAGGTAGTCCTGCACGGACGCGACCTCCAGGCGGATGTGCAGCCGCTCGACGGTGCGGTCCCGGAACTCCAGGACCTCCGGGAAGTTGTGCCCGGTGTCCACGTGCAGCACGGGGAACGGGATGGGTGCCGGCCAGAAGGCCTTGGCGGCCAGGTGCAGCATGACCACCGAGTCCTTGCCGCCGGAGAACAGCAGCACGGGGCGCTCACCCTCCGCCGCGGTCTCCCGGAAGATGTGGATGGACTCGGCCTCGAGCCGCTGCAGCTGGCTCAGCGCCGTCTCTGTGGGGGCAGTCGTGGTGCTCACAGGTGGATCCCGCATTCTGTCTTGCCCACACCGGACCAGCGTCCGGCGCGGGGGTCTTCTCCGGGGGCGACCTTGCGCGTGCACGGGGCGCACCCGATGGACGGGTAGCCCTGGCTCAGCAGCGGGTTGACCACCACCAGGTTCTCCTCGGCGTAGGCGACCACGTGGTCGAAGGTCCAGTCCACGATGGCGTTGATCTTGACCATCTGGTGGTGCTCGTCCCATTCCACGGGCGCGGCGTTGGCGCGGTGCGGTGTCTCCTCACGCCGCAGCCCGGTCACCCACGCCTCGTACCCGGCCAGGGCCTTGTCCAGCGGCGCGACCTTGCGCATCCCGCAGCACAGCCCCGGATCACGGTCGTGGAGCTGGGCGCCGTACTTCGCGTCCTGCTCGGGGACGGTGAGCTCGGGCAGCAGGGTGCGCACGTTCACGGGCCAGTCCCGGGCGAAGTCGTCACGGGTCTGCAGGGTCTCCGGGAAGTGGTAGCCGGTCTCCAGGAACAGCACGTCCACGTTCTTCAGGTGGGTGCTGACCAGGGCGGGCACCACGGTGTCCGAGGCCATGGAGCACGCCACCGCCAGGCGGGGCCCGAAGGTCTCCGCGGCCCACGCGAGCACCTCGTCCGGGTCCGCGTCCCGCGCGCCGAAGCGCTCACGCGCCTCCTCCACGAGGGCCTTGAGCTCCTCGGTGGAGCGGGTGCGCCCCGGCGAGACCCCCTGGGAGGTGGCCGGTGCCGCGGAGCCCGCGGGCGGCGTCGTCGTGCCGCGGGCGTCCAGGGTCGCGGCGGACGACGCCGCTGGGTCCCCGCCCTGCCCCGCGGCGAGCGGGTGCGTGGTGAGCTGGATGTCGGTGGCTGTCATCGAAGGGAATCCTCCTCGGCGCTCAGCGCCCATTCGGCGAAAGACTGTTCCGGGCCGCGCTCCCGCAGGAAGGTGCGGGTCACGCGCTCCACGTAGTCGGAGAGATCGTCTGCGGTGACCTTGAGCCCGCGCACGGTGCGGCCCAGGCCGCCCTCCTCGCGGTCGGTGGAGGCCAGCCCGCCGCCCAGGTGGACCTGGAACACGTACTCCTCCCCGATGTACTGGCCCTTGAGCCCGATGTCCGCGGTCTGGATGCGGGCGCACGAGTTGGGGCAGCCGTTGATGTGCAGGGAGATGGGCGTGGGGATCTCCACGTCCGCCAGGCGGTCCTCCATGTCGTCGATCACCCGGGCGGCCAAGCCCTTGGTCTCCACGAACGCGAGCTTGCAGAACTCGATGCCCGTGCAGGCAATGGTCGAGCGGCGGAACGGGCTGGGCTTCGCGTGCAGCCCCAGGGGCCGCACGGCCTCGATCAACCCGTCCACGTTGTCCTCGGGCACGTCCAGCACCAGCACCTTCTGGTGGGGGGTCAGGCGGATGCGCTGGGAACCGGCGGCCTCGGCGGCGTCGGCCAGGGCCACGAGCGCGTCCCCGGAGAGCCGGCCCGCGGTGAGCGCGAAGCCCACGTACCGGTTGCCGTCCACCTGCTCGTGCACGCCCACGTGGTCCGAGTGGCCCACCGCGCGCTCGGGGGCGGGGCCGTCCGGCAGCTCGAAGCCCAGGTACTCGTCCTGCAGCACCTGCCGGAACTTGTCCGGGCCCCACTCGGCCAGCAGGAACTTGAGGCGGGCCTTGGTGCGCTGCTTGCGGTAGCCGTAGTCGCGGAAGATTCCGCACACCCCGGCCCACACGGGCACCACGTTCTCACGGGAGACGAACGCGCCCAGGCGCTCGCCGAGCCGCGGCGCCACGGACAGCGCCCCGCCCACCCACAGGTCGTAGCCGGGGCCCAGCTCGGGGTGGTCCACGCCCACGAAGCTGACGTCGTTGATCTCGTGCACCACGTCCAGCGTGGGGCTGCCGGTGATCGCGGTCTTGAACTTGCGCGGCAGGTTCACGTATTCGGGGTTGCCGATGAACTCCTCGCGCAGGGCGGCGAGGTCCTCGCTGGGGTCGATGATCGCGTTCTTCTCCACGCCGGCCACGGGGCTGCCGAGGAACACGCGCGGGGTGTCCCCGCAGGCCTCCAGGGTGGTCAGGCCCACCGCGTCCAGCCGCTCCCACATCTCGGGGACGTCCTCGATGGCGATCCAGTGCAGCTGGATGTTCTGCCGGTCTGAGACGTCCGCCGTGCCGCGCGCGAAGTCCCGAGAGACCTCGCCCACCACGCGGGTCTGCTCGGTGCTCAGCTGCCCGCCGTCCAGGCGGATGCGCTGCATGAAGTACTCGTCCGAGAGGGACTCGGCGTCCAGCTTGGAGGTGTTCGCGCCGGCCACACCCTGCTTGCGCTGCGTGTAGAGGCCCAGCCAGCGGAAGCGGCCGTGGACGTCGTCCGCGGGAATCGAGGCGTAGCCCGTCTTCGAGTACGTGTCGATGATCCGCTGCCGCACGTCCAGCGAGTTCTCCTCCGCCTTGAACTCCTCGTTGTGGTTCAGGGGGGTGCGGCCGCTGACCTTCCACTGGCCCAGGTCCGTGCCCTTGCGGGGTCCGCGCACACGGCCGGACGCGCTCTTGGGGGGCGCTGTCCCGGTGTCTGTCGAGGTGGTCATGGCTGCTCCTTGGGTGAGAGGGAGGCGAGTCGCTCCAACGTACCGACCGGGCCACCCGGGCCCATACTTTCCGTCACAAACACGTCACATACCGGGCGTTTCCCCAGGTCAAGCCCGGGTTGGGGACCGACGACGCCGCCGGACCTCGCGCGCGGGCGGCACGGGCGACGTCGTCGACAGGGCACGGAAAAGCGGGCGGGGCCGCGGGTGACCGCGATCCCGCCCGCCTGCTCGGGCCGGAGGGTCTCAGCTCTCGTAGCTCCTGGGGGCCTGCTCGGCGCGCTGCTGCAGCTCCAGGGTGGGCTTGTCGTCGTAGCCGCGGTACTTGGGGCCGGTCTTGCCGTTCTTGCGGCGCTTGTCCTGGTTCTCGCCCTTGCCCGGCTGGTCACTCACGCCGCCCGGGAACTGGGGCTTGTTGTTCCGGTTCTTGCGGAACACCTGGATCACGGACGGGCGCGGCATGGAGAACTCGCCCGGCTCCAGGCGCGTGGGCAGCGCGTAGTCCGGGAAGTACGAGCGGGGCTGCTCGAAGGAGCCGTCCTCACCCGGGTGCTGCACGGCGATGTAGACCATGCCCTCGGTGTCGTGGACCACCGGGCCGCACGTCTCCGCGTCCTGTGGGACCGAGAGGAACTGCTGCACGCGGCCACGCTCGGAGCCGTTGAGGGTCACCTTGAACAGGCCGTCGTTGTAGCCGATCTTGGACGGCGCACCATCCGTGGAGATCCACAGGTTGCCGGAGTTGTCGAAAGCGACGTTGTCCGGGCAGGAGATCGGGGAGACCTTCTCCTTGGGGAAGCCGCCGAAGTACGTGCCGGAGTCCTTGGCGGGGTCACCGCACACCAGCAGCAGGTTCCAGTCGAAGCGGGTGGCCTGCGGGAGGTTGTGGCGCTCGGTGAGCTCCAGGACGTAGCCGTCCCGGTTGCCGGTCCTCGGGTTGGCCTCGTCCACGCCGGCCTTGCCCGCCTTGCCGCGGTCCGAGTTGTTGGTCAGCGCCACGTACACCTTGCCGGTGTGCGGGTTGGGCTCCACGTCCTCCGGGCGGTCCATCTTGGTGGCGCCGCCCTTGTCCGCGGCCAGGCGGGTGTAGACGAGCACCTGCTCCACGGACATGCCCTTGATCATGGACCTGCCGCCCTTGACCAGGGGCAGCCACTCGCCGGAGCCGTCGAACTCGCCGTCCCTGGGCAGGGTGCCGTCCCCGGTGATCTGCTTCTTGGGAGAGTTGCCCTTGAGCCGGGCCACGTAGAGGTCGCCCTCGGACAGCAGGGTCATGTTGTGCTTCTTGTCGCCCTGCTTGTACTTCTTGGCGGAGACGAACTTGTAGATGTACTCGAACTTCTCGTCGTCACCGGAGTACGCCACCACGGTGCCGTCGTCGCCCACGCGCACGTTCGCGCCCTCGTGCTTGAAGCGGCCCATCGCGGTGTGCTTGAGCGGGGCGGAGTTCGGGTTCTGGGGGTCGATCTCTACGACCCAGCCGAAGCGGTTGGGCTCGTTCTTGTACCCGGGGATGCGGGCGTCGAAGCGCTTCTCCACCTCGGGCCAGCGGCGCGAGGGCATGGTGGTGGGGAAGCCGTAGCGCTTCTCCTCCGCGGTGCCGGAGGTGATGAAGTACTGGTGGACGTTCTCCTCGCCGGAGAGCACGGTGCCCCACGGGGTCACGCCGCCCGAGCAGTTGTTCTGGGTGCCCAGCACGCGCCTGCCGGTGGGGTCGTCCTGGGTCTTGAGCAGGTCCGAGCCGGCCGCGGGGCCGTCCACGACGAACGGCGTGGTCAGGGTGATGCGCCGGTTGCGGGCGCCGCCGCGCACGTAGGTCCAGGGCTCCCCCACCTTGGCGCGGGTGATCTCCACGACCGACATGCCGTGCGCCTGGATGGCGGTCCTGACCATGTTCGTGAGGTTCGTCTTCTCGTAGCCCGTGGGGAACATGGTGTTCTCGTTGGTGTACTCGTGGTTGTTCACCAGCACGCCCGTGAGTCCGTTGGGGTCCGGGATGATGTCCAGGTAGTCCGAGTTGAAGCCGAACTGCTTGGACTGGGACTCCGGGCTCTGGTTCTTGGGGTCGAACTCCGGGGAGTCGTAGAACAGGGGATCGCCCCAGCGGATGATCGGCGACCAGTCGTAGCCCTTGGGGACGGTGAGGTCGTCCACCGTCATGTTCACCGGCTTGATGGCGGTGAAGTCCAGGCGCGCCCTGCCCTGACCCCAGTAGCCGTACGTGGCCTGAGCGGGCTGGGCGGTCGCGGCCACCAGCCCCACCGTCACCGCCCCGGCGGCACCGAGCCCGAGTGCGGCGCGGCGGCTCATCGCGGCGGAGATGACGTCGTGCACGTACTCGTTGGACGAGGTGTTGGCGTCCGGGGTCATGCACTGGCTGCCGCACTTGAGCTCGCACGTGAGCGGGCTGCGCTTGCCGTTCACATGGCCCAGCATGGGCAGGAGACGGCGGCGTTCTGGTGCTTGGGTCATGGAGTGGCTCCCTGGGTGAGACATGCGTCCGTGCATGTCAGCGAGTGTTTCCATGAGCCACCTCACCACTGGCGTGTGATCGCCGTGCGACCGCCGGGCGAACTGGAGGTTAACCCGGTGGGCGGAGTGCGCCGACGCCGCCGCGCGGCACCGCGCCCGGCACCACCGGACCTCCCAGCCCCTCAGCCGCTGGCCCCGCCCACCCCAGTCCCGTGCAGCGCTGCACCTGCGGGGCACGCTGGGCCGTCGCCCGGCGTCGTGCACCGCGGCGGCGAGGACCGCGCGTCAGGCCGCGGGCGGCGTCGCCCTCCCCCTGGTCTACTGCGCGGCGAGCACGGCGTGGGTGCGGCGCAGCCGGTCCAGCCACCAGTCCCGGCGCGCGCCGGTGATGGCGTGCTCGGCGAGCAGCGCCTCGTCCACGGCGACGTCCCGCACGGGCAGGAACCCGTCCACGGGGCGCAGGGGCTCGGCGGTCACGTCCGCGGTCATGAGCGAGAGGGTGCCGAGCCCGCACGCGTACGGCAGCTCGGGCAGCGCGGCAGCCAGGGCGACGCCCGCGCGGATCCCCACGGAGGAGTCGATCGCCGAGCTGACGACGGCGGGAAGCCCCGCCTGCGCCACGACGTCCAGCGCGCGGCGCACTCCCCCGAGCGGGGCGACCTTCACGACGATCAGGTCCGCGGCACCCGCGCGCGCGACGGCCAGCGGGTCCTCGGCCTTGCGCACGGACTCGTCCGCAGCAATCAGCGTGCCCACGCCCTGTTCCCGCAGCCGACGCCGCACGCTCGCCAGACCCTCGACGCTCGCCACGGGCTGCTCCGCGTAGGCGATGCGGAACTCGCTGAGCGCGCTGAGGGCGGTCACGGCGTCGTCCTCGTCCCAGCCCGCGTTGGCGTCCACCCGCAGCTCGGCGTCCGGGAGGAGGTGCCGGACGGCGGCGACGCGGGCGACGTCGTCCGCGAGACTCTGGCCGCGCTCGGCCACCTTGATCTTCACGGCGTGGACCTGCCCGGCGTAGCCGCCGAGGACGTCCACGACGCGCTCGGCCGGGACCGCTGGGACGGTGGCGTTGACGGGCACCCGGTCACGGACGGGCTCCGGGACGCCCTGCCAGGCGGCCTCGATGCCGGCGCGCAGCCACGCGGCGGCCTCGGCGTCCCCGTACTCGGGGAACGGGCCGAACTCGCCCCACCCGGCGGGGCCGCGGAAGACGACGGTCTCCCGCTCGGTGACGCCGCGGAAGGTGACGCGCATGGGGAGGGAGACCACGTGGGCGGAGTCGAGGAGGTCGGCGAGCGGGGGGAGTGGCAGGGACCGCGAAAAGCTCAACACGCGTTCAGGATACGCGGCCGCGGGGCGGCCCCACGGCCGCTCGCACCGCGCCGCGGACGACGACCACGAGCGTCCCGAGCTGCGCCGCAGTCTAATTCTCGGTGAACCTGCCCTTAACTTCTTGCCCCCGTTTATTACGCTTGTGCGTATAAACCTCCGGGAATTCCCGCGGCTTTAGTCAGCTCGCAGTGTTTCACCCCCCGTCCGGCCCACGAGAGCATGAGGTCAAGTTCTTTGCACTGTTTGCCATGGTAATTGCCGTCTGAGAACCTGAAGGCGCGCCATGTGGCGTGGTTTGATCAGGTCAGTGCGCATCCGGGGGGATGGACGCGGTGCCCGCGGGGTGAATTCGGGGGAATTCATGATGCATGTCCACATGACGTCCGGAACGGCGAATGTCGGGGAGGCGCTCCAGATGTTCCTGCAGGGCGGCAGTCGCGTCCTGCTGATGATCGCCATGGCGCTGTTCCTGGCCTACATGATCTTCTTCCTGGCCACCTCGCGATGCACCCAGGGGAAGAAGGCCGTACCCTGCACGTCTTCCGGCACCGGACCCACGGAGGTGCCGTGGGCGGTGCGCTCCGGCAACCGCAACGACCTCGCGGAGGTGCCACTGGACTACATCGACTCCAACGACGTGTACCTGATCTACTCGGACCTCTTCTACGACCTGGTGGGTTCAGACGCCCCCGCGGTGAAGCAGGCCGCGGTGCGCCTGGAGGACGTGGGCCCGGAGTCCGACCCGAAAGACCTGCGCCGCGTGGCTGATTACCTCGCGTCCGAGAACGTCCCGTTCCAGGTGGCCGTGATCCCCATCCAGATCGGGCAGAACAAGGACGGCTCCGACTGGTACGGGCTCAGCCTCACCGACCGGCCCGAGGTCTGGACGCCCTGAAGTACATGCAGGGCAAGGGTGGCACGCTCATCCAGCACGGCACCACGCACCAGATGGGCACCATGGACAACCCGTACAGCGGGCGTTCCGGTGAGGACTACGAGTTCTACCGGTTCGGGTGCACCTCCACCGACACCGCGCCCTACGCGTTCGAGGAGCGCACCAACGACTCCTACATCACGCCCGTGGGCCGCGCGGCCCAGGACGACGTGGACGAGTGGGGGGACCGCCTGGACGCGGGACGCTCCGTGATGGAGGACGCCGGTCTGGGTGAGCCCACGATCTTCGAGACACCGCACTACGGCCGTTCCGTGAACTCGTGCGTGGCCATGGCCCAGGAGTACAACGCGCGCTACGAACAGGGCGACTACTACGCGAGCATCCTCACGGGGCAGCCCTCCGAGGTCGGCAAGTCCTACAGCCAGCAGTTCCCGTACACCGTGCACGACATCTACGGCGGCGCCGTGTATCCCGAGAACCTGGGCAACATCACCGAGGGCGAGCAGAACAACCACGCGATCCGCGATCCCAAGTTCCTGATCTCCCGGGCGAAGGCGAACCTCACGGCGCGCGAATCCACCGCAAGCTTCTTCTTCCACCCGTATCTGGATCTGAACTACCTCAAGCAGACGGTGCACGGGATCAAGGAGCTCGGTTACGAGTTCGCACCGGTCACGGAGCTGAAGTAGTGCACGCCCGGGCCGGCGCCCCCACTCGGGACGCCGGCCCAGACGCACCACACCGCGGGTTCAGCCGCGGGTCAGCGCCTCTCCACGAGCGCGGTCGTGTTCTGGGCAGTGCGGATCATGGAGATCACGAACTCCAGGAACACGCGCATCAGCACGATGTTGATCAGGACGCTCACGAGCCCGAAGACCACGAACAGCAGACCCGCGGCGCTCTCCGTGAGTGCGACCAATCCAGAGATCACCATGATCAATCCGCCCAGTGCGCTGAGCGCGATCGACAGGACGTAGATGAACTTCGCGAACTTGATGGTGATGAAGTGCTTGAAATCCAGGTCGAACAACGCGGCCAGGAAGCCCGGCTCGCTATCGGGGCGGTGCGGCGCGTGCGGGGGCTGCGCAGCGCCGTCGTGCGGGGCGGGGTACGCATCGTAGCGGGGGGTGCTACCGGCGGCGTAGGGGTTACCACCGTCCGCTCGGGGACCGGCCACCGGCTCCCGGGGATCGTTGTGGTCGTAGCGGGGGTAATTCTGCTCGGACATGACACTTCCTCGTGGGGGCGATAAGTGAAGGACACGGGGCCGCGGACAGCAGCCCCGCCCTCATTCTGACCCGCGGGCGTGCATTCGCAAACGATTGCTCTGTGACGCCGATGTCGAAGCGCGGACATTACGCGCCGGACGACGCCGCGCCGCGCGGCTCCCCGGCCCGTCCTTGCCGAACGGGCCCGTGCTCGAGGTGAGCGGTCGGGTCCCTCCCCCTGGAGCGCTCAGTTGTCCGCGCGCCCTCTGGCAGATGCCCGAGACCCGGAACGCGCGAACACCCGGCCAGGATCACTGACCGGGTGTTCGCACGCGTGTGAACGTCAGGGGTGGGCGGCCATCGGCAGCCGGGAGCCCCGCACGGTGGTCATCCCACCGCGCCCGGGCCCACCGAACTCACCCGGGGTCCGTTCACCCCCGAAGCGTTACTCGCTGATCTCGGAGTTGCTCGTGGGGTCCTCGTCCACGCCCATGCCCGGAACCTCGGGGCTGGCGGCGTTGGACTTGACGGCCTCCTCGATGCGTTGACCAATGTTCTCGTCCACGTTCTTCCAGTACTGGAAAGCGTTGGAGAGCACCGGCTCCGCGACACCATCGAGGGCGCCGGCCACG
Source organism: Kocuria rhizophila DC2201 (assembly GCF_000010285.1). Lineage (NCBI taxonomy): Bacteria > Bacillati > Actinomycetota > Actinomycetes > Micrococcales > Micrococcaceae > Kocuria > Kocuria rhizophila. The sequence continues at coordinate 579,041 of NC_010617.1, read as the reverse complement.
GTCTGCACGAACCGCGCGCGCTGCGCGTCGTTGAAGACCTCGCGGATCAGGGTGCCCGGCTGACCGAAGTCGTCGTCGTCCTGACGCAAGGTGTAGGCCTCGCGGACCAGAGCGCCGTCGTCCTCCCAGCCATTGTCCACGGGACCGGTCTCGTCCGACCAGGAGTCACCGAAGGAGTTCGGGGCGTACACCCGCCGGGCACCGCTGTGGTGATACGTCATGCTGCCCTCGAAGTTGTAGGTGTGCACTTCGTTGATCGGGCGGTTGACCGGCAGCTGCTGGAAGTTGGTGCCGACGCGGTAGAGCTGGGCGTCCGCGTAGGCGAAGGTGCGCCCCAGTAGCATCTTGTCCGGGGAGTTGCCGGTGCCCGGGACCATGTTCGCCGGGGAGAAGGCCGCCTGCTCGATCTGGGCGAAGAAATTCTCCGGGTTGCGGTTCAGGGTCATGGTGCCCACCTTGTGCCGCGGGTAGTCCTTCTTGGACCAGGTCTTGGTCAGGTCGAAGGGGTTGAACCGGTAGGTCTTGGCCTCCTCGTACGGCATGATCTGGAAGTACAGGTCCCACTTCGGGTACTCGCCCCGCTCGATCGCCTCGAACAGGTCGCGACGGTGGACGTCGCCATCGGCTCCGGCCAGGCGCTCGGCCTCTTCGTTGCTCAGGCTCTCCACGCCCTGCCGCGACTCGAAGTGCCACTTGACCCAGAACTTCTCGCCCTCGGCGTTGACCAGCATGTAGGTGTGTGAGCCGTAACCGTTCATGTGGCGCCAAGTCTTGGGCAGGCCGCGCTCACCCATCAGGTAGGTGACCTGGTGGGCGGACTCGGGGTTGTTGGTCCAGAAGTCCCACTGCATGGTGCCGTCACGCAGCCCGGAGTCCGGCAGGCGCTTCTGCGAGCGGATGAAGTGCGGGAACTTCATGGGGTCGCGCACGAAGAAAATCGGGGTGTTGTTCCCGACCATGTCGAAGTTGCCTTCTTCGGTGTAGAACTTCAGGGCGAAGCCACGGACGTCACGCCAGGTGTCCGGGGAGCCCAGCTCGCCGGCCACGGTGGAGAAGCGGGCCAGCATCTCGGTCTTCTTGCCCGGCTGCAGGAAGTCCGCCTTGGTCCACTGCGAGACGTCCTCGGTGACCTCGAAGGTGCCGAACGCGCCGGCCCCCTTGGCGTGCGGACGACGCTCGGGGATGTTCATCCGGTTGAAGTGCTGCAGGGTCTCCACCAGCTGGTGGTCATGCAGCACGATCGAACCGTTGGGGCCGGTGGTCAGCGAGTTGCGGTCGCTGACAGCGGGAATGCCGGCCTGGGTCGTGGACCCGGTGGCGTGCGGTGTGGATTCCGTCATCGCGTACTCCTTGATGGGGTTGGGATGGGTGGGTGAACCGGTGGCCCAGATGGGTTCCCGGAGCTCAGGGGGGCCTACACGGGCGCCGCGGTCGCACCGGCCCGCTGGGCCGAGCAGTCGGAACACACGCCTTGGTAGACGACATCGGCCACGTGGATGCTCATCCCGTGGGTCTCGCTGGGAGTCAGGCACGGTGCATGCCCCACGGCACAGGCCACGTCCTCGATGCGTCCACACACCGTGCACACGGCATGGTGGTGGTTGTCATCGACCCGGGTCTCGTACCGCGCCGGGGAGTTCGCCAGGTCCAGCTGGCGCAACAGTCCGGCGTCCGTGAGCGAGTGCAGCACCACGTAGATGGACTGCACCGTGATCTCCGGTAATGCCGTGCGCACGTCCGCGAGCACCTCGTCCGCGGTGGCGTGCTGGTGGCGATCGACAGCGTCCAGCACCGCCAGTCGGGGCTTGGTGACCCTCAGTCCGGCCGCCCGGATCCGATTGGTCCACGGCACGGGCACGACGGCGCCGCCGCCGTTCTCGCGTCCCCCGGGCTGATCGGTCAGTGTTGTCGAGGTCATAGCTTCACTATGTCATGTTTTGAGTTACTCATCAAAAGGTTGCGGGGTGTGCCGGACGACGTAGGGGTGACGGGAGGGTGAACCCTCGGGGAGCGCGGCTTCCCCCTCCTCACCCTCTGGCGCCGCGGCAAACGCTCTCCACTACATCCATGCCGCGATCCGCACGGTTTTTCCTTGTTTTCTGGTCGTTCTGCACCACAGATGTTCCCACCCGCTGTCCAGCGGCGCGTCCGTTCGCGCGGGCCATCGACGACGCCGCCCGCGGCCTCCGCGGCGCCCAATGGCGGGCGGCCGTACTACCTGTCCGGGTGCTTCACGGCAAGGTACAAACCCGCGAGCCCACAGAGGGTCTCCAACAGGGGCAGGTCACACTGTCACCAGTTCGTGCAACAGACCCATTTGGTTCCGCTGGTTGGCCGGCACCAGATCCGAGAACCTTCAGCTCCCAAAAGGCCGCGAAGAGAACAGCTTCTCATTGCCCCCCTCGTAGACTGCACGGTAGACCCCCGCCCCACCGAGTAAGGCAGCCACCCACCGTGTTCAACCACGCGTCCTTCATCTGGGGTGACGCGGACATCCTGCGCGGCACCTATAAGCAGCAGTAGAGGCCAGGGATCCCCCGGCGACGCCCTTCTGGTCATCATGCAACCGGCCTTATCAGCAGCCCCTTACCATTATTTGCACGAGCCCTAGAGCGCGCGGCCCGGTGAGAAAACTTCAATACATGAAGGGGCAGCCTGTTCCTAAGATGAAGAGTTATAGTAAGCCCATTAACTTAAGGTTCAGGCTGTCAGGTCACACAGGACGCCGGGAATAACGCGGAAAACGCCTCGAGCCGTGTTTTGAATCATGCTTACCATCCCTTGTGCCTGCCTCACACTCGCACCAGAACACCTTTAGTGGCAGAACCTCGTACAGCCTTCAGTCCTGTTCCTGTTGAATCAGGGTTCTGAGGCGCTTACTCAAATCACCGCGAAGCTTCTGGCGCTCACTCGACCCTAGTCCGTACATAAGGTACCGGATCGGCTGCAGGTCGAACGGTACATCGTCGGCATTCTGCGTGAGAAGCACGGTCTTTCGCGGTAAGGCATGGGCAAGGCCCACCTCGTAGAACACGTTCGGATTTCGCCCTGTGAGATCCGCAATAACGATTTGCCCTTCCCAGAGAGCCGAGAGGACATCACCCATCACGTGATCATGCTCCCAAATATCGTCGACTCGTACGCTGATGAGTCCTGCGTCATCTACTGCACCCCGGATCGTCTCGTGTACTACGTCAAATTCTTTCTTGAATGGCATCATCACTACCACCAGCTTGGGATTGCGTGGTGTTTCCACAGGGAACCGAACGGCACCTGACGAGCGGAAGGCCTGCGAGCCACCTTTACTCAACCGGGCCTGGTGTTCAAACAGCACTTGAAACAGATCGACGTCTTTGACAGCCCAGTGCGTACGCGAGAATTCCCCCCAACCCTCTGAACTAATTTTCAGATCCGTGACGAGATTTTGAATTGTACTCGCTGGAATTGGGTCAACATTTGGATTAGGCAAGAACCTGAAAGCCGGGCCCCATTGCGCATCGTGGGACTTCGAAACGGAACCGACTCGTGCAAACTTCTCTGAACCATCGTCCTGAATTTCGGGCATAGACAGTGCTGGAATCGACGTGAGTGTCGAAATATAGTCCTCACCTAAACGCTCTTGTAGTTTTTGATCAGTGTACTCAAAAAGTCGATCCCTAGGCACGATTTCATTTTCGTCGTGCGTATATCCGACCAGTAGGTTGAACATATTACCACCTTTCGCTGGTATCATTACCAGGCTCCTTGATGATCTTATCGCTGGGACTGTTACACGGGTAGGTGATAGCGTCGTCTACCGTGCAACAGTCCCCCAGATATTCATCATTGGTGTCTACCTCGTTGCGCTGTCGGCATACAACTCTGCTTGCTCCAGTACAAGGTTGACTGCCTCGTCCTCAGCATCAGGAGGATAGTCATACTTTGCGAGGATGCGGCGCACACTGGATCGCATCGAGGCACGGACACTCTCTTTTTGATCCCAGTCGATGACAACGCTGTTGCGGACTGCCCAGACCACGTCGACAGCAATTTTCTTCAACGTTTCGTCGCCCATTTCCAGCACGGCGGAATCGTTCTGCGCGATCGCATCATAGAGCGCGACCTCAGCGCTAGAAAGCCCGAGGTCGTCGTGGCGCTTCTGATCGTCGCGCATTTGCTTGGCGAGTTTTACCAGCTCCGCAATGATCTCTGCCGTCGTCAGTGATCGGTTCGTGTATCGGTTAATCGCCTCATCCAGTAGCTCGGAGAACTTGCGTGCTTGAACAATGTTGGTGCGCTGCACCGTACGAATTTGATCGTTGAGCAACCGATGCAGCAGACCCATTTGGAGGTTGGGTTTGTCCTTCTCCGCGAACGAATTGAGGAACTCGTCGCTGAGGATTGAGAGGTCTGGCGTATCCACGCCAGCGAGCTTATAGACGTCGACGACTTGATCGGCCGCAACGGCCTCGTTGAGTAGCTGCCCGAGCGCTGTATCGATCCCTACGGCACCTGACCCGCCTCGGCCGGAGTCAGGGTTCTGGATCTTTAGGATCGCTGCCCTGACGTCCGTGAACAGTCGGACATTGTTCCGGATCGCGGCTGCCTCATCGCGCGCGCCCGCCAGCGCAAACGCCTTCGCCAGAGCCAGCACCTGGTCATTAAATCGCGAAGTCCGGTCTGGGTCCGCCATGACGAAGTCGAGGACCTTCGCGTACTCGTTCAACCGCTGCGAGGCTGTCAGCTCCGGGGAAGAATCGAATTGGACGCCGTGCAGCAGCCCGCGCACGATGTCATGCTTCTCCAACATCACCTGGACCATCTCGTCGATGGGCACGCCAGCCTGTTCGCGGTCGGACGGCGAGTACTCGCTCAACGCGTTCTGGAGGTTCGCGAACACTCCGATGTAGTCGACGATCAGCCCGCCAGGCTTGTCGCGGAACGTCCTGTTGACCCGAGCGATGGCCTGCATGAGCCCGGCGCCCTGCATGGTCTTGTCGACGTACATCGTGTGCATCGACGGGGCATCGAAACCGGTCAGCCACATGTCACGGACGATGACCAGTTCCAGCGGGTCGTCCGCGTTCTTCGCCCGCAGCTTGAGGTCCTTGCGCACGTCCTTCGAGTGGATGTGCGGCTGGAACTCAGCAGGATCAGACGCGGACCCGGTCATGACGACCTTGATCTTGCCCTGCGCCGGGTCATCCGAGTGCCAATCGGGCCGCAGCGCGACGATCTTCTCGTACAGCCGTACAGCGATCCGGCGACTCATGGTCACGATCATGCCCTTGCCGAACAGGGACTCCCGGCGCTTCTCCCAGTGCTCCACGATGTCGCGAGCTACGAGGTCAAGTCGTGCCTCCGCTCCGACGACCGCCTCCAGCCGCGACCAACGTGACTTCGCAGCTGTTGCCGTGTCTTCCTCGACGGACTCGGTGATCTCGTCGGCGAGCTCGTCGAGGGCTGCGTGGTCAACTTCCGACAGCTCGATCTTTGCCAGCCTGGACTCGTAGAAGATCCGGACAGTCGCGCCATCCTCCACTGCCCTTGTGAGGTCGTACACGTCGACGTAGTCGCCGAACACAGCCCGGGTGGACTTGTCTTTCGACTCGATCGGAGTGCCGGTGAAACCGAGGTACGTGGCACCAGGGAGCGCGTCGCGCATGTGCTTGGCCAGCCCAGACTTGAGCCGGCCGTGGCGGTCGAGCGTCTCGCTGAAGCCGTACTGACTCCTGTGCGCCTCGTCGGCGATAACGATGACGTTCCGACGGTCAGTGAGCACGGGGTTGGTATCCCCGTCCTCGCCCGGCGCGAACTTCTGCAAGGTGGTGAACACGATCCCACCCGACGCGCGCTTCAGCTTGGCCCGCAGATCCGAGCGCGTTGCTGCCTGCACCGGCGTCTCCGGCAGGATGCGCGCGGGGGCGAAAGTCTCGCCGAACAGCTGATCGTCGAGATCGTTGCGGTCAGTGATGAACACCAGCGTCGGGTTCGCCATGCGCGGGTCACGCATGATCTTCGCGGCGTAGAACACCATCTCGAAGCTCTTTCCCGACCCCTGCGTGTGCCACACGACACCGCCGCGACGGTCCCCATCAGGGCTTGACGCTTGCACCGTGGACTCGACGGCAGCGTTGACCGCCCAGTACTGGTGGTACTTCGCCACACGCTTCACGAGCGCCCGCGTCGGCTGTCCTGTCGACTTGTCGGTGACTGTCTCGTCACTGAACACGACGAAGTTCTTCAGCAGGTCCAGGAACCGCTTCGGCTCGAACACACCCTTGATGAGAACCTCAAGGGCTGGCCGGTTGCTGACAACCTCACGCCCCTCGATGGTCTTCCACGGCGCGTAGTGCTCGAACGCACCCGAGTAACTGCTCATCGCAGCAGATGTGCCGTCAGAGATCACCGTGACAGCGTTGGGCACGAACACCGACGGGATGTCATGGCGGTAGGTCTGCACCTGGTTCCACGCCGACTTCAGCGTCGCGTGCTCAGCGGCCGGGTTCTTCAGCTCCAACAACGAGAGCGGGAGCCCGTTGACCATGACGAGCACGTCAGGGCGGCGATTCTTGCCGTTCTCGACGATCGTGAACTGGCTGACAGCCACCCAGTCGTTGTTCTCCGGCTCGTCGAAGTCCATGAGCCACAAGCGCGTTGTGCGCAGCAGACCATCGTCGCCGCGATGCTCGACCGGTACGCCCTCCGTGATGAGCTTATGCAGGCGAGCGTTCTCGTCGATTGGGCTCTGTGACTCGGCACGCTGAACCGTCTTCACAGCCTCTGCGACAAGCGCGGCGTCCGCACCACGATTAATCCGCCGAAGCGCATCACGCACATGCCCCCACAACATGACGTCCTCGTACGACTCCCGCTCAGCGCCAGGCTCTCCTGGCGCGATGTCAGGGCCATGCACACGTCGGTAACCCAGCTCGGCGAAGTACTCCAGAGCGGCCTGCTCAACGACGTTCTCATTGAAGGTGTTCATGTGACACTCCTCAGAACCGATTCGTCCACCCAGCGTGCGAGCACACTGAGTGCGGCCAAGTACTCCAGTACCTGCTGCTCAGGCATTTCCTGTTCAGCTTCGTGCGCGAGCGGATTATGGATACCGGCGAAGACACCTTCGGCGAACATGCGAGCCCCGCGCTGAACTGATTTAAAGGTCTTACTGCCGTCGTTCGGCATCCGATGGAGGCGTGGATTGTTCGCAGCAGCAGGTTGCTCGCTGAACGCCTGGTTGAAAAGGTCTGTCTCGCTCACGTCGCGACGACCGAGCTTGTTTTGTGTTTCGGCGTTTAACTTGCGGATCGCACCCTCGACCGCCTCGCGGTAATGACCCGAATGCCACAATGACGACGCTCCCTCCCAGATCCAGGAGTGCAGCTTCGCAGCAGACAGCTCAGGGGCATCCTCCCCTAGATTTTTTCGGACCTCATCGGCACGGACTAAGGCCTCCCGCGCTCGAATAGATGCTTCATAGTGAATTGACCACTTCTGACGGTCCTTCTTCTTGATGCTCTCACGCCAGCCGGGCACAATACGGTCGAGAATTTGCTCGACGACCTGAGCCTTCTTGACGATGTCGTCCTCCGACGCTGCGGTCTTGTAGCCGTGGAATCCAACCGACCCAGGCGGCGACGGGACGTATGAGACTGTCGTCGCCGCAATAAACTCGTTAAGTTTTTTCTGTGCCCAATCGCCGTTGATATTCGTCATGCAGGGTCTCCTTCAATGGGGGCCCGAACACGACCGGAGAGGAGCTCGGGGAGCAGGGTGTCCCGAAGGGCGGCAAGACGTTCCGACTCAGCCCGAGCCTGAGCGACACGGCGCCGCAGTGGCATCGTGTCTGCCTCGAACTGCTCGGCGACAACGGCTTCCTTCGGCACAACAACCGAATAGTTACCCATGGCCTGAATACCGACGGCGGGATACGCACTACCGTGGGCGACCGATTCGAGGTACTCAGCGAACTTGTGCGCGCCCACCACGCTCGTTAACATCGATGAGCCGAGTCGGACGCTCGGGCTCATGACGGCAAAACCAGTCGAGGCGACGCTGCCGGGAGTCGGGTCAACAATTAGAGCAAAGGCGCGGTTGCCAGGGCGCACGGTCGAGTAAATTACGTCACCATCGCTCACACCACGTCGTGCCCGACTCGGCGCTTCATTCCAGGTTAGCTCCTGAACCGAGTCGATCTGCCCCGATGATACTGACGCGATGTCAATGTAGCGCAAGGTATCGGTCGAGTGCGGGTTCACGCTCAGTCGATTGAACTCCACAAGGTCGGCGAGAGGTAGAACCTCCGTCGATGTGCGCGCCAGGAGCTGCGAGGCAGATGCATCGATCAGCGCCGACGCTCGTTCAGCAAGTCGCCGGTTCGACTCGATCTTGTCGTCGAGCGCGCCGAGCGTCGCAGCGATCGCGCGCTGCTCGGGCAACGACGGTAGAGGCAGCTCAATATTAGATACTTCCGCGAGGCTCAAGTTCTGCTGCACAGATTGCACAACTCGTGTTCGTGCACGTGCAATGCGCTCTGTATCACGCAAGCAGTAATAGAGATAGTCGCGATCGACCTTCTCTGGGTTGGGGCGAATAATGGCGACTGCTTGGTTCGTATTCCCGGGGAGATCGCTGGGTCGCACTCGTGCAACTCTGCCAATTGTGCCAGCGATCGAAAAGAGCAAGTCGTCTTGCTCTAGGATCGAGCGAGCAAGCATTGCGTGCGTCTGCTCATCAATAAATGCCAGCTTTGAATGATTGAGCGTTCCAGCTTCGGTGATCGACTCCACTTTGACGAAGTTGATGCCGCTACTCTCAAACGTCCCGCCAAGTGTCGTTGGCGTGGTTCCCTTCGTCACACGATGCGTAACCTCGCCAACCGTGCCGGCTTTCCACGACTTGCTAGTCAAAGCACACCTCTCAGTCGAGCACGAACCTCATCTTCAAGCTCACGTCCGCGCTCGAATTCTGCAAATAGCTCGGTCGTGAGGCGCTCGATTTTCTCGTCGATCGGCTCGTCGTCAACCTCCGCCTCCGCCGCACCTACGTAGCGGCCAGGGGTCAGGACGAAGTCATGCTTCTCGATTTCTTCGATCTTCGCGGCCTTCGCGAACCCAGTCTCGTTCTGGTAACCGCCGTCGTGGTCGCGCCACGCATGGTACGTGCCCGCGATCTTCCCGATGTCGTCGTTATCGAGCACGCGCAGTTTGCGTGACTCCATCCGGCCGAGCTTGCGGGCGTCAATAAACAGCACCTCCCCTTTGCGCGCGCGGTGCCCGTTGCCGTCACGCCCCTTGGAAACGAACCACAGTGACACGGGGATGCCAGTGTTGAAGAACAGTTTGTCGGGCATCGCGACGATGCAGTCGACCAGGCCCGCCTCGACGAGCCGCTGACGGGTCTCGCCCTCGCCACTGCTCTTGGAAGACAGTGACCCGTTGGCGAGCACGAACCCTGCTGTGCCGTAGGGAGCAAGATGGTGAAGGAAGTGTTGCACCCATGCGAAGTTCGCGTTGCCCTTCGGTGGTGTTCCGTATTTCCATCGGGGATCGTCGGCGAGCTTCGCATCCCACCAGTCAGACACGTTGAACGGCGGGTTCGCGATTACGAAGTCAGCGCGCAGGTCTGGGTGGAGATCCTCGGTGAATGAATCAGCCGAGTGCGTGCCCATGTCAGCCTCGATGCCCCGCAAGGCCAGGTTCATCTTCGCCAGTTTCCACGTGGTATCGGTGAACTCCTGCCCGTACACAGAGATGTCAGTGCGCTTGCCGCCGTGGGCCTTCACGAACTCCGCTGACTGCACGAACATGCCGCCAGAGCCTGCTGCTGGGTCATAGACGCGACCCTTGTAGGGCTCCAGCATCTCCACGAGCGTCCGGACGACGGAGCGTGGCGTGTAGAACGCTCCGGCGTCCTTGCCAGTCTCTTTGCCCGCGAACTGGCCCAGGAAATACTCGTACACGCGGCCGAGCACATCGTCTGCGCCGTGATCGTCGGTCTCAGTGAAGCCGATCGAACCGATGAGATCGACCAGCTCACCGAGACGGCGCTTGTCGAGACCGTCCCGGCCATAGTTGCGAGGGAGCACGCCGCGCAGGGAGGGGTTCTCCTTCTCGATGAGATCCATCGCCTGGTCGATCTGCTGGCCGATCTCAGGCTGCTTCGCCACCGACTGCACGTAGCCCCATCGCGCGAGGGATGGTACCCAGAAAACGTTCTGGCTCGCGTACTCGTCGCGATCCTCCAAGAACGACTCGATCCGCTCGGGCTTGATGCCCTCGGCGGCCAGCTCGCCCTTGAGCTGCTCGCGGCGCTCCTCGAACCGGTCGGAGACGTACTTGAGGAATACCAGACCCAGCACGACATGCTTGTACTCGCTGGGCTCCTGGTTGCCCCTGAGTTTGTCAGCGGCATCCCACAGTGTCTGTTCCAGCGTCTTCGCTGGCTTCGTCTTCGCGGCCCGTCTCGCCATCAAGTTCGTCTCCTTTGCGCCCGAAACGCGCTTCCATCAGATTCATCCGTTTGAATTAGATGGTATCGGCGGTTACCCACATACAAGGGATGCTGAGGCTATGACGAGTCGCGCGGCGACGGCGGGCAAGGACCGGCTGTACCGCAACGACCTCGCCGCGGTGCCGGGAGGCGGGGCGACGGGCGCGGCGGCGGCGTCGTCGGCCGAGGAGGGACGTGCGCAAGGGGACGCGCGCGTACATCGGGTTCGTGGAGCTGCACCCCACGAACGTGGATTCCAAGGTGGACGTGATCCTCAAGCACTATCAGCACACCGTGAAGAAGGAGCTGGGCGGGCGCGCGAAGGCCATGGTGGTGACGGGGTCGCGTGCGTCCGCGGTGAAGTACCAGCGGGCGTTCCAGAAGCACATCGAACGCGAAAAGCTGCCGCTGCAAACCCTCGTGGCATTCTCGGGCTCGCTGCCGGATCCGGATGTTACCGCGATCGGTAATGTGGCCGTGCCGGAGGTGACCGAGGCGTCCATGAACCCGGAACTGCGCGGGAGGGACCTGGCCGGGGTGTTTAGCCAGGAGGACCAGAACATCCTGATCGTGGCGAACAAGTACCAGACGGGCTTCGACTAGCCGCTACTCACGGCCATGTACGTGGACAAGCAGCTCTCCGGGATCGCCGCGGTGCAGACGCTGTCGCGGCTCAACCGGCGCGCGGACGGCAAGAAGAACACGTACGTGCTGGACTTCGTCAACGACCCCGCCCAGATCCTGGCGGCGTTCCAGGACTACTACGAGGACGCGCGCATCGAAACCGATTCGGACCCGGACCTCGTGGCCAAACAGATGACCAAGCTGGATGCCGCCAACATCTACACGCCCGCGGAGGTCAACCGGGTGTGGGCGGCGTGGTCGGACAGGAACGGCAAGCGCGGCGCGCTGACCTCGGCGCTGGTGCCGGCGGTCGAGCGGTTCACCAACCGCTGGTCCCGCGCCGTGTACGACGACGACGCCGCAGCGCGCGACGAGCTCGACAAGTTCCGTTCCCTGCTGGACCAGTACACGAAGTCCTATGCGTTCTTCTCCCAGATCCTCAACTTCGGGGACACGTACTACCTCAAGCTCTCGGTGTTCGCGGACCTGTTGGCGCGACTGCTGCGCGAGCAGCTGGACGGCGGCGAGCGCGAGACGGTGACGGCGGACGACGTCGTCCTCACCCACTACCGGCTGGAGAAGCAGCGGGACGAGGACCTGCAACTGGAGGACGGCGAGGCCCGAGGGCTGCAGGGCATGACCGAGGCCGGCATGACCCGCCAGCAGGAACGCGAGCGGGCGGCCAAGGCCGAGCTGGTGGAGAAGGTCAACAGATTCCTCGGAGGCCTGGACGCCAGCGACGAGCACAAGGTGAGCGCGGTGGAACTACTGGTCCGCGAGGCCGCCGAGAACAAGGACCTGCAGCAACAGGCGCGCAACAACACCAGGGTGGACTTCTCGCATTCCCCGCAGGTGCGTCTTGTGCTGGAGGATTCCGTATGGAATCAGAACCGCCAGTCCGAGGCGATCGCCAAACGGTTCCAGGAGCTTCCACCCACCGATCTGGTGGAACTGGCCATGGCGTTCGATTTGTGGGAACGGTCGCGGGCAGGGTAGGGCTTATCCCTGAAAGCACGTGTTAGGGGGCCGCGACGCCGGGGAGAACTCAGGAGTACGAGTGAATACGACACGACGCGGGGGCACGGGGGACGTGGCAACCGCAACGGACGGGGCGCCACGCAAGCGGCGACTGGTGGGGATCGATGCCGCCCGGGGGCTGGCACTGATCGGGCTCATGGCCATCCACCTGCTGCCCGCGTGGAACGAGCAGACCGGGGAGGCCAGCTGGTCCTGGCGACTGTTCTCCGGGCACTCGGCGGCCCTGTTCGCGCTGCTGGCCGGAGTGGGCCTGGCGCTGGGCTCCGGCGCCCGACAACCACGCGAGGGGCGAGCCCTGACCGCTGACCGGGTGAGTGTCCTGGTCCGCGCCCTGCTGATCGTCACGGTGGGTATGACCGTTAACGCCGCGATGCCGGAGGATCCTCCCGCCTACAACATCCTGTTCTACTACGGCATGTTCTTCATCCTGGCCATCCCGTTCCTGCATGCCCGCCCCAAGACGCTGTTCATCTGGGCCGCCGCGTTCGGGATCCTCTCGCCCCTGCTGATGCAGCGCATGCTGAATGTCCTGCCGGAGTGGTTGTACTACAACCCCACGCTGCCCAATGTCCTCAGCAACCCCGCGGGCACGCTTTCTCAGCTCCTGCTGACGGGCAATTATCCGGCGCTGCCGTACATGACGTATCTACTGGTGGGGATGGGGCTGGGCCGCCTGGATCTACGGGCAGTGCGCACTCAGGTCCGCCTGGTGATCGTGGGCGTCGCGCTCACCGTGTTGGCCCAGCTCGTGTCCGCCGTGCTCCTCTACGGCCTCGGGGGCTACTCCGTATTGCAGGAGGCATCGCGCTTGAGCGAGTCCAAGCTCGACGAGATCCTGGTGTGGGGTACCGGCTCACTACCGACCGACACCGGGTGGTGGTTGGCCATCACGACCCCGCATTCCAACACGCCGCTGGCCATTGCGACCAGCCTCGGACTGAGTCTGGCGGTGCTGGGGGTGTTCCTGCTGATCAGTCAGAAGATCGGGGACTGGCTCCTGCCGTTGTCGGCGATGGGATCGATGACCCTCACGCTGTACTCGGCGCACCTGCTGGCCCTGTCCCTCGAGCTGCATTACGACTCCCCCTACCTCTGGTACCTCGTCCACGTACTGGTGGCCGCCGTCTTCGCGGTCATCTGGCAGCGGACTCTTGGGCAGGGACCGCTCGAGCGGGTGGTCGCCTACTGCGCGAAGGGCACGCGCCGCCTCGTCGCCGGGCAGGGCGGCAATGCCAATCCTGGAAAGACCCGCAACTCCTAACTGGGACCAACCTTGTCCCGCGGTACCCGCTCTGGCGTTCGACCTATGGAAGCGGCTGCGGCAGAGCGAGGGCTGCTGATCATCTGGGAATTTCCCGGCCGACACTGGTCAAGCTGCTGGAGCAAGGTGATATCCCATTCACCAAAGTCGGAAGACACCGCAGAGTCCTGCTGACTGATCTCATTGCCTACGAAGAACGCCTCGAGAAGACACGCCGCGAAGGCCTCCGACAGGCAACTCACGAGGCAGCTAACCACGGCACATACTTCGACATCCCGGCAGACCCGGCCACCCGGTAAATCCCCATGTCGTTCCCGGTGGTTCTCGATGCATGCGTATTGATTCCCATGCCTATCGCAGATCTACTACTGCGTCTGGCCACGGCCAAGCAATTCAGGCCACTCTGGTCGAGAACTACGAGAGCCTCGTGCCTGCCATGACCAATGACCCCAAGGACAGACATGTGCTGGCAGCAGCGGTCCGTTCAAGAGCCGAGCTCATCGTGACATCCAACCAGAAGGACTTCCCGACGACCGCCCTCAAGCCCTATGACGTTGCGGTGCGGTCTCCGGATGACTTCTTACTCGATCAGTTGAATTTGGACCCTTCAACCGTGGTCCGCATCGCCGAAGAAGTGGTGGCGGACATGCGGAATCCGACGATCACGTGGAATGGGTACCTCGAGGGTCTCGCTCGCGCCGGCTTGCCCCTATGTGCTACGGAACTCGAAAAGCGGACCGCAGGAGTCGGCTAGAAGCCAGTTCCAAGGGGCACCCCACAACGCTGACTGCCCATCTTCATCGTCGCCGGGCGGGGTGGCTCGTAGCTCACCCCAACTCCCCACCTCCCATGAACCCCTCCAACCGCTCGAGGTACGGGGCGATGTCCAATCCCTCCCCCGCCAGCCACTCGTCCGAGTAGTACTTGTCCAGGTAGCGGTCCCCGAGGTCGCACAGCAGCGCGATCACGCTGCCCCGCTCCCCCGCCCGGACCATCTCGGAGATGATGCGCAACGCCGCCCACAGCCCCGTGCCCGTGGAGGCCCCCGGCCTTGCGACCGATCAGGGTGTCCAGGTGGCGGATCGCGGCGACCGCGGCGGCGTCGGGAACGCGGATCATCCGGTCGATCGCCGAGCCCATGAAGCTCGGCCCCACGCGCTGCCGGCCGATGCCCTCGATCCGGGACCCGAGCGGCGTCGTCACCGAGGGGCCCTGCTCGCGCCAGGCCGGGAGGAAGGCCGAGTTCTCCGGGTCCGCCACGCACACCCCCGTCTGGCGGCCGGTGTAGCGCACGTAGCGGGCGATCGTCGCGGAGGTCCCGCCGGTGCCTGCCGTGGCCACGATCCACGCGGGATCCGGATAGCGCTCCTGGGACATCTGCGCGAACAGCGACTCCGCGATGTTGTTGTTCCCGCGCCAATCCGTGGCCCGTTCGGCGAACGCGAACTGGTCCATGTAGTGACCGCCGGTCTCGCGCGCGAGGCCCGCGACGACGTCTTACACCTGGTCCGGGCGCTCCACGACATGGCAGCGACCGCCGTGCAGCTCGATCAGGCGGATCTTGTCACGGCTGGTCCCCTGGGCCATGACGGCGATGAACGGCACCCCGATCCGCCGTGCAAAGTACGCGTCGGATACCGCCGTGGACCCGCTCGACGCCTCGATCACCGGCCGCCCCTTGCGCACCCACCCGTTGCACAGCGCGTGCAGGAACAGCGAGCGCGCCAGGCGGTGCTTGAGCGAGCCCGTGGGGTGGGTGGACTCGTCCTTGAGGTACAGGTCCACGCCCCACTCCTCGGGCAGCGGCACCGACAGCAGGTGGGTGTCCGACGACCGGTTGCCCTCCGCCCGCACCTTCGCCCCGGCCTCGGCGCACCATCGCCGGGCCTCCGCGTCGAAACGGTCGATGTCCTCGTCGGGAGCCACCGCCGACGATGACGCCGCTGGCTCCCCCACGCTCATTCCTCGAGTGCCCATGAGGGAAGCCTATGCCGGGCCCACTTCCCCGCGGGGCATCCCGTCACCGCAGCCAGCCGGGGTGGGCGTCACCCGTCAGCGCGGTCAGCCAGTAGTCCGGCAGCAGGTCCGCCAATCGCTTCCACACGACCGCCGTGGGATCGTCCCGGTCCGCCACCGCCGCCAGGACGTCCGGCCCGTACGCCGCCAACCGTTCCCGGCACACCCCGCACGGGCTCAGCACGACGACGCTGCCATCCGCCCTGCGGTGCACACACACCGAGGCCACCACCCTGAGGTCCAACCGGTGGGCGGCACAGTACGGTTCGATCTCGTGGCACACCTCGACCGCGGCATTCGGCATGTCCGGGGCGGTTCCGGTGACCACGGCGCCGTCCTCGAGCAGCATGGCCGCCGCACCGTGCTCCGACCCGTCCGGAAACCGGGTTTCGAGTAGTGCCTTGCACTCGGTCACGACGTAGTCCAGAGCGGAAGTGTCCATGGCCGGAGCCTATCGGGGAGCGCGCCGCATGGGTCGATTGGCCAGTCGGCCAGAGTTGCCTGCGGGTCCGCGAGTCCACTGGAATCGGCCGCTGGGCCGGGCTTACCGTGCAAGGGCATGTACTCATGGCGCGAAGCCACCTCAGACGTGTCGAGAGACAACACCGTAGGACCACCTCAGAATCAGGAGCCCGCACCATGAAGTACCTCCCCGGAATCCTCTCTCTGTCCTGCGCGATCGCTAGCCTGTTGATCTTCTTCCTGGCCCGCGAGCCCATGCTGGCCATGCTGGTCGCACTGCTCGGTGTGGTGGCCAGCGGTGCGACCACGTTCCGACGCCGGCCCGGCGGACGATCGAACCCTCGAACCGACCGAGGTGACGGTCGCACGGTGGAGCTGCAGCGGCGTCGTCTCCTCGCGGACGTGCAGGCGCACCAGCGCAACGTGGCGCACGAAGGGGGCCCGGCGGCCTCGCACTGAGAGGGCACGAACGTGTGAGGCGGGGCCTGACCGGCGACCCGCGCCGGCCACGAGCCGCCCTTGCTCCGCCCGCCACGACCGCCCCGCCTGATGGTGGCAGCGGCGCTCACCTGTGGTGCAACCCGACCCGGCATTGCCCGCCCCAACCACCACTGATACCCGTTCCGCATGAAACTCACGGGTAAGTGTTCTGGGTCACCCATCCATTGTATGAATGGGAGTCTCCGGTTGTCCGCCCCTCCGCGAGCGCGAGAGGGGCCGGACCCGGGCGATCCGACGGACCCGTTCAGTGGAGGCCCCATGCCCCGTACACTCAACCGCCGCGCGCTCCTGGCCGCAGCGGCGTCGTTACCCGTGCTGGCCGGTGTGGCCGGGTGCTCGGGCGGCTCGAAGGCCGCCGGGGGCTCGCAGCAGCTCGTGTGGTCCACGTACGGCGTGGGCACGGGCACGTACAACGATCTCGCCGCGGTGGCCAACACGCTGACCCAGAAGACGGGCCGGCAGATCCGGCTGATGACCTCGGACACCGGCATCGGGCGCCTGGCGCCGCTGATCAACGGGACCGCGCAGTACTCCCGCACCGGGGACGAGTACTACTACGCGTTCGAAGGCAACGACGAGTACTGCTCGGAGCAGTGGGGCCCGCAAGCGCTGCGCCTCGTGTGGACTCCCCCGGGCAACTACGGGGTGCTGGTGCGCAAGGACAGCGGCATCGAGACCGTGGCGGACCTCAAGGGGAAGAAGTTCCCCAAGCTGATCGCGAGCACGTCCATCAACCGCAAGATGGAGGCGATTCTCAACTTCGGCGGCCTCACCGGCAAGGACGTCCAGATGGTGGACGTCACCTACAGCGGCCAGATCGAGGCGCTGAAGACCGGGCAGATCGACACCCTGTACCAGAACGTGGTGGGCGCCAACGTCTCTGAGCTCGCGTCCCAGTACCCCATCCGCTGGCTGAACCTGGGCGGCGGCACACCCGACCAGTACGCCACGTGGAAGGAGCTGGCCCCCATGGTCAAGCCCGGCGAGTTCTCCAAGGGCGCGGGCCTGGCCAAGGGCGAGACGGCGGTGAACATGCAGTACACCATCCCGGTGGTCGCCCGCGCGGACCGCCCCGCGGAGGAGGTGGCCGCGCTGGTCGCGGACATGGACCGCTACTACCCGGACTACAAGGACACCACCCCGGACGCCCACCGCTTCGGCACGGACCAGATCCAGCTCACGCCCCTGGTGATCCCGTTCCACGACGCCATGGTGGATTTCCTCACCAGCAAGGGCCGCTGGAGCAAGGACCTGCAGACCCGCCAGGACGCCCTGCTGGAGCGCGAGCGCCGCATGCACGAGGCCTGGCCCGCGTTCTGGCAGGACCACAAGGACCGCGAGGACCCCAAGTCCGCGCGCAAGCAGTGGGTGGACTGGAAGAAGGCCAACCTCCCCGAGCTCCCGGACACCCCCGGCACCCTGCCCGGCGCCTCGTCCACCACCGCACCCTCCGGAGGCCACGCATGAGCACCCCGTACCAGACCGGCGACGCCGCCGGCCCCGCCAGTGCCTCGGCTCCCACTGGCACCGCTGGCCCCATCACCACCCCCGGACCGGCTATCGACCCCCGCACCGGCGCGGAGATCACCGCCACGCACCCGCACGGGGGTGACGACGCCGCCCAGCCCACCATGCCCTCGGACGTCTCCCTGCACGACGCGAGCCCGCGGCTGACGCCGTTCTGGCGCAGCCTGGTGATCGTGCTGACCGTGGTGGGCGTGCTGCTGACCATGAACCAGGTGTTCTTCTGGAACGTGGGCGGGGTGACCATCCCCACCAACTCGTTCCTGTACCTGCTGATCGCGGTGTTCGTGCCGATCGTGTTCATCGTGACCCCCATCCGCAAGCACGCCCCCGGGTCCGCGGCTCGGCAGCGGCGGGGCGTGCCGTGGTACGACGTGCTCCTGGTGCTGGCCGTGGTGGGCACCAGCGTGTACTTCGCGGTGCACGGCATCGAGATCCAGGAGTACGGCTGGCAGTACATGGCCCCCACCCTGGCCACCGTGCTGAGCTTCGTGTTCTGGGCCCTGATCCTGGAGACCCTGCGCCGGGCCGCCGGACTCGTGGTGCTCGTGATCGCGTTCCTGTTCTCCGTGTACCCGCTGTTCGCGGGGATCATCCCGCTGTCCTTCCTGCAGGGCATCTCCTACGACCTGCCCACCCTGGCCCAGGTGCACACCATGGGCGTGGACAGCGTGCTGGGCCTGCCCCTGCAGACCGCGGGCACCATCCTGGTGGGCTTCCTGCTCTTCGGCGTGGTGCTGCAGCACACCGGCGGCGCGGACTTCTTCCACGAGCTGTCCATGGCCGTGTTCGGCCGCTACCGCGGCGGCTCCGCCAAGGTGGCCGTGGCCAGCTCCGCGGCCATGGGCATGATGAGCGGCTCGGCGGTGTCCAACGTGCTGACCACGGGGCCCATGACCATCCCGGCCATGAAGCGCTCCGGGTTCAGCGCCCGGGTGGCCGGGGCCGTGGAGGCCACCGCATCCTCCGGCGGCTCCATCACCCCGCCCATCATGGGCACCGCGGCGTTCCTGATGGTCTCCTTCGTGGGCGTGCCGTACACGTCCATCCTGGTGGCGGCCACCATCCCCGCGATCCTCTACTACCTGGGCATCTTCCTGCAGATCGACGGCTACGCCGCCCAGCGCGGACTGCGCGGCACGCCCAAGAACCTGCTGCCGCGCGCCCGCCATGCCCTGGCCATGGGCTGGCCCTACCTGGGCGCCCTGGCCGTGCTCACGGTGCTGCTGTTCACCACGGACTCCGAGGCGCAGGTGCCCTACTGGGTGGTGGCCATCCTGCTGCTGATCGCCCTGGTCAAGCCCAGCGTCACGTTCGGCCCCCGCCAGTGGGTGGACATGGGCGTGGACGTGGGCAAGACGCTCGCGCAGATCGTGGGGATCATCGCGGGCGTGGGCCTGATCCTCGGTGGGCTGACCGCCACGGGCGTGGCCCTGTCCCTCTCGCGTGACCTGGTGGCCCTGGTGGGCGACAACGTGGTGCTCATCCTGATCGCCGGCGCCGTGGTGTGCTTCATCCTGGGCATGGGCCTGACCATCTCCGCCGCGTACGTGTTCCTGGCCATCGTGATGGTCCCGGCCGTCACGGCCCTGGGCGTGGACCCGATCGCCGCGCACCTGTTCGTCATCTACTGGGCCTCGGTCTCCTACATCACCCCGCCCGTGGGGCTCGCGGCCTTCGCGGCGGCGGGCATCTCCAAGGCCTCCCCCATGGCCACGTGCTTCTCCGCCATGAAGCTCGGCGCGGTGAAGTACGTGGTGCCGTTCGGCTTCGCGCTCAACCCCGCGCTGGTGGCCCAGGGGGAGCCGGTGCACATCGTGCTGGCCTTCCTCTCCAGCCTCGTGGCGGTCTACGCGATCGCCGCGGCCATGGGCGGCTGGCTCACGTTCGTGGAACGCCAGCTGCCCCTGTACCTGCGGGTGGTTCTCGCGGTGGGCGGATTCATGATGTTCTTGCCTGGGGCCCTGGTCACGCTCATCGGTCTGGCGCTGGTGGTCGCGGCCGCGGTGCTCGCGCGCCTGAGCCGGCCGCGCGCCGTCGTCGACCCCGAGACCGGGCAGATCACCCGGGTGCCGGAGGGAGCCGAGGTTCCCGACGCCGCCCGCGGCACGCACGGCGCGCACGACACCGGTGGTGCCACCGCGGGTGCGCACGCCCCGCACGAGAACACGAAGGAGAACGCATCATGAGCGCAGAGAACAACGACGTCCTGACCGTGGACGTCACGGACGGGATCGCCCTGGTCACCGTGAACCGGCCGGAGGTGCGCAACGCGATCAATGCGACCGTGCTGCGGGCCATCACCGAGACCCTCGCGGAGCTGGCCGAGAACGATGACGTGCAGGTGCTGGTCTTCACCGGCGCCGGGGACAAGGCGTTCGTGGCGGGCGCGGACATCAACGAGCTCGCCGTGCGCACCCCCAAGGACGGGCTGAAGGCCACCATGCAGGGCGTGTACGAGAAGGTGGAGCAGTTCCCCAAGCCCACCATCGCGGCCGTGAACGGCTACGCGTTCGGCGGCGGGCACGAGCTGGCCCTGGCGTGCGACATCCGGGTGGCCTCCACCAACGCGCAGTTCGCGCTGCCCGAGACCGGGCTGGGCATCATGCCCGCCGCGGGCGGCACGCAGCGCCTGGCCAAGCTCGTGGGCCTGGGCCGGGCCACCGAGATCGTGCTCACCGGGCGCCGCGTGAAGGCGGACGAGGCCCTGGACATGGGGCTCGTGACGCAGGTGGTGGAGCCGGGCGAGCTGCTGGCCACCGCCCGCGAGGCGGCGCAGGCCATCATGGCCAAGGGGCCGCTGGCCATCCAGCTCGCCAAGACCGTGATCCGCCACGGCTTCGACGTGGACCACCAGACCGGGATCCTGCTGGAGCGCCTGGCCCAGTCCGTGCTCTACAGCAGCGCCGAGAAGGCCGAGGGAACCACCGCGTTCCTGGAGAAGCGGACCCCCGATTTCCACAGCGCAGCACAGAAGGACGCGCCGCAGAACGCACAGAAGGACGTGAGCAAGTGAGCGAGAACCCCCTGAAGGACATCCAGCACATCACCGTGATCGGCGCCGGGGCCATGGGCTCCCAGATCGCTATGGTGTGCGCCCTGGCCGGGTACGACACGGACGTGGTGGACATCAAGCAGGAGGCCGTGGACAAGGCCTCCGAGCAGCTGCACTCCCGCATGGACCGGGACGTCAGCAAGGGCCGGCGCACCCAGGAGGACGTCGATGCCGCGTTCGAGCGCCTGACGTTCTCCACGGACCGGGACGTGTGCGCCGCGCAGGCGGACTTCGTGATCGAGGCCGCGGTGGAGGACCTCACCATCAAGCGCCAGGTCTTCGCGGAACTGGACGCCGTGTGCCCCGAGCACACCATCCTGGCCACGAACTCCTCGAACATCGTCTCCTCGCGCGTGGCGGACGCCACGAACCGCCCGGAGAAGGTGTGCAACGTGCACTTCTTCAACCCCGCGCTGGTGATGAAGTGCGTGGAGGTGGTCCCCCATGAGGGCACCTCGCGCGAGACCGTGGAGACCGCCATGGAGCTGGCCCGCTCGATCGGCAAGGCCCCCGTGGAGCTCAAGAAGGAGGTCCCGGGCTTCGTGGCCAACCGCCTGCTGGGTGCGCTGCGCTCCGAGGCGCTGAAGCTCTACGAAGACGGTGTGGCGGACTACAAGGACATCGACGTGGCCGCCAAGACCGCCCTGAACCACCCCATGGGTCCGTTCGAGCTCATGGACATGGTGGGCATCGACGTGGTCTACCTGATCCGGCTGGCCGAGTACGAGCAGACCGGCGACCCCGCGTCCCTGCCGGCGGAGTCCGTCAAGGAGAAGTACGAGGCCGGTGACTACGGCCGCAAGACCGGCCACGGGTGGTACGACTACAAGTAGGACCCGCTAGCTGTACAGCTAGCTCCCGGGGACCTCTGCAGCCTGGCCGCGGGGGTCCCCGTAGAGGTTCTGGGCCAGGCGCACCACAGCGCGCAGCGCGGGGTTGGAGTCCGCCGCCCGCCACACGAGCTGCACGTCCAGGGGGCGCTGCGGCTGGGCGAGGGGCCGGAACACTACGCCGTCCGAGGACACGTTGTCCCGCACGGTGTCCAGGCTCAGGGCGCAGCCGATCTGGGCGGCCACGAGCACCACCAGCGTCCACGAGTCCGGTGCCACCTGGGCCACCCGCGGCACGAAGCCCGCGGCGGTGGCCAGGGAGGTCAGCCGGTTCTGCAGCGCGGCCCCCGGACCCGCGGGCAGGATCACCCAGGACTCCTCGGCCAGCTGGGACATCTCCACCCGGGGCGCCTCCGCGAGCGGGTGGTTGCTGGGCAGCACCACCATGACCTCCTCGTGCCCGATCACGGACGAGCGCAGCTCCGAGGGGATGAAGTCCCACCGCCCGATGGCCACGTCCAGGGAGCCGTCCAGCACCTTCTGCATGGCGGTGTGGGAGAACTGCGAGCCGTGCAGCTCCAGGTGCACCCCGGGGCGGTGGGTGCGCACGTGGCGGGCCAGCTCCCCCACCTTCCGGTTGATGGACGCCCCCGCGAACCCGAGGCGCACCCGCCCGGTCTCCCCGGTCATGGACTTGGCCACCGCGGTGCGGGCCTGCTCCGAGGCCGCCACCAGCTCCCGTGCAGGCTCCACGAGGGCCGCACCGGCCGGGGTGAGCGAGACCTGCCGGGTGCTGCGCTCGAACAGCTGCGCGCCCAGGGACTTCTCGATGCTCTTGATCAGCCGGCTCAGGGGTGGCTGCGCGATCCGCAGGGTGGCGGCGGCCCGCCCGAAGTGCAGCTCCTCCGCAACCGCCAGGAACGCCTTGGCCTCGTGGACTTCCATGGGCGGAGCCTACGTGATTGTTGCCACACCCGCATCAGTCCCCCGCTCTTTTTGTATTGGACAGAACCCAATGGCGGTGGTTGTGTGGGATGCAACACAGTCCCCGTCACAGTGGAGCGCTCATGTCCCTCACCCAGGATCCTGCGACCCCCGGGCCGCTCAGCGGAGTGGTCGTTGCGGACTTCTCCCGCGTGCTCGCGGGCCCGTACTGCACCATGCTGCTCGCGGACATGGGCGCCACCGTGGTCAAGGTGGAGGGCCCCGCCGGGGACGACACCCGCGGGTACAAGCCGCCCAGCCGGGACGGGGTGGGCACCTACTACCTCTCCGTGAACCGCAACAAGCACTCCATCGTGCTGGACCTGCGCGATCCGGCGGACCTGGAGACCGCGTACGAGATCATCGACGCTGCGGACGTGTTCGTCGAGAACTTCAAGCCCGGCGGGCTGGCCCGCTACGGGCTGGACCCCGAGGCCGTGGCCGAGCGGTGGCCCGGGCTCATCCACACGAGCATCACCGGATTCGGCACGGACCGCGGCGCGCACCTGCCCGGCTACGACCTGCTGGTCCAGGGCGTCTCGGGCTTCATGTCCGTGACCGGCTCCGCGGACGGCCCGCCCCAGCGTGCGGGCGTGGCGATGTTCGACGTCCTCACCGGGCTGCACGCCGCCGTGGCCATTCTGGGCGCCCTGCACGAGCGGGACACCTCCGGGAAGGGCCAGCACATCCACCTGGACCTGCTCTCCTCGGCGCTGTCCTCCCTGGTCAACCAGACCACGGGCTACGCCGCGTGCGGCAACGACCCCCAGCGCATGGGCAACGACCACCCCAGCCTGTTCCCCTACGGCCCCTTCCCCACCGCGGACAAGGACCTCATCATCACGGTGGGCAACAACCCCCAGTTCCGGCGCTTCGTCACGGTCCTCGGGCTGCCCGAGCTCGCCGAGGATCCCCGCTTCGACACCGTGGAGAACCGCAACCACCACCGGGACGAGCTGCGCCCGCTGCTCAACGAGGCGCTGTCCTCGGACACCGCCGAGGTGTGGGCGTCCCGGCTGCAGGCGGAGGGCCTGCCGTGCGCCCCCATCCTCACCATCCCGGAGGGCGTGGAGTACGCGACCTCCCTGGGCCTGGAGCCCGTGGTCGAGGTGGGCGAGGGCGAGGAGGCCGTGCCCCTGATCAAGAACCCCGTGACCTTCAGCCGCACCCCGGTGCGCTACGACAAGGCCCCGCCCGCCCTCGGCGCGGACGGCACCGAGGTCATGGACTGGCTCCGCACCCACCGAAAGGACATCCCATGAGCGAACTGCTCGAGAACCCCGACTTCTTCCTGCTGGACCAGCAGCTCTCCGCCGAGGAGACCGCCCTGCGCGACCGCGTGCGGACCTACGGCCAGGAGCACGTGCTGCCCGCGATCAACGCGTTCTGGGAGCGCGGCGAGCACCCCCTGCCCGTGTTCAAGGGCCTCGCAGACCTGGGGATCGTGGGCACGTTCATCGAGGGCTACGGCTGCCCCGGGCTCTCCCGGCAGGCCGCCGGGCTGGTGGCCCGGGAGATGGGCCGGATCGACGGCTCCGTGAACACGTTCTTCGGGGTGCACTCCAACCTGTGCATGGGCAGCATCTACATGCTGGGCAACGAGGAGCAGCGCCAGCGGTGGCTGCCCACCATGGCGAAGATCGAGAAGACCGGGGCGTTCGCGCTCACCGAGCCCACCCACGGCTCGGACTCCGTGTCCCTGGAGACCTCCGCGCGCCGGGACGGGGACCACTGGGTGCTCAACGGGCACAAGCGCTGGATCGGCAACGGGCACGCCGCGGACGTGATCGTGCTCTACGCCCGGGACGAGGCGGACGGGCAGGTCAAGTGCTTCGTGGTGGAGAAGCAGGAGGACGGCGAGTACCCGCAGGGCTACCGCCCCACCGTGATCGACGGCAAGATCGGCAAGCGCGCCATCAACCAGGCGGACATCGTGATCGAGGACCTGCGGATCCCCGAGGAGAACCGGCTGGAGAACTGCCACAGCTTCAAGGACGTCAACAAGGTGCTCAAGGCCACCCGCGGCGGTGCCTCGTGGGAGGCCGTGGGCCACGGCATGGCGGCGTTCGAGATCGCCGCGAACTACGCCCTGGAGCGCGAGCAGTTCGGCATGCCGATCGCCAACTACCAGCTGGTGCAGGAGCGCCTGGCCACCATGCTCTCGGACCTGACCTCCATGCAGCTGCTGTGCACCCGCATGGCGCAGCTGCAGGAGAGCGACCAGCTCACGGACGCCATGGCCTCCCTGGTGAAGATGACCACGTCCCGCAAGGCCCTGGACATGTGCCGCACCGCCCGGGACATGCTGGGCGGCAACGGGCTGCTGCTGGAGAACCACATCGGCCGCCACCTCACGGACATGGAGGTGGTCTCCACGTACGAGGGCACGGACTCCGTGCAGGCGCTCATCGTGGGCCGGGCGATCACCGGCGTCTCCGCGTTCACGCGCACCCGCCGCTGAGCCGCCGCGGGGGCGGCTCACAGCCAGTACCGGGCGGAGCATGCCACCATGGAGGGCCGGGTCCACGCCGTCCGAGAGGACCCGTCCGTTCTCTCCCCGATGAGGTCCGCCGTCCGTGTCCTACAGCCAGCACCCCCTAGGCCCCGATCCCTACCGCGGTGATCCCTACCGCGGTGACCAGTACCCCGCTCCCGGGTACGGCGCACCGGGCCACCCCGGCTCCGGTTACCCGAGTCCCGGCCAGCCCGGGGTCGGCTACCCGACTGCGGGCCAGCCCGGCCCCGCCGCGCCGTCGTCCCGCCCCGTGGGCGCGCGCACCGTGCTCGGGGCGCTCGTGTGGCTGGCCGTGCTGTGGGGGCTCGTGCTGCTGATCGCCCACGGCGGGCTGGGCACCATGACCGGTCAGGCGCTGGACGAGGCCGCGCTGCAGCAGGCCGAGGCGGACCGCAACACGTTCTTCCCGGGACCGGTGCTGGTGGCCGCGCAGCTGCTGCCGGAGGTCGTGGCGGTGGCCGCGGGTCTGCTGGCGCTCGTGTGGGCCGTGCGGCACCGGCGGTGGATCGCCGCGCCGTGCGCGCTGGCCGCCGTGGTGGCGGCGAACCTCACCACCCAGGTGCTCAAGCACGGGGTCTTCGACAAGCCGGACCTGGGCGTGCAGCAGATCGCGTCCAACTCCTTGCCCTCCGGGCACACCACCGCCGCGGCTTCGCTGCTCATGGCCGCGTTGCTGGTGGCGCCCGCGCACCGTCGCGCCCGCGCCGGGCGGTGGGGTGCGTTCACCGCGGCACTCGTGGGCATGACCACCGTGCTCAACGGCTGGCACCGCCCCACGGACGCGGTGGCCGCGCTGCTCATCGTGGGCGGCTGGGGTGTCGTGGCCGCGCTCGTCGCCCAGCTTCTCGACGCCGCCCTCGCCCGCACCCGTGCCGGAACCTCCCCGGCCCGGGCCTACCAGCGGCTGCGCGAGGACCGTTCCCGCCGCCGCCAGGAACGCGCGTGGAGCACGGACCGCGGCGACAGCGCCTGGGTGCCACCCGCCCACGAGCGGGACGCGCTGCAGCGCGAGCGGGCGGCGTCGTCCTCCGTGCGCCGGAACGCGCCCCGGAACGCGGGGTGGGGCGGGGTCGAGCCGTGGCAGGTGGTGCCGTACGGTCCCGGTGCGCCGGTGCGGCCCCGGCTGGGGACGGCCATCACCCTGACCGTGCTCACCGCGGTGCTGCTGGCGGTGGCCGTGTGGTGGCCCTATCCCACCCTGGCGGGCACGTTCGCCGGGCGGATCACGCTGACGGCGGGGTATCTGGGGATTGCGTCCGCGGCTGCTCTGGGGTGGTCGGTGGTGTCGCGCCGGCTGCGTCCTGTGAGGCGATGAGCGCCCAGCGGTCCAGGAATACGCGCGCCACCCCGGCCTGGTAGGGCAGGCGGTACATGGCCGCGGTGGACGGGCCCTCCTCGGAGCGGTGGACGTCCCGGGCGCGCTGGATGGCGAGCTCCATGGTGTCCGCCTGCTGCGTCACGAAGTTCACGGACACCGGGGTGCCGTGGCCCGGCACGAACGCCGTGTAGCGCTCCAGCGTGGCCAGCGCCCGCAGGGACTCCACCCAGCGCTGCGGGAAGGCGTCCTCGAAGTTCGGGTCCGCGCCCTCCTCGATGAGGTCCCCGCAGAAGACTACGTCGTCCACGCCCACGCAGACGTCGTTGTCCGTGTGGCCGGGGCCCAGGAAGAACAGGGTCACGGGACGCTCGCCCAGGTCGATGCGCGTGAGCGAGGGGCGCAGCCCCGTGCCCGGAAGCGTGTTGGTGGGCAGCACCAGGCGGGTGTCGATGCCCTCGCCCGCGCCCATCTCCGGCTCCTGCGTGCTCACGAAGCTGCGCTGGTACTCCCCCACCTCGGCCATGGCGCTCGCGCACGCCTTGTGGGCCCAGAACTCTGTGGCCCCGGCACGGGCGAACACGGCGTTGCCCATGTAGTGGTCGTAGTGCGCGTGGGTGTTTGCCACGGTCAGCGGCAGGTCCGTGATCTCCCGGACGGCCGCGAGGATCTCCCGGCCCTGACGCGGCCCGGCACCCGTGTCCACCACCAGGGCGCGCTGAGTGCCCAGCACCAGACCGGAGTTGAGTCTCCAGTTCTCGGTGCCGATCACGTAGACGCCGGGGCGCAGCTCCTGGGTGCGTGCCATGACCTTCATTCTATCCGTAACGCACTACCGGTCCCGCATCCGCTGGAGGCCCGCGGGCCCCGGGTACCGGGCCGCAGGGCGCGTGGTGCGGGCCTGCACGCCGGGCTGGTGAGGGCCTGCGCACCGGGCCGGTGGGGGGCCACGGTTCCCCCCCTGCCG
The DNA here is from genome assembly GCF_000010285.1 of Kocuria rhizophila DC2201. NCBI lineage: Bacteria > Bacillati > Actinomycetota > Actinomycetes > Micrococcales > Micrococcaceae > Kocuria > Kocuria rhizophila. Next base: position 551,476 of record NC_010617.1, on the reverse strand, counting down.
GCCCGCTGGCCGCCGGTGCTACTGTCTCTCGCGTGACTGCCCGCCACCCCGAGACCGCCCCTGCCCCCGCGGGCCGCTTCGCGCCGTCGCCGTCCGGGGACCTGCACCTGGGCAACCTGCGCACCGCCCTGGCCGCGTGGGGTTTCGCGCGCGCCACCGGGCGTCGTTTCCTGCTGCGCGTGGAGGACCTGGACCGGGTGAAGCGGGGCGCCGCCGAGCGCAACGTCGAGGACCTGCGGTCCATCGGCCTGGACTGGGACGGGCCCGTGGACGTCCAGTCCGAGCGCATCCCCGTGTTCCTGGACCGGGTGCGCGCCCTCACGGAGGCGGGCCTCACCTACGAGTGCTTCTGCACGCGCAAGGAGATCCACGCGGCGGCTTCCGCACCCCACGGCATCCCGGGCGCCTACCCGGGCACGTGCCGGGAGCTGACCGACACCCAGCGGGAACGACGCCGCACGGAGCGCCCTCCCGCCGTGCGGCTCCGCGCCGGGGTGCGTGAGTTCACCGTGCACGACAGCTTTGCGGGCGAGTTCACGGGTGCCGTGGACGACATGGTGCTGGTGCGCAACGACGGCACGCCCGCCTACAACCTGGCGGTGGTGGTGGACGACGCCGAGCAGGGCGTGGACCAGGTGGTGCGCGGGGACGACCTGCTGCCCTCCGCTCCCCGCCAGGCGTACCTGGCGGAGCTCATGGGCTACGAGGTCCCGGAGTACGCGCACGTGCCCCTGGTGCTCGGGCCCTCCGGGGACCGGCTGGCCAAGCGGGACGGCGCCGTGACCCTGCGGGAGCTGCAGGAGCTGGGGTACACGGCGCAGGACGTGGTGGGGTGGCTGGCCCGCTCCCTGGGGATCACCCACCCGGTCCGCACCGCCGCGGACGTGTTGGAGCACTGGGATCCGCCGAGCTGGAACCGGGAGCCCACCACCTTCAAGCCCTGGCCGGATGTGCGCGGCACCTGAGGGGCACGTGCCGCGGCGGGGCGTGGCTGCCGCGCAGGGAAGCCTTCCCCTCACCCCGGCCCAGCTGCGCTCCCACCTCGACGCGGCAGCAGCACGGCGGTGACGACGCCCGGCGAGGCGCGATTCCCGCGAGCGGAGGGCCGAGACACCTGCGGTCTGCGGCCCGGCCCTGGCGAGCGGTGGCGAACCGTATCATGGTGACGTAGCTCACTTCATGAATCCCGGTGGATGCTCACACCCCTATACAGTGGGCGCAGTCCAACGATCCCGTACCGGAAGGCACGCGTATGTCCGATCAGGCGTACCAACTCATGGCGATCCTGGCGTACTTCATCGCCATGATCTGCATCGGCCTGTGGGCCAACAGCAAGACCAAGAACCTCGACGACTACATGCTGGGCGGGCGCAACCTCAAGCCCGGTGTGGCGGCACTGTCCGCCGGGGCGTCGGACATGTCCGGGTGGCTGCTCATGGGCCTGCCCGGTGCGGTGTACCTCTCCGGGCTGGTGGAGGCGTGGCTGGCCATCGGCCTGACCGCCGGTGCGTGGGTCAACTGGAAGATCGTGGCGCCGCGGCTGCGCGCGTACACGGAGGTCTCCCACAACTCCATCACCATCCCCTCCTTCCTGGACAACCGGCTCAAGGGCAACACCCGGATCCTGCGCGTGATCTCCGGCGTGATCATCCTGGTGTTCTTCACGTTCTACGTGTCCTCCGGCATGGTGGCCGGCGGCGTGTTCTTCCAGTCCTCGTTCGGCACCAGCTACCTCACGGGCATGCTGCTGGTGGCCGGGGTGACCGTGCTCTACACGTTCTTCGGCGGCTTCCTGGGGGCGTCCTACACGGACCTGTTCCAGGGTCTGCTGATGCTCGCCGCGCTGCTGCTGGTGCCCATCGTGGGCATCTTCCTGGTGGGCGGGCCCGGTGAGATGGTCAACCGGATCGAGAACGTGAACCCCAACGCGCTGTCCCTGTTCGCGGGCGGCACCGCGGTGGGCATCATCTCCTCGCTCGCGTGGGGCCTGGGCTACTTCGGCCAGCCGCACATCATCGTGCGCTTCATGGCGCTGCGCACCCCCGCGGACGCCAAGTCTGGGCGCCGGATCGGCATCGGCTGGATGGTCCTCACGGTGCTGGGCGCCATCGGCACCGCCCTGGTGGGCATGGCCTACTACGGCAACCGCCCGGGCCAGGAGCCCACGGACCCGGAGGCCATCTTCCTGGACATGTCCCAGGTGCTGTTCCACCCGCTGATCGCGGGCCTCGTGCTCGCCGCGGTGCTGGCGGCCGTGATGTCCACGATCTCCTCGCAGCTGATCGTCTCCTCCTCCGCCCTGGTGGAGGACCTCTACAACCTGGCCGCCAAGCGCACCCCGTCCCCCAAGGCGCAGGTGTGGCTGGGCCGCGGCGGCGTGCTGCTCGTGGCCGTGGTGGCCGCCGGGCTCGCGTGGGAGCAGAACTCCACCATCCTGGATCTCGTGGGCTTCGCGTGGGCCGGGTTCGGTGCCGCCTTCGGCCCCGTGGTGCTGATGAGCCTGTTCTGGCGCAAGCTCACCAACGCGGGCGCCATCAGCGCCATGGTGGTGGGTGCGCTGGTGGTCTTCACGTGGCAGTACACCCCGTGGAGCGACCTCTACGAGATCATCCCGGGCTTCATCCTGGGTGGCCTGGTGGGCATCGTGGTCTCGCTGCTCACGCACCGTGAGAACCCCGAGATCGACCGCGAGTTCGACGAGACCCTGCGCCTCGTCAACCACCCCGAGCAGGCCGATCCCGCGGCCGCCGCGCACGCCGCTGCCGGCGACGCTCCTGCCGGGACCGTCTGAGTTCCACGGCCTGCGCCTCGGCGCAGACGGACGACGCCCTCGCACCGCACGGTGCGAGGGCGTCGTTCATTCCCGTGGACCCCGTTGCCCCGGGGTGCGCGGGCTCAGAAGCCGAGGTCGCGCAGCGAGGCCCGCATGGTCTCTGCGGACGCGCGCAGCTGCTGCTTCTCCGGCTCGCCCATGGGGATGCGCAGCTGCTGGCCCACACCGGTGCCCCCCACCACGGACGGCACGGACAGGGCCACGCCGCTCACGCCGTAGTAGTCCTCGAGCACCGTGGACACGGACAGCACCGACTGCTGGTCCTTGAGCACGGCCTCCGCGATCCGCACGCCGGCCAGGCCGATCGCGTAGTTGGTGGCGCCCTTGCCCTCGATCACGCGGTACGCGGCGTTGACCACCTGGTCCTTGAGCTCATCCAGGCGCTCGGGGGTGAAGGGTCGGTGCCCGTCCACCTCCCACTCGCTGAGCGGCACCTGGCCGATGCTCGCGGAGGACCACACGGGGAACTCGCTGTCCCCGTGCTCGCCGATGATGTAGGCGTGCACGCTGCTGGTGTTCACCTGCGCCTCGCTGCCGATCAGCCAGCGCAGCCGGGAGGTGTCCAGCACGGTGCCGGAGCTCATGATCCGCTGGTGGGGCAGCCCGGTGATCTGCTGGGCCACCACGGTGAGCACGTCGCACGGGTTGGTCACCAGCACGAAGACCGCCTGTGGCGCCTGCTCCACGAGCTGCGGCATCAGCGACTTGAGGATCGCGGTGTTGGCACCGGCCAGGTCCAGGCGGGTCTGCCCCGGCTTCTGCTTGGCGCCTGCGGTCACGAATATGATGTCCGCGTCCTTGAGCACGGCGACGTCGTCCGAGCCCTCCACCCGGACACCCGGGGCGAACATCTGGCCGTGGGAGAGGTCCAGTGCCTCGGCCTCCACCTTGGCGGTCTGCAGGTCGTAGAGGGCGATGTCCGTGGACGTGCCCCGGATCATCGCGGCGTAGGCCAGGGAGGTTCCCACGGAACCCGCTCCCACGATTCCGATCTTGGTGCGGCGGACGGTGGTTTCGATGGACGGGCTCACGGGGTCACTTCTCCATTCGACGCTGACGGCCCGGCCGCACCCGGCCACCTCGGCGGCGCGAACACGGTCCGGTTGGCGGAAACGCCTCCCGGTTCCGCGCCCGGCCGAGGCCGGATACAGATGGCACCGAAATGCGTTCCCGCCACCATCTTCCGCCGTCGCCCCCGGCCAGGCAATGACGCGGCCCACTCCGCGGCGGCGTGTCTCCGTCGGGGCCCAACCACGGGCCGGGGGCCCTCCGTCACTCCCCTACCGCGGCCGTGCCCGACGGCGCGGGGATGCGCGGGTGCCCGACGGGGCAGAGATGCGCCCCCCCGTCGGCGAGGGAAAGTGCTGGCACCGGACGGCGCGGGGACCTGCGGGTGCCGGACGGGGAGGGGACGGGCGCCGCGCGGAATCAGCAGTGGTAGGTGTCCGTGGGGGCCTCGAAGTGCATGTCGTAGCCCTCCGGCAGGCGCATGCCGAACGCCGTGGCCAGGCCCAGCACCTTGCGGGCGCGGGCCAGGCGGGGCAGGTCGGAGCCGTTGCGGATCTGGCCGCCGTCCTCCTCGAACTCCTGCAGGAACTCGGTGGCCCACGAGAGCTCGCTGAGGGACGGGGACAGACCCTCGTTGACCGTGGCGGTCTGCTCGGGCATGAGGCACAGCTTGCCGGTCATGCCGAACTCGTCCGTGATGCCCGTGGCCTCGGCGAGCTTGGCGCCCAGCGCACCCACCGCCGGGCCGTCGATGGGACCCGGGAGGTTCGCGGCGCGGGACGCGATGGTGAACTGCGAGCGCGTGTACGCGAGCGCCATGGGGTTCTCGCCGAAGCCGGTGTCACGGCGGTAGTCGCCGATGCCGAACGCCAGGCGGTACGTGGAGCGCGCGGTGGCGATGTCCTGCAGGTTCTGCACCCCGCGGGCGGTCTCCACGAGGGCCACGATCCGGGTGCCGCGCAGCATCTCGGCGGTGCGGGTCACGTGCTCGGGGGACTCGGTCATAGCCAGCATCACGCCGTCCAGGCCGGGGACGTCACGCAGAGCGCGGAGGTCGTCCTCCCACCACGCGGTGCCGAAGCCGTTGATGCGCACCCACGCGCGGTTGAGCTGACCGTCCTGGTTGCGGGAACCGAGCCACGCGATCACGTTCTCGCGGGCCTGGGCCTTGTCCGCAGGCGCCACGGAGTCCTCGACGTCCAGCACCACGGCGTCCGCGGCGCTCTGCGCGGCCTGGTCGAAGCGGGACGTGTGGGAGCCGTTGACGAGCAGCCACGAACGGGCCAGCTCCGGCCCCACGGCGGGGGTCTCGGTGGGATCGATGGTCATGGTGGTTTCAGCAGTGGTGGTGGTCATGAGAGTCACTTCGCGATCTGTGTCTGAGAACGGACACGCCCCCTCAGGCCTCGGTGTCCGGGCACGTGCGGGCGGTGAGCCGCGGCTGCGCGGGTGCTCTCCGGCCCTCCCGTGCGGCGTGACGGGTGAGGTGGGGTGGCGCGGGCCAGCCGATCACACGGACCGGCCTGAACGATGAGGGGCCGGTGCGGGTCGTCTGCCAGTCGTGCTGCCCGGTGCTTCCGCGCCGTGAGGTGAACGGTCGGACCCGGGGCGCACGTGGTGATGCGCTCCGGGAATGGGCGAAACTTCACCGTAACGCAGCTCACAGTCGATCTCAAACACGGTGTCCACGGCCGTCCCGGCTGCACCGCAACGCCTCCGCGGTCACGGGTCGGCGACCTCCGCCCACCTGCACCGTCCCGCCCCGGACCGGCGCGACCGCCCAGACCCCACCGCCCCGCCGCGTGCGCACACCGGGCACGCGATGGCCCCCCCCCCCCCCCGCGCCTGAACCCCTGCTCAGCCCTCCCGCCGCAGGGCCCGCGAGGTCTTGGCGGTGGCCACCGCGTTCCACGGGTCCTCGGGCCAGGGGTGCTTGGGGTAGCGCCCGCGCATCTCCGCGCGCACCTGGGCGTAGGGCCCGGACCAGAACGAGGCGAGGTCCTCCGTGATGGCCAGCGTGGCCTTCCCGGGGGAGAGCAGGTGGAACTGCACGGGCACGCGGCCGTCCGCCACGCGCGGGGTCTCCGCCCAGCCGAAGCACTCCTGGAGCTTCACGGCCACCACGGGCGGGCGGGCGGGGTCATCCTCGTCGAAGACCTCCGGATAGGCGATCCGGGCGGTGTTCCCGCTGGGCACGTCCAGCCGCCGCGGGGCCAGCTCGTCCAGCCGGGCGGCGTCGGGCCACGGCAGCAGCCGGCGCAGGGCGTCCGCCACCCGCACCGAGCGCAGCGACCCGCCGCGGGCCACGTCCCGCAGCTCGGGGCCCAGCCACTCCTCGGCTCGGGCGAGCAGGGCGGCGTCGTCCACCGCGGGCCACGGCTGCCCCAGGTGACGACGCAGCAGGGCGAGGCGCGCGCGCAGCCCCCGGGCGGCGTCGTCCCAGGGCAGCAGGTCCAGGCCCTCGGCGGCGAGCGCGGCGCGGATGGCGGGCACGGCGGTGTCCGGGTCCGCGCGGACGGGCGTGGCGGAGAGCTCGATCGCGCCCACCGCGCGCACCTCGCGGGTGCTCACACGCCCGTTCGAGAAGCTCGCGCGGGTCTCGGTGCGCGCGAGCGAACCCGCGACGAGCTGCGCGTGCTGCAGGTCAAGGGGTGCCGCCGCACGAATCACCGCGCCGGTACCCGCGGCGGCCCGTCCCGCAGCGCGCGTCAGTTCGGCGACGGCCAGCCACTCGTGGTGGCGCAGCGGGCTCCCGGCCTCAAGCCCAGCGCGCGTGCCGGAGGCGAGCAGCCACTGGTCCCCGTGGGCGTCCGCCCGCCGGGCCATCCACTCGGGCCGCGCCAGGCCCACGACGACGCCCTCCCGGACCTCGGCGGGCACGTCCGGTTCCGGCCCGCGGGGCGGCGCGTCTGTGTCCTCCCCGGATCCGTCCGCCGGGCCGCCGGCCGCGGGGTGCGCCGTCATCCGCTCCAGCCGCTGCACCTCGCGGCGCCACCGGGTGGACTCGCCACCGCGGGAGGAGCGCAGACCGCGCACCAGGGCAGGGATGTCCGCGGCGGGCACGCGGGCGCCGTCGGAGACTGAGGCGATGACCTCCGCCGCCGTTCTGGCGCCCACGAGGTCCGCACCGTCCAGCAGGGCGCGACCCCAGCGGGGTTCCACCGGCAGGGAGACCAGCAGGCGCCCGAGATCCGTGGCGCGGCCGTCCTCGGCCACAGCACCCAGCCGGACCAGCTCGGCGTCGGCGTCCGCGCGGGCCCGGGGCGGCAGCGGGTCCGGCAGGGCCATGCCCTCCCCACCCGGGGAGCCCCACACGGCGAGCGCGAGGCACGCGGCGGTGAGGTCCGCGGTGCGCACCTCGGGGACGGTGTGGGCGGGCATGGCGCCCCAGGCGGCGTCGTCGTAGCAGCGCACCACCGTGCCCGGGCCCTGGCGGGCGGCGCGGCCGGCGCGCTGCTCGGCCGACGCCTTGGACGCGGAGACCGTGACGAGCCCGGAGATCCCGCGCCCGGCGTCCCGGCGGGGCTGGCGGGCCAGCCCGGAGTCCACCACGAGGCGCACGCCGTTGACCGTGAGCGAGGACTCCGCGAGGGACGTGGTGACCACGATGCGCGGGCGCTCCCCCGGCCCGCGTCCCGCCACGGCGCGGTCCTGCTCGCGCGGGGGCAGCTGGCCGTGCAGCTCCAGGACCTCGGCGTCGGTGAGACCGCGCAGCTCGGCGGCTACATGGGAGACCTCCCGGGCGCCGGGGAGGAACACGAGGGCGTCCACGGACGGGTCCTGTGCCAGGGCCCTGCGATGTGCGTCGGCCGCTGTGCGGGCCATGTGGGAAAGGAACGAGGGGGTGACGCCCCGTTCGTCGAGACGCTGCGGGCCCGGCGCCCACTGGACCGCGAGCGGGTGCAGGGCCGACGGGCAGTCCACCACGGGCGCGGGAGCCTCCCCTCCCAGCAGACCCGCGAACCGCTCCGCCTCCACCGTGGCGGACATCGCCACGAGCACGAGGTCCTCCCGCAGCTGCCGCAGCTCCGCAAGCATCCCCACGAGCAGGTCCGACTCCACGCCGCGCTCGTGCACCTCGTCCAGCACCACGGCCGCGGCCCCGGCCAGCTCCGGGTCCCGCAGCAGGCGGCGCAGCAGGATTCCGGGGGTCACGAACTCCACGCGCGTGGCCTTCGACGTCTTCCGCTCGCCCCGCACGCTCCAGCCGACGACGCCGCCCGGCTCCGTTCCCGTGAGCGCCGCCAGCCGGCGCGCGGCGGCCCGGGCGGCCACCCGGCGGGGCTGGACGATGACGACGCGGGCGGCGGTGGGATCGAGCGCGGGGGCGGCCGTGTCCGTGGAAATGCGCGATTGGCCCGGGGCTCCCGCCGTGGCGGAGGAGGCGTGCGCACCGCGGTCGTCGACGTCCGCTGGACCGGTGGGGTCTGCTGTCTCGGCAGGTGAGGCCGTGGACCCGCTCTCCGCGAGAACCAGGTTGGCCACGACGGGCGGGACCACCGTGGTCTTGCCCGTGCCCGGAGGGGCCTGGACCACGGCCACTCCCCCACGCAGGGCGCGCTCCAGCTCGGGAACGGACTCCGCGAACGGGAGCCCCGCGCCGATGCGGTCCAGGTCGAAGGGGGTGAGCATGGTGTCCAGTATCGCGGAGCGCCCCGACCCCGGGTCACACCAGCAGGTACAACGACCCCAGCACCGTGACCACGATGACCGCGGTGTCGAAGACCCGCTGCCGGATGCGCGTGATCGCCCACCGCCCCGCGAAGGCACCGAGCACCACGCCGGGGACCAGCAGTGCGTCGAGCACGAGGGTCTGCGTGGTGATGAGCCCGAGCCCCACGGATACCGGGACCTTCAGCAGGTTCATCACCGCGAAGAACCACGCCGCCGTGCCCAGGAACGCGTGCTTGGGGAAGCGCGCGGCCAGGAAGTACATGGACATCACGGGCCCCCCGGCATTGGCGACCATGGTGGTGAACCCGCCCAGCGAGCCGTACCCCGCGGCCACGGCGCGAGAGGCAGGGGCGGGCGGAGCGGCATCGTCGTCCCGGGGTGCGGAGTCCCGGTGACGCTGCCAGAGCGTGAGCGCCATGAGCATCAGCAGCATCACGCCGATCACGCGGCGGACGAGGGAGTCCCCCGCGAACGCGAGGAACACGGCACCCAGCGCGAGACCCACCAGAACGGCCGGGAGCATGCGGACCAGCGTGGGCCAGTGCGCGTGCTTGCGGTAGGTCCACAGCGCGAACATGTCCCCCACGATCAGCAGCAGGAGCAGCGCGCCGGTGGACGGCTTGGCGGGAAGAACGGCTGCGAAGATCGCGACGGCCAGGGTGTTGATGCCCGGCAGCGCCGTCTTGGAGAACCCCACGAGCACCGCGCTCACCGCCAGGGCGGCCCAGGCGAGGGTGCTCAGGTCGGGGAGCAGGGTCATGGCAGGTCCTTTCCGCGTGACGGGCGGAGAACTTCCCCGGCGCCCCGGACAATCTAGTGGAACAAAGACAGCCCAGCGACCCGAAATCTGCACTGACAGAGCAAATGCAGGTGCCCGGGCGGGCGGGGGTGGCACCGGCCATCGAGGGCGGGCGAGGGCACCGCCCACCCCGTCCTACAGTGGTACCCATGACCAACGCGCAACTTCCGGACCGGGTGTCCGGGATCTTCGACCCCCAGCAGTGGCGGCCCGTGGAGGGCTTCACCGATCTGCAGGACATCACCTACCACCGCGGGGTGGAGCGGGATGCCAGCGGCGCCGTGGTGAAGGACCTCCCGTGGGTGCGCATCGCGTTCGACCGTCCGGAGGTGCGCAACGCGTTCCGCCCCGGCACCGTGGACGAGCTCTACCGCACGCTGGACCACGCCCGCATGTCCTCGGACGTGGGCGCCGTGATCCTCACCGGCAACGGACCCTCCGCCAAGGACGGCGGCTGGGCGTTCTGCTCCGGCGGGGACCAGCGCATCCGCGGCCGGGACGGCTACCACTACGCCGAGGGCGAGACCGCGGACTCCATCGACCCCGCCCGCGCCGGGCGCCTGCACATCCTGGAGGTGCAGCGCCTGATCCGCACGATGCCCAAGGTGGTGATCGCGGCGGTCTCGGGCTGGGCCGCTGGCGGCGGGCACTCGCTGCACGTGGTGTGCGACCTCACCATCGCCTCCGCCGAGCACGGGAAGTTCAAGCAGACGGACGCCACCGTGGGCTCGTTCGACGCCGGCTACGGTTCCGCGCTGCTCGCCCGCCAGGTGGGCCAGAAGTTCGCCCGGGAGATCTTCTTCCTGGCCGATGAGTATTCCGCCGAGGACATGCACCGCATGGGTGCCGTGAACCGCGTGGTCCCCCACGCCGAGCTCGAGTCCACCGCCCTGGAGTGGGCCCGGAAGATCACCGCCCAGTCCCCGCAGGCCGTGCGCATGCTCAAGTACGCGTTCAACCTCCCGGACGACGGCATGGTGGGCCAGCAGGTCTTCGCCGGGGAGGCCACCCGCATGGGTTACATGACGGACGAAGCCGTGGAGGGCCGCGACGCCTTCCTGCAGAAGCGGGACCCGGACTGGTCCGCGTTCCCCTACTACTTCTGAGCCGCCGCGTGAGCCCCGGTTCCACCCCCTTCCCCGACGACGACGCCGTGCCCGCCCCCCGCGGGTCCGGCTCCTCCGTTTCCGGACCAGAGCCTGGCCACCCGCTCGACGCCCCGCAGGCCGCGGAGCTGCCGAGCGACGTCGTGCTGCTGGACGGCCCCGTGGCGGGGGACCCCGCCGAGCTGCTGCCCCGGCTGCGGGCGGTGCTGTCCCGCCCGGGGCCCGCGGTGGTCGTGGCCACCTCGGGCTCCACGGGACGCCCCAAGAAGACCGTGCTGAGTTCGGAGGCCCTGACCGCCTCCGGACGGGCCACCGAGCGCGCAACCTCCGGGCCCGGCCAGTGGATGCTGTGCCTGCCCGCGCACTACGTGGCCGGGGTGCAGGTCCTGGCACGCTCGGTGCTCGCGGGCACCACCCCGGTGGTCCTGGGCGCGGAGCACTTCACCCCCGAGGCGTTCGCACATGCCGCCGAGAGCATGGACCACGCGGTGCGCTACGTGTCCGTGGTGCCCACCCAGCTGCAGCGCATCCTGGACCCGGCGGACGGCTCCCCGGATTCCCGCGCGGTGGCGGCGCTCACGCGCTTCGACGCCGTGCTCGTGGGCGGCTCCCCCCTCTCCCCTGCGCTGGCGGCCCTGGCCGACGCCTCCGGAGTGCGGGTGGTCCGCACGTACGGCATGTCGGAGACGTGCGGGGGCTGCGTCTACAACGGGGTGCCTCTCGACACGGTCACCGTCCGCCTCCTGCCCGACGACGCCGATCCCCACCTCGCGCACATCCCCGCACCGAGCACCCCTCCCGCCGAGGAGCAGTCCATGGGAACTTCCTCTGCCGAGGATGGGCCGGTGGGGAACTCGCCCGCAGAGGTGGGGGCTGCGGGGACCTTGCCCGCAGAGGCGGGGTCGGCGGTGGCTCCCTCCGTGGCGGCAGGTTCTGCCAGTGAACCGTCCCCGGTGGCACCGGTCGAGGGCCGCATCTGGCTGGGAGGTGAGGTGGTTGCCTCGGGCTACCTGGACGACCCCGAGCAAACCGCCGCGCACTTCCGCGTGGCGGACGGGCGGCGCTGGTACCGCACCGACGACCTCGGCAGCCTGGACGAGCACGGCCGGCTCACCGTGCTGGGCCGCACCGACGACGTGATCAACACCGGCGGCGTGAAGGTCTCCGCGGGTCGGGTCGCCGAGGTGCTGCTGGCGGATGAACGGGTCCGCCAGGCGCTCGTGGTGCCGGTGGCGCACCCGGAGTGGGGGCAGACCGTGGCCGCGGTCGTGGCCGCGCGGAATCCCCGATCCCACGAAGGCACCCGGTCGCAGGGCTCCTCCCCCGAGCATCGGGATCTGGAGCACGACCTCTCCCGGGCCGTCCGCGAACGCCTGGGCGCCCCCGCCGTTCCCAAGCAGTGGCGCCACGTGGCGCACCTGCCGCTGCTGACCACCGGCAAGCCGGACCGCAGGGCCGCCGGGGCGTTGTTCACCGAGGAACCCGCAGCACCCCCGCAGGCGTCGGACGAGCGACCGAGTGCACCCCGGCAGGGGCCCCAGCACCCGGACCGCGCTTCGTCCTGACCGGAGGATCCATGCCCCTGCACTCCCTGGACCTCGTGTTCTCCCCCGCCCACGACGCCGCGATCCGTGAGCGCTGGGACGCCCTCGAGCGCGCGGGGCTGCCCAACCTGGCCCGCCACCGCGGATCATCCAACGCCCCGCACGTGACGGTGCTGTCCGCACCGCGCTTCGAGGAGTCGGTGCTGCAGCGTGCCAGGGAGCTGTTCGGGACCCTGCTGCCGTGCACCCTGCCCGTCACGGGCCTCGTGGTCCTGGGCAGGGGCCCGTGGGTGCTGGCCGAGGCGCTGGCGGTCCCGGCCGCGGTGCTCACGGCCGTCGAGGACCTCCGGGCTCTGCAAACGGACGGCCCCGAGGAGTCCCGGCCGTGGGTCCCGCACGTGACCCTGGCCAAGCGTATGGACGGGCCCACCGTGGCCCGGGCCCTCGAGGTCCTCGGTGCCAGCCCGGCGCCGGAGATCCTGGAGGTCACCGCGCTGCGCCGCTGGAATCCCGAGCTGCGGGAGACCACGGTGGAGGCCCCCTGACCCGTTCCGGCAGCACCGAACGCCCGACACGTCAGAGCTCGCCGCCCTGCGCCGCGGGGACCCCCACCGGTTGGACGTCCCTGTCGCAGTCCCCTGGCCCACCCCCACGCCCTCCCCGGACGCCCGGGGCATCGGCCGGGGCGGGCGGCATCGTGCGCCGACAGGCCCGACAACCCCGGGCGCCCGGTGGCATGTGCACCTGCACAGCGCGTGGGACAATGGGATGAATTCGCCGTCAGTTCACGAAAGGTTGCACCGTGGCCACACCAGCTCAGTGGGTCGAGGGGGCGCGGCTCCGCACACTGCCCATGGCCGCGGCACCCGTGATCGCCGGAACCGCGGCCGCGCAGGCCATGTTCGGCGCGCGGATCGGCCCGGCGCTGCTCGCGCTGGTCGTCGCGCTTGCCCTGCAGGTGGGTGTGAACTACGCCAACGACTACTCGGACGGCGTGCGCGGCACCGATGACGAGCGCGTGGGGCCCCTGCGGCTCACCGGCTCCGGGGCCGCCGCTCCCCACCAGGTCAGGCTGGCCGCGTTCGCGTGCTTCGGGGTGGCCGCGCTGGCCGGTGCCGCGCTCGTGGTGCTCTCCCAGCAGTGGTGGCTCGCGCTCGTGGGTCTGCTGGCGATTGCCGCGGCCTGGGGCTACACGGGCGGGCGCAAACCCTACGGCTACATGGGCCTCGGGGACGTGTTCGTGTTCATCTTCTTCGGGCTCGTGGCCACCCTGGGCACCACGCTCACCCAGGCGGGGCGGCTGAACGCGGACGCGTGGGTCATGTCCGTCTCCACCGGGCTGTTCGCGTGCGCGCTGCTCATGGCCAACAACGTGCGGGACATCCCCGGTGACCGGGAGGTGGGCAAGCAGACCCTGGCGGTGCGGCTCGGCGATCCCCGGGCGCGCCTCGCGTTCACGGCGGAGCTGCTCGTGGGCATGCTCCTGCCGCTGCTGCTGGTGCCCCACAACCCCTGGGTGCTGCTGGTCTACGCCATGAGCCCGCTGGCCGTGGGCGCGGCGAGCACGGTGCTCCAGACCCCCGAGCGGCGCGAGCTGATCCCCGTGCTCAAACAGTGCGGGTTCATCAACCTGGGTGTCACCGTGCTGTACGCGGTGGCGGTGCTGGTCTACCAGTACGTGGGCTGAGCCCGCTCAGACGTCCTTGCGGGACTCGGCGTCCGTGTACGTGTCCTCGATCTCCTGGTCCTCCAGCGCCACGCGGTTGGCGGGCTTGGGCGAGCGGGAGATGAAGCGGTGGAAGTCCTGCCCGGCGGCATAGTGCAGCTTGGGGAAGAAGATGTAGCAGATGGCAAACGCGGCCAGCACGGCGGCGATCCCGGAGAACACGAGTCCCAGGCCCGCGAGCATGAACAGCAGGAACAGGACCACCAGGATGCCCAGGCGCAGCAGGGAATACTTCACGAAGTTCACGGCACCAGTCTAAGCGTGCGCCCTGGGTGCTCCCCGGGGGCACGCCCCCGGTGGGCGCCCGCCCCGTCCCCGCACAACCTCGCTGGGCCGGTGGGTGCGTGCGAGGTGCGTGCCCGCTGTCCGTCACCGCCCACGTCCGCGACGCCGCCCTGCCCGCCGCCCCCGCCCGGCCACGCCCGGCTCCCGGGCACGGTCGGCGCACGGCGCCGCGGCGCTCGTGCCCGCCGCTTCCCCGGACCGCGCGCCATGAACGGGGTGCACCCGGCCCGCTCGCCTAGGATGACACGCATGGGCAGAGCGATTCTCATCATCACCGCGGGTGCGCTCGCGGTGGGCGTCATCATCTACGCGCTCATCGAGTGTGCGCAGTCGGACCGGTACCGCGTGCGGGCCATCCCCAAGGGCGCCTGGCTGCTGGTGATCCTGCTGCTGCCGGTGGTGGGCGCGCTGCTGTGGCTCTTCTTCGGACGCCCCCGGCAGGACGACGCCGCCCGCGCCCCCGAGCGCGGCCGCGGGCCGGACGACGACCCCCAGTTCCTGCGCAACCTCGAGGAGCGCCGCAAGCAGCAGGAGCAGGCACGCCGGTTGCAGGAGTGGGAGAACGAGCTCAAGCGCACGGGCCGCGCCCCCGGCGCCCGCCCCGGCACGGACGACGCCGAGGACGGCACGAGCGCCCCGGACGCCGATTCCCGAGGCACCAATTTCCGCGGCACCGATTCACAGGGCACCGATTCCCGCGGCACTGATCCGCGAGAACCGCAGCCCCGCCGGGAGAACCCGGGTGACGAGGGCCCGACCGAGAACCACCCCGCAGCAGAGGACACCGACCCGCGATCCTGACGCAGGCGGTGGTCTCCGCCGCACCCGGGCCCGTCTCCTGCACCCCGGGATGCACACGAAAAGAGCCCGCCTCCGCAAGCACATGCGGAGGCGGGCTCTGCCGTATGGGGGCGCGGGCGGCGTCGTCGGCGCCACCCGGCCGCGAGGTCACAGACCCGAGTAGGAGTGCAGCCCCGGGAACAGCGTGTTGACCACGGTGAAGTTGAAGACCACGCACAGGTAGCCGGCGATCGCCAGCCACGCGGAACGGTTGCCGTTCCAGCCGCGGGTCACGCGGGCGTGCATGTAGGCGGCGTAGACGGTCCACACCACGAAGGTCCAGACCTCCTTGGTGTCCCAGCCCCAGAAGCGGCCCCACGCCTGGTCCGCCCAGATGGCGCCAGCGGCCAGGGTGAAGGTCCAGAACACGAAGCCCACGGAGTTGAGCCGGAACGCGAAGTTCTCGAGCGTCACCGAGTTGGGCACGGCGCGCAGGAAGCCCATGCGGGACTCCTCGCCCGCGGCCAGGCGCTTCTCACGGCGGGACTGCAGCAGCTGCAGCACGGCCATGGCGAACGTGATGGTGAAGATGCCCGAGGCGGCCACCGCGATCGACACGTGGATGATCAGCCAGTAGGACTGCAGGGCGGGCTGCAGCGGGGACACCGGCGTGGGGAACGCGATGGTGGCCAGGCACAGCATGGTCAGCACGAGGCCCGAGACCATGGGGCCCACGAAGCGCAGGTCCTTGAAGGCCAGCGTGACCAGGTACACGCCCGAGACCACCAGGGCGCCGGTGCTGCAGAACTCGTACATGTTGGCCCACGGCACGCGGTCCGCGGCCACACCGCGGGAGATCACGGCGAAGGCGTGCAGCGCGAACGCGAGCACCATCAGCGTCACGGCCACCCGGGCCGCGGGGCGGCGGGCGTCGCGGCGGTAGTTCAGGGCCTCGAACTCGCCCACCGCGCGGGCGGGGTTGTCCGCCGAGGTGCGGAACTCGCTCGCCACGGACGATCCCGCGGCCTCGCGCGAGGACACGCTGCCACCGCCGGAGGACGACGCCGCCCCGGCCCCGCGGGACGCGCCCGCGGCCACCAGCTGCGGGGACTCCGCGGCAGCCTCGGCACGCTTGCGCGCGCGCTGCTCCTGGACCCCCAGGGTCTTGGAGTGGCTGGCCATGTCCCACACGAACGCCACGAACACCACCATGTAGGTCATGGCGGCCAGGAGCATGAACCACTCGCTCCAGTTGCCCAAAGTCACATTGATGTCGCTACCCATTGTTCTGCGCCTCATCCGACGATTTCAGGTGGAACTCCCGGACACCGCGGTCCTCCCACAGTGACGTCCACAGTGCTGTCAGTTTTTCCGCTTCCGCGCCCAGCCGGTGGTCCTCACCGCGTGCCAGCAGTCCGTACTCCAGAACAGTACACCGCACCCCGTTGGCGTCCTCCGTCTCGGTGGCCCGCACCCAGGCCCGGCGGCGGGCGATGAACAGGCTCATGATCAGCCCCGCGAACGCCACCAGGAAGGAGATGAACGCCGGGATCCGCCCGGGGTCGCTGTGCACGTCCAGGCCCACGTAGCGCTTGACGTCCAGGAACTCCACGCTGCCCTTGCCGTCGGGCAGATCGGCGGTGCGGTGCTGGGCGTCCAGCATGATGGGCCCGTTCTCCGAGGTCATGGAGTTGAGCTCGGTGAGCCTCTGGGTGTCCAGCACGTACACGTTCTGCGGCTGGCCGCTGTCCAGGCCCAGGTCCCCGGAGAACGAGGAGAGGATCAGCGCCGGGTTGTTCAGCGCCGGGTCCACGGACTTGGGGATCTGGCCCTCCTGGGAGACCGCGGTGGGCAGCAGCAGCCCCACGAAGCCCAGCTGGTCCGGTGCGGCGTCCGGGACCTTGAGGGTCAGCGAGGACGTGTACACGGAGTCGGAGGGGACCGTGACCACGGGGCCCTCGTACGCCACGTTGCCCTTGCCGTCCTTCACGCGGATCACGGGGGCGTAGCCGTTGCCCACCAGGTACACCTTGGTGCCGTCGATGTTCAGCGGCTTGTTGACCGCCAGGTTGACGTCCTGGGGCGTGGCGCCGGGCTTGTCCGTGACCGTGAGGTCCGCGTTGAAGTCCGTGGGCTGGCCGTAGTGCTTGGGGTCCGAGGTGTCCCGGTTGAAGGTGGCCTCGAAGGACTTCAGTTGCACCGAGAACGGGTTGAGCGAGTCCGCGTCGAAGTTGGTCCCGGGGTTGAAGGAGTCGTAGTCCACCAGGGTGTTCACGAAGGACTCGCCCTCCACCACCACCTTCTGGCCCTTGTACCCGTAGAGGGAGCCGATGGCCACGGAGATCAGCACGGCCAGCAGCGCCACGTGGAAGAGGATGTTGCCCACTTCCTTGAGCATCCCGCGCTCCGCGGCCACCGACGGCGCCGCGGTGCCGAGGTCCTGCGGCGCCACCCGGTAGCCGCGCTTCTTCAGGGCGGCCGCGACTTGCTCCACGGCCTCGTCCGGGGTGGGGCCGGGCGCGCCGTCCCGCCCGCCGAGCATGACCTTGCGGTACTGCGGCATGCGGGAGATCCGCCGCGGGGTGCGCGGGGGCTTGGAGCGCCACGCCCTGAAGTGCTGCACCGCGCGCGGGATCACGCAGCCCACCAGGGAGATGAACAGCAGGATGTAGATCGAGGAGAACCAGTAGGACGAGTACACGTCGAAGAGCTGCAGCCGGTCCAGCCAGGGCCCCATGGTGGGGTTGGCCTGGATGTAGCTGGTCACGGCGTCCGGGTCCTGCACCCGCTGGGGGAACAGGGAGCCGGGGACCGCGGCGATCGCGAGCAGCAGCAGCAGCACCAGCGCGGTGGACATCTTGGTCAGCTGCCGCCACGCCCAGCGCAGCATGCCCACCGGGCCGAGGGCCGGGACCTCCACGTCGGAGCGCTTCGGGTTCCGCTCACGCGGAGTGCGCGCTGAAGTCATATCGGCATCACCCAATCGGTTACGAATTCGGACTGGATCCAGGAGACCAGCGCGGACCACACGCCCGTGGCCATGGCCAGCCCGATGAGCACGAGCACCACGCCGCCCACGCGCTGCAGCGTGAGGCGGTGGCGGCGGAAGAAGGACATGGCGCCCATGCCCCGGCGCAGCGCCAGGGCGATGAGGATGAACGGGACACCCAGTCCCAGACAGTAGGCGGCGGTCAGCACCACGGCCTTGCCCGTGGAGGCGCCGTCCACGTAGGCGAGGGCCTGCACGGCCGCGAACGTGGGCCCGATGCACGGCGCCCAGCCCAGCCCGAAGGTCATCCCGAGCACGGGTGCACCCCACAGCCCGGGAGGTGGGCGGCGCTCGATCTTGCGGTCGCGCTGGAACCACGAGAAGCCGCCCAGGAACACCACGCCCATGAGCGCCACCAGCAGACCCAGCACCACCATGATCCAGCGTTGGCCCAGGAACCACGCGAACGCCCCCAGCTGGGCGAGCACCACGGACATCACCACGAACACCACGGAGAAGCCGAGGACGAACAGCAGCACGCCCCAGAAGATCCGCCCGCGCTTCTGCTCGCGCAGGTCCGCGCCCGTGAGCCCGGTGATGTAGCCCAGGTACCCGGGGATCAGCGGCAGCACGCACGGGGAGGCGAAGGAGACGAAGCCCGCGAGCAGGGCCACGGGCAGCGCGGCAATCAGTGAGCCGTCGAGGATCACCTCGGCGAAGGGATTGCCGTTCATGCGGACTCGGCCACCGTGTCCTTGATGAGCGCGTCCAGGGTGGACTTGTCCGCCTTGCCCAGCACGCGCGCTGCCACCCGGCCCTGCGGGTCCAGCACCAGGGTGGTGGGCACGGCCTGCGGCGGGACGTAGTCGCTCAGCGCCAGCAGCACCGCACCGTTGACGTCTGTGGCGGAGGGGTAGTCCACGCCGAAGGTGCGCTCGAACGCCTCGGCGGTGGCCTTCTGGTCCCGCAGGTTCACGCCCATGAACCGGGCCTTGTCCCCGTACTCCTCGTGCAGCGCCACGAGGTCCGGCGCCTCGGCGCGGCACGGGGCGCAGCCGGCGTACCAGAAGTTCAGCACCACGGGCTTGCCGCGCATGCTCTCGGCGCTCACGGTGGAGCCGTCGAACATGGCGGCGTCGAAGGCCACGGGCTCCCCTCGCTTGTCCGGGGCGTACTCGCTCACGGAGCCGTCACCGGCCACGTAGCCCTTGTCCCCGCCGGCGTTGGCCTGCTGCGCGAGGCTGTCGTCCGAGGACGAGCACCCCGTGAGTGCGAGACCCACCGCGGCCACCACGGCAATGACGCCCGTGCGCACGCGTGCTCGGGTGGCCGGGCGCCGGGAGGAGGAGGGCAGTGAGTTCACGGGGGCAGCACCTGGAAGGGGTCGGGTGGGGTGGGACATCGATTATGAGCCGGGAAGCTGGTTGACACCTGGATAGAGGTGCGCGGCCGGCTCGCGGTAGGAGACCGTGGGGACCTCGGCGGCGTCGACGTCCCGGAAGGTCAGGGACGTGAGGGAGGCCAGGTTGCACTCGCGGCGGCGCGGGTCGTGCGGCAGGGGCCGGCCCTCCGCGGAGAGGCGGGTGAGCCAGATGGGCAGCTGGTGGGACACGGCCACGGCCTGGGCGCCGTCGCCCCCGCGGCGGACCGCCTCCCGGGCGATCTCCCGCACGGCCTCGGCCATGCGCGCGACCTGCTCGCGGTACGGCTCGCCCCACGAGGGGCGCAGGGGGTTGAGCAGGTGGGGCCAGTGCCGGGGCCTGGCCAGCTCGGCCGGTGTCACGTGCAGGCCCTCGAAGTGGTTGGCCGGCTCGATCAGCCGTTCGTCCGTGTGAACGTCCAGGCCCAGCTCGCGCGCCACCGGGGCGGCGGTCTCCCGGGTGCGGGTCAGCGGGGAGCAGGCCAGGTAGACGATCTCGTCCCCCGCCTGCACCCGCTGGGCGAGGTCCGCGGCGGCGGCCTCCGCCATGCGGGCCCCCTTCTCGGAGAGGTGGTAGTCCGGCAGACGCCCGTAGACCACGTGCTCGGGGTTGTGGACCTCGCCGTGGCGCAGGAGGTGAACGGTTGCGGAAGCCATGGCCCCAGTGTCTCAAACCCCGGGGGAAGGCCCCAATCCGCGGCTCACTCCAGCACGGAGCGCAGCCGCTCGGCGTCGATCCGCCAGCGGTCCCACGCCGCTCCGTCCACGAAGACCACGGGCACGAACTCGGCGTAGTCCCGGGTGAGCGCCTCGTCCCCGGTGATGTCCTGCTCGCGCAGCGCGCTGCCGGTCTGCGCGCAGACCCGCTGGACCACCTCGCGGGCGTCGTCGCACAGGTGGCACCCGGGTTTCGTCAGCAGCACCACCTCGTGCCGCGGCCGGGGGCGCGTCCAGTCCACCCCGGCCAGCAGGCCACCGGTGCGCCGGGCAGTTCCGGCGGTTCCAACTGCTCCAGGGGTTCCGGCTGTGTGAGCGGCTCCGGCAGCTCCAGCGGTCCCGGCACTGCCTGCGGTTCCGGCGCTCCCGGCCGGGGTGCGTGCCGGATGCGTGGCTCCGGAACCCGGCCCCGCGGCGTCGTCGTGGCCCGCGCGCGCCGACGCGGAGCGTGCGGCACCCGGGCTCCCCGGGGCGCCGGGGCCTGTGGACGGCTGGGCAACGCGGGGGTGATCGGTCATGGCGCCCATGCTACGCACACGGCACAGGCCCCGTTCCCTGGTGCGGGAACGGGGCCTGGCGCGAGCGCGACTACTTCTTGTTGCGGCGCTGGTGGCGGGTCTTGCGAAGCAGCTTGCGGTGCTTCTTCTTGGACATGCGCTTGCGGCGCTTCTTGATGACCGAACCCATAGGATCCCTCACAATTCTCTGGACAGTGTGTTTGCTGGGGGTCGCGAGTCGACGCCACCCCGCCCCGTGGAACTCAGGGGCAACATCCGATTAACGGCAAACTACGGCATAGCCTACCGCGTGACCCCGCCCCGCCCGAAAACGGAGGGCCGGTCTCACGCGCTCGCCCGGCGCTGCGAGCTCAGCTCGTGCTCCTCGCCCGGGGCGGACGACGACGCCGCGGGGCCCGGGTGCCCCACCTCCCCCAGTGCGCGGGGGTCCGCCGTGGTGCTGCGGGCCTGGTCCGGGTCCACCCCGGCCTCCTCGTACTGGTACTCGATGTGCTCCCGCACGAGCCGGGCCGCCAGGGTGCGGTCCCCCGCCTCCAGCGCGCCCACGATCGCGCGGTGCTCCGCGCGGATCCGGCTGGACGTGGTGGACCACAGGGGCACGTGGCCCACCAGCGCCATCGTGTACTCGTAGATGGAGTCGCGCAGCGCGGTGAACAGCGCCACGTTCACGGCGTTGCCGCAGGACTTCACGAGCGCTATGTGGAAGCTCACGTAGAGGTCGTGGAACTGCTTGAGCCCGAGGTCCTCGCGGTCCATCTGGGCCATGATCCCCTGCAGCTCCTCACGGGGGATGCTGCGCTGCTGGGCGGCGTGCAGGGCGGCGGTCTCCAGCAGCACCCGGGCCTCCACGATGTCCCGCAGGGGGTGCTCGGAGGTGGCCATGTGCAGCTGCAGCGCCGGTCCCGCGGACGCCGCCGGCTCACGCACCAGGATCGGGAGGATCCCGCGGTGCGGGCCCTCGAAGAGCTTGACGATGCCCTGCGCCTCCAGGATCTTCAGCGCCTCGCGCATGGAGCTGCGGGAGACCCGGAAGATCGCCGCGAGGTCCTTGTCAGTGGGCAGCCGCTGCCCCAGCACCAGGTGTCCGTCGAACAGCTCGTTCTCGAGCCACTGCAGAACCTCTCGATGCGTTGCCATGTTCCCCACCCTAGACTCGGCGGGTGGGCCAGCCGCGCCACGACGCGGCTGGCCCACCTTGCGAGACGTCTCGTGACCGTGCGTGTGATCAGATGATGCCCTGGGCCACCATGGCGCGCGCCACCTTGATGAACCCGGAGATGTTCGCGCCGGCCACGTAGTTGCCGGGCATGCCGTACTCGTCCGCGGTCTCCGCGCAGGTCTCGTGGATGCCGCGCATGATCTCCTGCAGCCGGTCCTGCGTGTGCTCGAAGCTCCACGAGTCCCGCGAGGCGTTCTGCTGCATCTCCAGGGCGGAGGTGGCCACACCGCCGGCGTTCGCGGCCTTGCCCGGGGCGAACAGCACGTCCGACTCCTGGAAGAGGTGCACGGCGTCCGTGGTGCAGGGCATGTTCGCACCCTCGGCCACGGCCACCACGCCGTTCTCCAGCAGGGTCTTGGCCTGGCGGCCGTTGAGCTCGTTCTGGGTGGCGCACGGCAGGGCCACGGATCCCGGGACGTCCCACACGGAACCGCCGGCCACGTAGGTGGCGGAGGAGCCGCGGCGTTCGGCGTAGTCGCTCATGCGCCCGCGCTCCACCTCCTTGATCTGCTTGAGCAGATCCAGGTCGATGCCGTCCTTGTCCACCACGTAGCCACCCGAGTCCGAGGCGGTCAGCGCCTTGGCCCCGAGGGACTGCGCACGCTCGATCGCGTAGATGGCCACGTTGCCGGAACCGGAGACGATCACGTCCCGGCCCTCGAAGGTCTTGCCCTGCGTCTTGAGCATCTCCTCGGCGAACATCACCGCGCCGTAGCCGGTGGCCTCGGTGCGCACGAGGGAGCCGCCCCAGGACAGGCCCTTGCCGGTGAGCACACCGGACTCGTAGCGGTTGGTGATCCGCTTGTACTGGCCGAACAGGTATCCGATCTCCCGGCCGCCCACGCCGATGTCACCGGCGGGAACGTCCGTGTACTCGCCGATGTGGCGGTACAGCTCGGTCATGAAGGACTGGCAGAAGCGCATGATCTCGGCGTCGCTGCGCCCGGAGGGGTCGAAGTCCGAACCGCCCTTGCCGCCGCCGATGGGCATGCCCGTGAGCGCGTTCTTGAAGATCTGCTCGAAGCCCAGGAACTTCACGATCCCCAGGTACACCGAGGGGTGGAAGCGCAACCCACCCTTGTACGGGCCCAGGGCGGAGTTGAACTCCACGCGGAAGCCGCGGTTGATGTGCACCTCGCCCTGGTCGTCCACCCACGGCACGCGGAAGATGATCTGCCGCTCGGGCTCGCAGATCCGCTCCACGATCGCGGAGTCCAGCACCTCCGGGTGGCGCGCCACCACGGGCCCCAGGGACTCGAAGACCTCGTCCACGGCCTGGTGGAACTCGGACTCCCCCGGGTTGCGTGCCGTGATGATCTGTCGGATGGGGATCAGTTTCTCGTGCATGTCTCTCCTGCCGTCTTGAAAGTGTCTGCGGATGCGCGCTCAGTCGCGGCGTGAGCCGCGGCCTCGGCGCCGGAAGCCCGTCAGAGTGGACAGCAGACCGCTCTGACGGCGATGCGCCCCACCGCGCGGACGCATCGGCTCCGCGGGCTCCGGTGAGGCGGTGTCCTCGGGGAGGTCGCGGGGCTCGACGCCGCGGGGCTCCTCCTCGTGCGCGGCACCCGGCTGCGCGGTCGAGTCGGCGGGGACATCGTCCTCCACCCTAGCGGCTGCCGCGTCGAGCCCTCCGGTCGCGGTCTCCCGCTCGACGTCCGCCACCGCGTCCGCGACGTCCTCGGCGGGATCGTGCTCGACGTTTGCCACCGCGTCCGCGGAGTCCGCGTGCAAGCCTGCGGTCTCGGCCACCACGTCCTCACCGGAGGTTGCGGTCCGGGCGCTCGGGGTGCTCTCGTCCGCGGCGTCCTCAGCGGTGGCGTCTGCGTCCTCGCCGTCCACGGCGGCACCGTCCGGCTCGACGTCGCTCTCGACCGCCGCGGGCCCGGTCACCTCGGTGACGTCCGCCGTGAACCACGGAACGGAGCGCTCCGGCTCGGCCGCGGGGAGCTCCGCGGGCTCCGCGACGTCCTCCCCCGCGGGCTCAACGGCCGGGGCGGCCTCCTGGCCAGCAGGCGCGGCGACGGCGGCATCCCCCTCGGTGCCCGCCGTCCGGGACGGCATGTCCGCACCAACGGTGGGCGAGGTCTCGGGGACGTCCCCGGTCGGAGGGGTGGTCTCGGTGACGTCCTCCTCGGCCGGGGAGGGCGCGTTGGCGTGGTCCCGGGAAGGCGCGGTCGGGTCGTCCCCCGACCGTGCGGCGTCGTCGTGCGACGGTGTGGCCGCCGTCTCCGGAACCGGCGCGGACTGCGGTGCGGCCTCCGCCGCGGCCACGAGCTCGTCGAGCCAGTCGGCGACCTCGGTGAGCGGCTCGGGCGCGATGCTGTAGAAGCGCTTCTGTCCCTGCGCGCGGGTGCTGACCATGTGCGCATCCCGCAGCACCTTGAGGTGCTTGGAGACCGTGGGCTGGGAGACCTCCAGCTCCGTGACCAGCTCGCCCACGGGCCTCGGACCGCCCCGCAGTGCCGCGAGGATGCGGCGTCGGGTGGGGTCGGACAAGGCGGAATATGCATCGTGGGACATGGGAAACAGCCTAGTGGGAGCGCACGTGTCCGCCCCAATCCGGTGCCCGGGTGGTGCCGGGCCGTGGTCCGGTGCCGTCCGGTGCGCTCAGTCGTACCAGGGGTCCAGTCCCCAGTGGGGGAAGACCTCCTTGCGCGTGGCCATGATGCTGCGGTCGGTCTCGTCGTTGGGGTCGTAGCCGATCTCCCAGGAACGCCACCAGAGGTCCACGTCGTCGCCCATGGACTCGGGAGGGCGCCCGCCGTACTTCTCGCTCATGTAGTCCCGCCAGGGCTGCGGCACGGGGGTGCTCACGTCCACCGGGTGCCCGGAGGCCACGCCCACCAGGTGGGCCCAGGAGCGGGGAACGGCGTCGTGGACGTCGTAGCCGCCCCCGCCCGTGGCCAGCCAGCGGCCCTCGCACAGCTCCCCCGCCAGCTCGGACATGGACAGTGCGATCTGGCGCTGCCCGTCCACGCTCACGCGCAGGTGCGTGAGCTCGTCCTGGAAGTGGGAGTCGCAGCCGTGCTGGGAGACGATCACCTCGGGGCGGAACTCGCGCGCGATGGGCGGGACCACGGCGTCGAACGCGCGCAGCCACTGGGAGTCGTCCGCGCGGGTGGGCACGGCCACGTTCACGGCGGTGCCCGCGGCCTCGCCCTCACCGATCTCGTTGGCGAAGCCCGAGCCGGGGAAAAGGGAGAGCCCCGTCTCGTGCAGGGAGATGGTCATCACGCGGGGTTCGCTGTAGAAGATCGACTGCGTGCCGTCCCCGTGGTGGCCGTCCACGTCCACGTAGAGCACCCGCTGCACACCGTTGTCCAGCAGGTGCTGGATGGCCACGGCGCAGTCGTTGTACACGCAGAAGCCCGAGGCTCGGTCCGCGGCCGCGTGGTGCATGCCCCCGCTGAAGTTCACCGCGTGCACCACCGAGCCGCTGAGCAGGTCCATGGCGCCCTGGTAGCTGCCGCCCACCAGCCGGGCACTGGACTCGTGGATGCCCTCGTAGCCGGGGGTGTCCTCCGTGCCCAGCCCGCACTCGGGGATCTCGCGGGTGGGATCCTCGGAGACGGCGTGGACGGAGGCCACGTACTCGGGGGTGTGCACGAGCTCCAGGACACTGTCCTCCGGGACCTCCGGGACGGTGACCCGCACGTTCTCCGCGGTGTCCAGGCCCAGCTCGCGCACCAGGCGCATGGTGGCGTCCAAGCGCGTGGGACTCATGGGGTGGTAGTCCCCGAAGTTGTACTGCAGCAGCTGCGGGTCCCAGTAGACGCTGGTGGGGTGCAGGGCGTCCTTGCCCCTTGTTGCGGAGGTCACAAGCCCATTAGACCACTCGGGTCCCGGGGCTGTCGCGGCACCGCACCGGCACGGGGGATACTGGGGGACGTTGCCCGCAACGAGCCCGGGGCCCGCGCCGCCGCGTGCGCCCCGATCCCACCCGCGACGTTCCCGAGGAGGTGCCGTGAGCGAGCTCGAACAGTGCAGTGCCGTGGAGGAGTCCGAGACCGAGGCGCCCACCACGGAGCCCCTGACCTCGCGCGCGGCACGCGGTGTGCGCGACTTCGTGGACCGGGTCGCGGATTCCTCCCCCGCCCGGCTGGCCGTGATCGTGTTCGTGATCGTGGACCTCGGCTTCGCGCTGCTGCTGTGGCTGCCGGTGTCCGCGCAGCCCGGGCGGCACACGCACTTCGTGGACGCCGTGTTCACCGCCACCTCCGCGGTGACCGTCACGGGACTGACCACGGTGTCCACCGCGGCGCAGTGGTCCGTGCTGGGGCAGGTGGTGATCCTCGTGGCCATCCAGGTGGGCGGTCTGGGCACCCTGACCATGACTTCCATCCTGGCGCTGGCGATCGGGCGGAAGCTGGGGCTGAAGTCCAAGCTCATCACGCAGGAGGCCCTGAACATCGGGCGCCTGGGCGAGGTGGGCTCGCTGCTGCAGATCATCGTGATCACCTCCATCTCCATCGAGGCGGCCCTCGCGGTGGTGCTCTCCGTGGGCTTCCTCGCGGAGGGCGAGCCGCTGGGCACCGCCCTGTGGCACGGCGTGTTCTACGCCGTGTCCAGCTTCAACAACGCCGGTTTCACCCCCCACACGGACGGCCTGGTGCCCTACGACCACGCCGGGCCCACCGTGTGGCTGATCCTGCTGCCGGTGTCCGTGGGCGTGATCGTGGGCTCGCTGGGCTTCCCCGTGATCCTGGTGCTGCGCCAGGTGGGCTTCCGCTTCAACCGGTGGAACCTCAACGCCAAGCTCACCGTGGTCACCACGGCCATCCTGCTGGTGCTCGCGTGGGTGCTGTTCCTGGCCGTGGAGTGGAGCAACCCGGCCACCCTGGGCGGCAAGTCCGTGTCCGAGCGGATCTTCCAAGGGTTCTTCGCCTCCGTGATGATGCGCTCGGGCGGCTTCAACCTGGTGGACATGCCGGACACCTCGCAGGTCACCCTGCTGCTCACGGACGCCATGATGTTCGCCGGGGGTGGCTCGGCGTCCACGGCCGGTGGGATCAAGGTGACCACGCTCGCGGTCGTCTTCCTGGCCATCCTCGCCGAGGCGCGCGGCGACCAGTCCGTGATCGCGTTCTTCCGCACCATTCCGGACTCCGTGCTGCGCATCGCGATCTCCGTGATCATGATGGGCGCCTCCGTGATCCTGCTGGGCTGCGCCGTGATGATCTCGCTCACGCACCTGCCGCTGGACCACGTACTGTTCGAAGTCATCTCCGCGTACGCCACGTGCGGGCTGAGCACGGGTGTCTCCGCGGCCTCCCCGGACGCGGGCAAGTACGCACTGTCCGTGATCATGCTGGTGGGCCGCATCGGCACCAACACCGTGGCCACCGCGCTCGCGCTGCGTTCCCGGCGGCGGCTGTACTCCTACCCGGAAGAGAGGCCGATCATTGGCTAAGAACTCCTCCCACGCCGCGCCCGTGCTGGTGGTCGGTCTGGGCCGCTTCGGCGCGGCCACCGCACTGCAGCTGATCCAACAGGGCCGCGAGGTGCTGGGCGTGGAACGGGACGCCGCGCTCGTGCAGAAGATGTCCGGGCAGCTCACCCACGTGGTCGAGGCCGAGGCCACGGACATGGACGCCCTGCGCCAGATCGGTGCCACCGAGTTCTCCTCGGCCGTGGTGGGGGTGGGCACGTCCATCGAGTCCTCGGTGCTGATCACCGCCAACCTGGTGGACCTGGGCATCGACCGGATCTGGGCCAAGGCCATCTCCCCCGCGCACGGCAAGATCCTCGCGCGCATCGGCGCGCACCACGTGATCTTCCCGGAGGCCGACGCCGGGCGGCGCACCGCGCACCTGGTCTCCGGGCGCCTGCTGGACTACATCGAGTTCGACGACGACTTCGCGATCGTCAAGATGTACCCACCCCGCGAGACCCAGGGCTTCACGCTGGGCGAGTCCCACATCCGCTCCAAGTACGGCGTGACCGTGGTGGGCGTGAAGTCCCCCGGCGAGGACTTCACCTACGCGCGCCCCGAGACCACGGTCTCCTCGCGGGACCTGCTGATCGTCTCCGGGCACGTGGACCTCATCGAGCGCTTCGCCGCCCGCCCGTAGGACGACGCCGCACGGTCGCCTCCCGGGTGCCCGTCACCCGCAGGACGCCGGCGGCTGTCCCGGCCCGCTGGGGAGGGCACGCGGCGGCACCCGCGGGCGCAGCGGCGTCGTACCGACCCGCACGCGCGTGCACGCCGCAGCGGAACCGTGCCCCGTTCCCCGACTCAGGCCCGCGGGTCGGCCGTCATCGCCGCGGTGGCCATGTCCATGACACCGGGGATCCCCGCGCGGGCGAAGGCGCGGCGCTGCCGGATGGCCCCGTTGCCGCGCTCCGCGATCCGGCGGACCCCGGCCTCGGCGAACTCGCGGTCCGCCGCCGTGGGGTAGTAGTCCCGCACCCGCTCCAGCAGGTCGGTGACCAGCGCCTCGCCCGGGACCAGCTCGGCGGCCACGGGGTCCAGCACCCGGCCGCTGAGCCCCCAGCGGGCCGCCTGCCACAGGGCGATGTCCAGGTACTCCTGACTGAACTCCATGGTGGGCGGGACGTCCATTGCGTAGTCCGCCAGGGCGCGGATCAGCACCGCGATGGCCACGGAGTCCTGCGCCTCGAGCTGCACGTCGCACGCCCGGATCTCCAGGGTGCCGTGCTTGTGGGACAGCCGGGCCAGCCAGCTCAGGGTGGAGGGGCTCTCCATCACGTCGAACGCGCTGAGCACGGCCACGCGCTGCTCGTGGTCCGCCAGGTCCTTGAAGTGCGGAGGGATGTCGTTGGCAATCCAGCGGCGGTAGTGGATCGAGCGCCAGGACTCGAACCCGGACTCCGCGCCGCGCCACAGCGGCGAGTTGGCACCGATCGCCACGAGCGCGGGCAGCCAGCCGCGCAGCCCGTTCAGCGCACGGACAGCGTCCTCCATGTCCGGGAAGCCCAGGTGCACGTGCATCCCGCTGATGTACTGGTCCGCGGCGACCGCCGGGGTGTACCCGGCGAGGCGCTGGTAGCGCTCGTTCACGGTGATGTCCGCCGGTTCCGGGCGGATGTCGGGGGCCGCGGCGAGTCCCACCACGTCCATGCCCATGGCGTCCGTGGCGTCGTGCAGGGCGGTGCGGAAGGTCACGAGCGAGTCCACGGCCCCGGCGGCGTCGTGGAAGATCGGCGAGGTCTCCTCCACCTGGCACGCCAGCCACTCGGGCGTGGCGGAACCGCCGCCCGCCTCGAGGGAGACCAGCTGCGCGGACTGCTCCGGAGTGGGGCGTGCGGGCAGCCTGTCCCCGCGGTCGATCAGGAGGAACTCCTCCTCGATGCCGAACGTGCTCATGGTGCTACCGCCTTGCTGGTCTCGTGGGGTGGCCGGTGGCGTCACTCGCCGCCGTACTCCTTCTCCATCTCGTCGCCCTTGGCCGCGGACGCCTCGGCACCCGCGGCGACGATCTCCCGCAGGCCCTTCTCGTCGAACGTGGTGATGGCCTGCTCCGTGGTGCCGCCCGGGCTGGTGACGGCCCGGCGCAGAGCCGCGGGATCGGCGTCGTCGGGGCGCAGCAGCTCACCGGCGCCCGAGACGGTCTCCTTGGCGAGCACGCGCGCGGTCTCGGGGTCCAGGCCCAGCCGCTCGCCCGCCTGCTGCATGGCCTCGGCCAGGTAGAACACGTACGCGGGCCCGGAGCCGGAGACGCCGGTGACCGCGCGGATCAGGTGCTCGGGGACCTCCACCACGGTGCCCACGGTGGAGAGCACCTCCCTGACACGGGCCAGCTGCTCGGCCGAGGTGTGCTCCCCCGGCGTCACGGACAGCGCGCCGCGGCCCACGCTCGAGGGGGTGTTGGGCATGCAGCGCACCACGGGCTGCCCGTCCGGCAGTGCCTTCTGCAGCGCGTCCAGCGCGACGCCGGCCGCCACGGAGACCACCACCGTGGCCGGATCCAGCGCGGGGGCGACCTCCCGGGCCAGGTCCAGAACCGCGTAGGGCTTCACACCCAGCAGGACCACGTCCGCGCCCGTCACGGCCTGGGTGTTCGCCTCGGGATCTGACTCCCCGGCAAAGACCTCCACGCCGGTCTCCTCGTGCAGGGCTTCCGCCGACGACGCCGAACGGGTCGTCGCGCGCACCCGCCCCGCCTCCGTGCCCGCGGCCAGCACACCGCGCAGGATTGAGCCGTTCATGGATCCGGCGCCCAGGAACGTCAGGGTGGTCTCGCTCATCGGATCAGTCCTCTCTGCCCCCGCGGTCCCCGCCCAGCAGGGGCGGCAAGACGCGCGGTTGGTGCGGATGTCGGGAAATCTGGTCTCGACCGTACAGCGCCCCGGGGCGTCCCGCGACCGTCCCCGCGGGCCCGTGCAGTGCGCACCGCGGGCTCAGGCGGTGGGCAGCGACCCGTGCGGCGCCAGCGCGAGGTGCAGGATCGGGTACGGGCACCCCGCCTCGTCCGTGGCGTTGCGTCCGACCGTACGGAAGCCGTGGTGCTCGTAGAAACCCACGGCCCCGGGGTTCTGCTCGTTGACGTCCACCGCCGTGACGCCCCGCTCCCGGCGCACGTGTGCGAGCAGGGAGCTTCCGATCCCCCGGCCGCGGTGGTCGTCGGAGACGAAGAGCATCTCCAGGCTTCCGCCCAGGGTGCCCACGAACCCCACCGGCTCCCCGTCCAGAGTGGCCACCGTGAGCTCCACGGCGGGGAAACAGTCCGGCTCCAGGTGCGCGGCGATCGACTCCCGGTCCGCCACGCTCAGGAAGTCGTGGGTGGCCTCCACCGCGCTGCGGCAGATGCGCACCAGCGCGGGATGCTCCTGCGGCCCCCGGCAGGCACGGATCACGGGCTCGGAACGGGGTGCGGCGGCGGCGTCGGCCATGGCGGTTCTCCTGAGCGGTGCAGGCGGGCTACGGCGTGGGCGTCATGTGGCGCCGGGCGAAGTCCAGGGACTCGGCAAGCCACTCGTCGCGCTGCTCCGGGGTCTCGCACTTGCGCGTGGAGACCTCCACGCCCACCACGCCCTGCCAGCGCTGGTCCCGCAGGTACTCGAGGGTCTGCGCGACCGGTTGCACGCCGTGGCCCGGGAGCAGGTGCTCGTCCGCAAGCGTCTGCCCGGAACCGTCCGTGAGGTGCACGTGGCCCAGCCGGGAGCCGAGCTCCTTCACGGCCGCGAGGGAGTCCATCTTGGCGGTGGCGGCGTGGGAGAAGTCCCACGTGACCCAGTCGTAGTCCTGGCCCAGCGGGCTGTAGTGCGGGGAGTAGACCACGGCCTCCCGCCCGGCCACGCGCCACGGGTACATGTTCTCCACGGAGATCTTGGTGTCCGTCATCCGGGAGACCTCCCGGACCCCGGCCACGAAGTTCCTGGCGTACTTGCGCTGCCACCGGAACGGCGGGTGCGCCACCACCACCTCGGCGCCCACCTGGTGGGTGAGCTTGGCGGCCATCTGGATCTTGGTCCAGGACTTGCCCCACACCTGCTGGGTGAACAGCAGCGTGGGCGCGTGGATGGTGGAGATGGGGATCTGGTACTTCTGCACGCTGTCCAGCAGCTGGTGGGTCAGCTGGCTCATGCGCTCGTGGGTGACGAGCACCTCCACGCTGTCGTAGCCCAGGCGAGTGGCGGCCTCGAAGGTCTCCGGAACGCCCTGCGGGTACAGCGAACTCGTGGACAGCGCCACGTGCGGGCGGTAGACGGCGGGGTTCTCGCTCATCGGCGGTTCACCAGGTCCTTCGGGTTGACGGTCTCGCTCGTGGCGTCCCGGACCAGCCGGTCCATGCGGCGCAGGATCAGGCCCTCGCGCAGCGCCCACGGGGAGATCTGCACGGTGTCCACGGCGAGCATGTCCATGGCGGTCTCCGCGACGATCGCCCCGGCCACCACCTGGGCCGCGCGGTACTCGGAGACGCCCGGCAGGTCCTCGCGCTCCCGCACGCTCATGGCCTCCATGCGCCGGGTCCACAGCCGCAGGTCCTCCAGGTGCATGAGCCGCTCCACGTAGGGCCCCTGGGCGGACGGCGCGGCGCCGCAGATTCGGGCGAGGGAGCGGAACGTCTTGGACGTGCCCGCCACCAGGTTGGGGTGCCCGCCCCCGGCGATCCGGTCCACGGCCGGGCGCAGCGTGGTGCGCACGTGCTTGCGCAGGGCCTTGAACTGGGCGGGAGAGGCCACGTCCGCCCCCGCCAGGTACCCGCGGTACAGCCGGCCCGCTCCCAGCGGCACGGACGTGGCCACCGAGGGCAGCGCGTTGGTGCCGATCGCCATCTCGAACGAGCCGCCGCCGATGTCGAAGTCCAGGATCCGCCCGGCGCTCCACCCGAACCAGCGCCGCACCGCGGAGAACGTGATGGCGGCCTCCTGGTCCCCGGAGAGCTCCGTGAGGCTCACCCCGGACACGGACTGCACGTGCTCCAGCACGTCGGCGCCGTTGGTGGCCTCACGGATCGCAGAGGTGGCGAACGCCAGCAGGTCCTCCGCCCGGTGGTCCACCGCGAAGTCCCGAGCCTCCACCACGAAGGACGTCAGCAGGTCCCGCCCCTCGTCCGTGATCCGCCCCTCGGCGTCCTGGTGGTCCACCAGGCGCAGCGCCATCTTGTGGGACGCGTACGGCTCCGGGCGGGATCCCGGGTACACGTCCAGCAGCAGCAGGTGCACCGTGTTCGAGCCGACGTCCAGGACGGACAGACGCATGTGTGCTCCTTCGCTCGCGGGCGGGGCGGGTGCGCGTCCCACCCCGCGGATTCACCGGTCGACGACGCCGCTCGCGGCGTCCCCGGGCTCAGCTCGACTTCTTCGCGGGGGCCTTGCGGGTGGTCCGCGCCGCGCCCGTGGTGCTCTTTGCCTTCGTCGCGGAGGCGCGCTTCGCCGTCGTCGTCCCGGCCTTGGCCTTCGAGGAGGTGCCCTTGGAGGCGGAGGCCTTGGACGTGGAGCTCTTCGACGCGGTGCGGGCCTTGCCGCGCGCCGGGGACTTGGCCGGGGCGGGGCCCTTGGCGCGCTTCTCCGCCAGCAGCTGGGAGGCCCGCGCCGCGGTGATCTGCTCGACCGCCTCCGCGCGCGGCACCGTCACGTTGGTCTCGCCGTCCGTGATGTACGCGCCGAAGCGGCCCTCCTTGATGACCATGCGCTTCTCCGTGAGGGGGTCCGCGCCCAGGTCCGCGAGTGGCGGCCGCGCGGCCTGGCGGCCACGCTGCTTGGGCTGCGCGTAGATGGTCTTGGCCTCCTCCAGGGTGATCGTGAAGATCTGGTCCTCGGAGGAGATCGAGCGGGAGTCCGAGCCCTTCTTCAGGTACGGCCCGTAGCGCCCGTTCTGCACCGTGATGGTCTCGCCGTCCGTGTCCTGGCCGAGCTCACGCGGCAGGGACAGCAGCTTCAGGGCGTCGTCGAGCGTGATGTCCTGCAGATTCATGGACGAGAACAGCGAGGCCGTGTTCGGCTTGGGCTTCTCGATCTTCTTGGGT
Source organism: Kocuria rhizophila DC2201 (assembly GCF_000010285.1). Classification (NCBI taxonomy): domain Bacteria; kingdom Bacillati; phylum Actinomycetota; class Actinomycetes; order Micrococcales; family Micrococcaceae; genus Kocuria; species Kocuria rhizophila. The sequence continues at coordinate 518,426 of NC_010617.1, read as the reverse complement.
TTGGGGTTGCCGTTCTTGTAGTACTCGGTGGGGATCGCGTCGAGCTCCTCCTGCGTGGGCTCGGGCACGATCTCCGTGACGTACGGGCCGTAGCGGCCGTCCTTGGCCACGATGGTGCGCCCGTTCGCCGGGTTCACGCCGAGCTCCCGGCCGTCCGCCTTGCCGATCTCCATGAGCTCCTGTGCCTTCTCGGGCGTGAGCTCGTCCGGGGCGAGGTCCAGGGGAACGTTGGCGCGCACGGGATCCGTGATCTCCCCGGTCTCCGGGTCCACGGTGCCGCCGGCCTCCAGGTAGGGGCCGTACTTGCCCACGCGCAGGGTGATCTCGTCCGTAATGGGGATGGAGTTCACCGCGCGGGCGTCGATCTCCCCGAGGTCGTCCACGATGGGCTTGAGCCCGGGCTCGGACGGGTTCTCCCCGAAGTAGAAGCCAGAGAGCCACTTCACGCGCTCGGCCTCGCCGCGGGCGATCCGGTCCAGGTCGTCCTCGAGCTCCGCCGTGAAGTCGTAGTCCACGTAGTCGGAGAAGTGGTCCTCCAGCAGGCGCACCACGGAGAACGCGAGCCAGGACGGGATCAGCGCGGAGCCGCGCACCTGCACGTAGCCGCGGTCCATGATCGTGGAGATCGTGGCGGCGTACGTGGAGGGGCGTCCGATGCCCAGCTCGTCCAGGGTCTTCACCAGGGAGGCCTCGGTGTAGCGGGCCGGCGGGGTGGTGGTGTGCCCGTCCGCGGTGACCTCGGAGGCGTCCAGGGCGTCGCCCTCGGCCATCACGGGCAGACGCTTGTCCTCGTCCTTCGCGCCCTTCTTGCCCGAGTCCGCGGTGAGGTCCGGGTTCACGTCCCGACCCTCCTCGTACGCGGCCAGGAACCCCCGGAAGGTGATGACGGTTCCGGAGGCCGAGAACTCGGCGTCGGCCCCGGCGTGCTCACCGGCGGCGGAGGTGGCCGTGGCGCCCAGGCGCACCGTGGCGGTGTCGCCTTTGGCGTCCTGCATCTGGGAGGCCACGGTGCGCTTCCAGATCAGCTCGTAGAGCTTGTACTCGTCCACGGACAGCTGCGAGCGCACCTGGGAGGGCGTGCGGAAGGTGTCCCCGGCGGGGCGCACGGCCTCGTGGGCCTCCTGCGCGTTCTTGGACTTGGAGGCGTACACGCGCTTGGAGGACGGCACGAACTCGGGGCCGTAGAGCTCCTTGGCCTGCGCGCGGGCGGCGTTGACGGCCTGGTCGGACAGGGCCACCGAGTCCGTTCGCATGTAGGTGATGTAGCCGTTCTCGTACAGCCGCTGCGCCACGCGCATGGTGGTGCGGGAGGTGAAGCGCAGCTTGCGCGCGGCCTCCTGCTGCAGCGTGGAGGTGGTGAACGGTGCGGCGGGGCGGCGCGTGTAGGGCTTGGTCTCCAGGGAACGCACCGAGAAGGGCGCGTCCTGCAGGCCGGCCGCGAGCGCCGTCGCCACGGCTTCGTCCAGCGTGACCGGGGCGTTGCCGGACGAGGGGGACTTGAGCTGGCCGCGGTCGTCGAAGTCCTTGCCCGTGGCCACGCGGCGGCCGTTGACGGAGCTCAGGCGCGCGGAGAAGGCGCGCCCGGCGTCCTGGCCCTCGGGGCGGGAGAACTGGCCCGTGAGGTCCCAGTAGTCGGCGGGCACGAAGGCGATCCGCTCACGCTCGCGCTGGACCACCAGGCGCGTGGCCACGGACTGCACGCGGCCCGCAGACAGGCCCGCGGCCACCTTGCGCCACAGCACCGGGGAGATCTCGTAGCCGTAGAGGCGGTCCAGGATGCGGCGGGTCTCCTGGGCGTCCACGAGGTCCTGGTCGATGTCCCGCAGCTGGCCGAAGCCGCGCTCGATCGCCTCCTTGGTGATCTCCGGGAACGTGAGGCGGTAGACGGGCACCTTGGGCTTGAGCACCTGCAGCAGGTGCCACGCGATGGCCTCGCCCTCGCGGTCCCCATCAGTGGCGAGGTAGAGGGCGTCGGCGTCCTTCAGCTTGCGCTTGAGCTCCGTGACCTTCTTCTTCTTGTCCGGGTTGACCACGTAGTACGGGTCGAACTCGTGCTCCACGTCCACCGCGAACTTGCCGTACGGGCCCTTCTTCATGTCCGTGGGCAGCTCGGAGGGCTGCGGCAGGTCACGGATGTGGCCCATGGAGGACTCCACCTCGTAGGCGTCCCCCAGGTAGCCCGCGATCGTCTTCACCTTGGACGGTGACTCCACGATCAGCAGGCTCTTGCCCGTGCCTTCGTTCTTGGTGGCCTTCGATGCCAAAGGTGCTCCTCGTCCTGACCCGTGCGTGCGGGGCGGGTCTGTCTGTGGTGGTCGCCGTTCAGCGTAGGCGACGGCGCCCGGTCTGGTGCTCGTGGTGTGTCTCGTCCCGCGTCTGAGTCGTCAGCGTACGTCACGCGGCTCATCGGCCCCGGTGGGCCGCGTGACTGTGCAGATGTTCACACCCGGTGGGCGGCCGTGGTGCGGATCAGCACCGGGCACCCGTCCACGGGCTCAGTCTGACACCTCCAGCAGGAAGCCGTGGGCGATGAGCCCCTCGATCTCGGACACCAGCTGCGCGGACGGGCCCTGCTCCCACCCCAGCAGCACGCCCAGCGCCGTGAGGATCTGCTGGGCACTCAGCTCGCCGTCGCACACCCCCGCGAAGCCTGCGGCCTCGCTCGAGAGGATCACGGTCCGCCGCAGCCCGGTGCCCTGCCGCAGCAGGATCAGGGACGGGTCTTCCGCGCCGGGGGTGCCGTGGCGCTCCTCGGTGACGTCCGGCGCCACGGTGAAACGACGCTCCAGCCACGCGGGCTGCCCGGGCGCTCCGCTCTCGGCATCCGCCGCTTCCCGGCCCAGCCGCACGGTCCGCTCCCACTCGGCCGCCAGTGCGGGCGCGATCGGCTGCTGGATAGGGTGCGGGACGGTCTCGAAGATCCGCGGCAGGGACCACGACGCCGCACGGCCGGGTTCCGCGGTCCCGCTCGCCGTGCGCTGTATGTCCTCGGGGCGCTGCAGCCACACCATGCCGAAGCCGATCGCGGCCACGTCCCGGGAAGCGAAGTCGTCCAGATAGGCGGCGTAGGCGCGGTCGAAGCCCTCGGGATCGCGCTGCTGGGAGGCGTCCTGGAGCCAGGTCTCGGCGTACTCGCACGGGTCCTGCAGCTCGCGCTGGATGAGCCATGCCCCGGTGCCCTCCGGGAGCCACGACGCCGGACCGCGGGACCACGTGGTCTCGGGGGTGTCCTGCGGATCGTGGGGGATCTCCCAGTTGGCGAGCAGGTGCGCGGTGCCGCCGGGGGCCAGCACGGAGGGCAGCGTGCTCAGCAGCTCACGTACGATCCGGTCCCCGGGCAGGCCGCCGTCCCGGTAGGTGAAGCGTTCGGTGTCCGACTCCCGCGGGGTGCGCGGGGTGATCACGAACGGCGGGTTGGAGACAACCATGTCGAAGGACCGCCCGGCCACCGGCTCCAGCATGCTGCCGAGCTCCAGGCTCACCCGGTCCTCCAGATGCTCCGGGTCCAGGCCCAGGGCCGGGGCGTTGAGCAGCAGGTTGAACCGCGTGGTGGCCAGGGCGCGCTCGGAGATGTCCGTGGCGGTGACGTGCTCCGCGTGGGCCAGCAGGTGGAAGGTCTGGATGCCGCAGCCCGTGCCGAGGTCCAGGGCCGTGGCCACCGGGCGGCGCGGGGTGGACTGCACCAGGGTGGTGGAGGCTCCCCCGATGCCCAGCACGTGGTCGTGGCGCAGCACGCCCGGGCGCTGGAAGGCCCCCAGGTCGCTCGCGACGTACAGCTCGGCCGAGGAGTCCGTGGCGTAGGGGCGCAGGTCCATGGCGGCGCTCAGCAGCGGGTCGGTGCCTGCGCCGGCGCCCGGGCAGGTGCTCGTGGGCTCGGGGGTCCCCTCCACCAGCCCGAGACGCACCAGCCCGAAGGCGCCCACGGTGGGCAGGGCGGCGTCGAGCGCGGAGGACTGAACGGGGTCGCCCAGGAGGAAGAACGCCGTCAGGGTGCTCAGCGCCGGATCCTGTGCGCCGCGGTCACGGAGGGCGCGCCGGGCGGGTACAGCCTGGTCACGTGACCACGCGGACATGGCCTCCGGGCCCACCAGGTCCGTGACACTGTCCACCGTGAAGCCCGCCGCTGTGAGGTCCGCGTGCAGGGAGGCGAGCAGGGCGGCGTCGTCGGAGCGGGGTGCGTCCGGGACGGTGCTGAACGGGGCGGGGCCGGAGACAGCCGCGGCCACGCTCAGTGACCCAGCCGGAACGCGCGGCCGGTGATGCGCGTGGGGGTGATCTCCACGAACTCGATCTTCTCCGTGTTCAGCCACGGCCGCAGCCCCAGGCCCTCCACGCGCTTGATCTCCGCGGAGTCCGTGATCATGGCCGCGGTGCCGCGCACCACCACGGAGTGCGCCTCGGAACCGGACGTGCGGTCGATCTCCAGCGCCACGTTCGGGTTCAGCTGCAGGTGCAGCACCTTGGTGCCCTTGGCGGAGCGGAAGTAGAGCTTCTCGCCGTCGGTCACGATATTCAGGGGCGTGATGTCGATCTCGTCCCCGTCGCGGGTGGCCAGCCGGGCGAACCGGGCCTGCCGGAGCAGCTCCCAGCTCTGCTCCTCGCTCAGCTCCGTGATGGGCGAGCCCTGGGGGGCGTCCTCGTGCTCGCCGGCGATGTTCATGGGGTGGGAATGCGCGTCGTTGCTCATGCCCCCATGATTCCACGCAGGCGGGCGCGGCGGGTGAGAGGGCTCGGACGCGTCGTCGGCACCCCGGGCTGGCGGGGGCGGGTGGGAGACCAGCAGGGCCGGGGCGGGCGATGCCGCCGATTCCTCGCGTGGCCGGGGTGCAGCGTGGCTGGGGTGCGGTGGCCAGCGCGCGGTACGGCCGGGGTGTGAGGCGGCTGGGGTATCAGGCGGCGGCGGGGCGGGCCGCCGCCCGTCCCCGGGAGCCGGGCAGCTCGTTCGTGCTCCCTCACCGGGTGGGCGACAATGACGGGATGACGACCTCCCAGCAGATGGTGGACCTGCTCGGCCGCGGACCGCGCCCCGAGCAGGTGCGTCACGTCCGGGAGATTCCCGAGCGCGCCCCGGTCCACGCACCGTGGCCGGACTGGCTGCACCCGGACGTGGTGGCCGCCTACGAACGGCTGGGCATCCACGAGCCCTATGCCCACCAGGTGGCCGCGCTGAACGCCCCGCGGCACGCGATCGTGGCCACCGGCACGGCCTCGGGAAAGTCGCTCGTCTACCAGTCGCTCGTGGTGGACGCCGTGCACCGCGGCCGCCTGGCCGTGGCCGAGCGTCCTGGGATGCTCCACCACCCGGACGAGGCCACCGCCCTCTACCTGTCCCCCACCAAAGCGCTCGCGGCGGACCAGCTCAGCTCCCTGCGCTCCCTGGGTTTCGACGACGTCCGGGCCGCCACGTACGACGGCGACACCGATCCCGGCGAGCGCCGCTGGATCCGCGAGCACGCGGACGTGATCCTGTGCAACCCTGACATGCTCCACCACGGGGTCCTGCCGAACCACGCCGGGTGGTCCCGGTTCTTCCGGCGGCTGCGGTACGTGATCATCGACGAGGCCCACTCCTACCGCGGGGTCTTCGGCTCCCACGTGGCGGTGGTGCTGCGCCGGCTCGCGCGGATCGCCGCGCACTACGGGGCGTCCCCGCGGTTCATCGGGGCGTCCGCGACGAGTGCCTCCCCGCAGGAGTCCTTCGCCAAGCTCATCGGCTGCCCTCCCGAGGACGTCACGGCGGTCACGGAGGACACCTCGCCCCACGGCTCGCGCACGGTGGTGCTGTGGGAGCCCGAGCAGTCCCCCGGCGGCTCGGACAACGGCGCCCCACGACGCCGCACTGTCACCGCCGAGGCCTCGGACATGCTCACCGACCTGGTGCTGCGCCAGGTGCGGACCATCGCGTTCATCCGCTCCCGGCGCGGCGCGGAGACGATCGCGCAGGCGGCCCACCGGCAACTGGAAGAGGTTGACCCCTCGCTCGGCCACCGGGTGGCCGCGTACCGCTCCGGCTTCCTCCCGGAGGAGCGGCGAGAACTGGAGCAGCAGCTGCGGGACGGTCGGCTGCTCGGGGTGGCCAGCACCTCCGCACTGGAGCTGGGGATCGACATCGCAGGCCTGGACGCCGTGCTCGTGGCCGGGTGGCCCGGCACCCGGGCCTCGTTCCTGCAGCAGATTGGCCGGGCCGGACGGGCCGGGCAGCAGGCGCTCGCTGCGCTGATCGCCGGGGACGATCCCCTGGACGGGTACCTGGTGAACCATCCAGAGGCGATCTTCGACGTCCCCGTGGAGGCCACGGTGTTCGAGGCGTCCAACCCCTACGTACTGGCACCCCACCTGTGCGCGGCGGCCGCCGAGCTGCCCCTGCGCCCCGAGGAGCTGGAACGCTTCGGCCCCACGGCCCGGGACGTGGTGGACTCCCTCACCGCGGCTGGCCACCTGCGACGTCGCCCGTCCGGCTGGTTCTGGACCCGTTCCGAGCAGCCGGCGGGCATGGTCTCGATCCGTTCCGGGGACGGCGGCCCGGTGCAGATCATCGACTCGGACACCGGTACCGTGCTGGGCACGATGGGCGCGCCGCAGTCCCACTACCAGGCACACCCCGGGGCGGTGTACGTGCACCAGGGCAGGACCTACCTGGTGGACGAGCTGGACGAGGAGCTGCACGTGGCGGCCGTGCGGCGGGCGTTCCCGGACTTCTACACGGTCGCGCGGGACGTCACCGAGGTGCGGGTGCAGGACGTGGCCGACTCGGTGCAGTGGGGTCCGGTGAGCATCCACCGCGGCTCCGTGGACGTGACCACCCAGGTGGTCAGCTACCAGCGCAAGCTCGTGGCCTCCAACGAGGTGGCCGGCGAGGAACCCCTGGAGCTGCCACCGCGGCAGCTGTCCACGGTGGCCACGTGGTTCACGGTGTCCGGGCCCCAACTGGCCGCCATGGGCATCGAGGAGCCGGACATCCCCGGCGCCCTGCACGCCGCGGAGCACGCCATGATCGGGCTGCTGCCCCTGCTGGCCTCGTGCGACCGGTGGGACGTGGGCGGGCTGTCCACCGCGCTGCACGTGGACACCGAGCTGCCCACGATCTTCGTGCACGACGGCCACCCCGGTGGCGCGGGCTTCGCCGAACGCGGCTACGACATGTTCCGCACGTGGGTCACCGCCACCCGGGACGCGATCGCCCAGTGCGAGTGCGAGTCCGGCTGCCCGTCCTGCGTGCAGTCCCCCAAGTGCGGCAACCGCAACAACCCGCTGGACAAGGCCGGGGCGCTGAAGCTGCTCAACGGGGTGCTGCGCTTCGCGCCCTGAGCGATCTCCTAGCGGGTGAACGCGGGCCAGCGCGGGCGTCAGCCGACGGTGGCCATCCTCGGACGACGCCCTCCGGTTCCGTCCGGTTGCCCCCGGCCCCGGAGATACCGGGGGGGCTTCCCCGGGTCGTGACCATCACGGCTCCCCCGGTGGCGGTCCGGCGCGGGACACGCCGCGCGCCGGTCCGAGCGGGCTCAGCGGCGGCGGCAGGTCGATGCTCGCGGTGACGTCCACCGAGGTGTTCTCCGGAGCCACTACCGCGCACTCGACGGCGTCCGCGCCGTTCTCCCGGGCCACCGCCCCGGCAACGTCGCACGGCACCCCGGGACTCAGCCCCCGCGCGACGTCCGCTGCCGCGAGTGCGGCGAGGTCTGCGGCCTTGGCGGCGCGGTGCGTGGCAATGCCGGCCTGCGCCACGAGGAGCAGCGCGATCAGCAGCGTGCACAGCACCGCCGCGAGGGTGAGCCCGTGCACGGTTCCGGAGCCCTCGTCACGGTCCTCCATGACCGGCTCCGTCCCTGTCCGTGGCGGGCCCGTTCCCACCGGCTCCGTTCTCGCCGCCCTCCTGCCCGCGCTCCCCGGCTCCGCCCGGCCCGTCATCCGACGGCGCGACCGCGATGCTCTCCACCGCGGCACTCGCGTCCGCGTCGAGCCGCCAGCCGCTCCACTGCCCCAGGATTCCGGGGGCGGGTCCGCTCACGGCCACCGTCACGCGGCCGGCAGCGGCCCCGACGATGACGCTCGCGGACTCCCCCGCGATCTCCCGAGCGGTGCGCTCCACCACCGCAGTGTTCTCGCCCCGCGCGGCAGCACGGGCGGACGCCCGGGCCGCCTCCTCGTAGCGGACGGTGGTCATCCCGGCGGCGGCCGCGGCGAGCAGGACCGCGAGCAGCAGCACCAGGGCGGGCATGATGACGGCGGTCTCCACGGTCACCGCACCCCGGTCCGGGTCGGTGTGGTCTGGACGAGCTCTGGTCCGGTCGATCATGGTTCCTCCTGACAGGTGGTGGGTGACTCGGCAGCCCGGTCTCCGCTGCACCGACCCACCGGAGCGCGGGGCGCCCGCTCGTTGCGGCGAGCACCCCGCACTCCGTGGCCTCGGTGGCATCTCAGATGGCCAGGGCCTTCTGGATGATCCCGAGCAGCATCCCGGACACGGAGTCCGAGGACAGCACCGCGGCCATGACCCCGCCGAACGCGGCGGCGGCCAGGACGATCACCGCGTACTCCGCGGTGGACGCCCCGAGATCGGGATCGTCCTGGTCCGGGAGCACCTCGGCGGTCGCGCCCGGGTTAGTGACGGCCCCCGCATCCGCAACGGGGTCGGTCGAGGGGTCCGTGGTCTCGACGGGGACCTCGGTGTCCGTCGTGTCGGTCGGCTCGGTGACGGGCACGGCCAGGGGCGGCACGTCAGCGAGGTGGGCGGCGTCGTCGTGGCCGGAGGTCGGGGTGGCGGGAAGGCAGGTGAGCATGGACATGGTGGGTCTCCTTCGGTGGGTGGATCGGTCGAGTGCATAGAACGGGATGGAACGGCTGTGGACGCCGCGAGCGGTGGATCGACCGCGGCACGGCACGCGGGCGGGCCTCGCGCCGGAGGCGCACGGTGGACGCACGGCGGGCTCATGAGCCGAACGCCCTGGGCAGCAGGCCCATGAGCACGGGCACCACGCCCCAGCACATGAACGCCGGCAGGAAGCACAGGCCGAGGGGAAGCACGAGCTTCACCGCAAGGGCCTCCGCGGCCCGTTCCGCGCGGCGGTACTCGGCGCGGCGCACGAGTTCCGCCTGACCCCGCAGCACGGACGCGGACGCCGTGGCGGAGGTGGCCGTGAACTCCAGGGCGTCCCGATAGTCGTGGATCTCGTGCGGCAACGCCGTCTGATCCGGCCACGCGGCGTCCCACGAGAGGCCGAGACGCAGTGCGGCGGCCGCCCGCGAGAGCGCCGGATAGGGGCGCCCCGCGCTGCTGTCCGCCAGCACCCCCACCGCTTCGACGAGGGGCAGCCCGGCATCCAGCTGGCACGCCGTGAGCTCGACGAGAGCGGCGGCCGGCAGAGCGGGGAACGAGTGCTCCCCCGGCCCAGGACGAGCACGGTGCAGGGCGGAACCGCCGGCCGCGCGGCGTCGTGGGCCCGGCCCGCGTGAACGGACACCGAACGCGCCCCGTGACATCCACAGCAGCAGGGCACCGGCGGCGAGCAGGCCCGCGAGGACGGTGGCGATCACGACCCGTTCACCCCCTCGGCGCGGTGCATGAGGCTGCGCGTCCACAGCCGGCCCGCAATGCTCAGTCCGGCCCCGGCGGCGAGCGCGATCCGGCCCCACACGGTGGTGAGCAGGGTGCTCACGGGGTCCGTGCCCATCAGCACGCCGAGCCCCAGGGCGAGGACGGGCAACCAGGACAGGGTGCGGACGGTGACGCGCGGCCCGGCCAGGGCGCTCTCGCGGGCGGCCTGGGCGTCCAGCCGCGACTCGAGAGACTCCGCAACCCCGGAGAGGGTCCGGGCCAGTGAGGAGCCGGAGCGCTCCGAGATCTCCCAGCACGCCGCGAGCTGGGCGCACACCGAACGGGCCGTGGCGCCGAGCACGCGGTCCCCCACGGCGGCGGGCCGGCGGGCGAACTGACCGAGCGTCGTCGAGACCGGAATGCCCACGAGGGCCGCGGCGTGCACCTCCTGGCACACACGGGTGATCCACCGGGCGGTGGGATCAGCGGTGCCGGGGGTGATCTCGGCGAACACCGTGGCGGGGGCCCGCCCGGCATGCAGCAGGGCCGCCAGACGACGCACTGCGGTGACCCAGCGCATGGCCTCGGTGGCGCGGTCCCGGCGCCGCCACCGTCCGACGAGCCGCGGGCGTGGCGTCTCACCCGAACGCTGCGGGTGCAGGGCCCCCAGCGAGTGCAGACGCCCGGCGGGCGCTGCGGCCCCGGAGCCGATCAGCAGGGCGGCGAGCACCAGCGCGCCCGCGAGCACGGCGGCCGTCATGACGGCTCCCGTCCGCGCGCGAGAAGCTGGGCCAGCCGGGGCCACCCGGGTCCCTGGACCGGGTGGCCGTCCGTGGTGCTCAGCGCGGGCAGCGTGCGCAGCACGCCGTCCTCCCGGGCCAGGACGCACAGCTCGCTCAGGCGGCGCCCGGCGGGTGCGCGGTCCACGTGGGCCACGAGGTCCAGGGCGCTGGCCGCCTGCAGGTCCACGGCCTCGCGGCCGAGCCCGGCCAGTGAGCCGAGCGCGGCCAGCCTGGCGGGCACCGCCCGGGCCGAGTTCGCGTGCACGGTTCCCGCCCCGGAGTGGCCCGTGTTCAGCGCGGTCAGCAGCTCGCGGACCTCCGCACCTCGGCACTCCCCCACCACGAGCCAGTCCGGGCGCATCCGCAGGGCCTGGCGCACGAGGTCCGCGAGATCCACGGACCCGGCGCCCTCCACGTTCTCCTGGCGGGACTGCAGGCCCACCACGTGCGGGTGCTCGGGGTTCAGCTCCGCAGCGTCCTCCACCAGCACGATCCGCTGCTCCGCTGGGCACTGGGACAGCAGCGCGGAGAGCACCGTGGTCTTCCCGGACCCGGTGGCCCCGCTGATCATCAGGTTGACACGGGCCGCCATGGCATCGGTGAGCACGTCCGCCGTGAAGGGGTGGACCGTGCCGGAGGCCACGAGGTCCGTCAGGGACAGCCGCTGCGGCGCCCGGAACCGGATGGACAGCAGCGTTCCTCCGGTGGACACGGGCGGGATCACGGCGTGCACGCGCAGTCCCGTGGCGGTCTGCACGTCCACGCAGGGGTGGCCGTCGTCCAGCCGCCGTCCCGCGGCCGTCACCAGCCGCACCGCGAGCGCTCGCAGCTGTGCCTCGCCCGTGAACGGTGAGGCCACGCGCTGGATCCCGTCCAGGGTCTCCACGAACACGTTCTCGTGGCCGTTGACGTAGAGATCGCTCAGCCCGGAAGCGGGCAGCAGGGGTTCGAGCGGACCGAGGCCGGTCAGCTGCGCCTTGACGTGCTGGGCCGCGCGCACCGAGCCCACGGCGCCGAGCACCCGCCCGGTCTCCCGCACGGCGGTGGCGATCCGGGTGTCCGTGAGGGCACCGCCCTCGGACAGCAGACGTTCGCGCACCTGGTCCACGAAGGCGTCGTCGAGCGCGGTGGCCTCCGCGGCGGCGTCGAGCGTGGCGCGGCCCGCGGGGGTGCGGTGGGCGGGCCCGTTCACGAGAGTCCCTCCAGGGCCCGGGCGAGCGCCGCCACCGTCTTGGCGTGCTTGGCGGTCCGGCCGCGCCGCAGCACGGTGCCGTCGTCGAGGTGCTGGGGCACGCGCGCGTCGAACGCGATCGTGGCCGCGCACGGCACCCCGGTGGCGTCGGCGAGGACGCGCGGTTCGAGATCCGCCACGTTGACGCCCGTGAGCGCGGTGGCGGCGGGCACCGGGGCGCAGCGGGCGAGGGCGAGCTCGGCCGCGAGCACGCCGCGCACCGTGCGCGGGGTCAGCACCAGCACGGCGTCGCACCACCGGGCCTGGCGTTCGAGGTCCGCGCGGGAGAGGTCCACGACCTGCACCGCCGCAGCGCCCCGCAGAGCCGCGACGACCGTGGCCGCGGGAACGGTCTCCGCGTGCGTGGCGCGACGGTCCCACGAGAGGTAGCGCAGCGCCTCCACACGCGGCATGGCGGCCCACAGCTGGTCCGCGGCCAGGGCGCCGGAGAACTGGTTCAGCTCCGGCCAGCGCAGCCCGTCCGCGCCCTCCTCACCGAGCACGAGGTCCAGTCCCGCACCCAGCGGGTCCCCGTCCACCAGGGCGGTCTCGCTGCCCTGCCCGGCGAAGTGCCCCGCGAGCCAGCTCGCCACGGTGGACGCGCCGACCCCTCCGGTGGCCCCGACGACGCCGTACACGCGCCCGTGCGCCCGCGGCACCTCCGTGTCCACGGAGCGGGAGATCAGCTCGGCCAGCCACGCGGCGGCCTGCGGCAGGACCACCACAGCGGATGCCCCACGCCGTGCGGCGACGTCCCACGCGTCGCCGTGCTCGGCGAGCGCCACGACCACCGCTCCCGGTGGCACGGCCTCGCCCTCCCAGCTGGCGTCCACGAGCACCACGTCCGACGACGACGCCGCCCGCGCTCCGGTTTGCGCGCCCTCGACCGTGAGCGGCACTGCGGCTCCAATGCACACCGCCTCCACGGCCTCCGCGAGGTCCGGGCAGCTGGTGAGCAGGCGGACTCCGCGCCCGCGGTCCTGCCGTGACGGGGCAGGGGCCGGCCGGGTGCGTCCCCACTGGCGGGGTGCGATGGGCCCATCCCATGAGGCGGGTCCGTGGCCCACTCGCTCGTCCCCGGTGAACCGGCCCACCGACGTCGATCCGGCGGCTCCCCGAGGCGGGCCGGCGGCCTCCGGAGCCGGATCAGCGGCGCGACGAGCTCGGCGCGGGCTGTCGACAGCGGGAGCGCCCGGGGCGGTCATGTGTGCGGTGGTCATGGCCCCACGGTGGCGGTCGCGCCGTGGCCATGGTCCGGGCCACCTCGGGATTGTGGAGCGCCGCCGACGGCCGGTCAGGGCAAAACGGGCTGTGCAGTGACCCCGCCGCGCGCCGGGAACTCTGGCCGGAGGGCCATGGTGGTAACGGACTCACACCGCCAGCATGGATTGATGGATATCAAGCCGGTCTCCCGTACGTCAGTCGTCGGCGCCCTCGCCCTCTGGTTCGTCTACGTGGGGCTCGTGGTGCTCCTCTTCCGCTGGGCGAGCGGCGAGTTCGTCCCGATCGTCGTGGCTGGGGCCGTGGTGGCGGGCGTGTCTGCGGCCATCTTCAGCCTGGTGGCCTGGCGCCCCGGCGTCCGCCGGGACGAGGGGTGGGAACTCACGGTCCACGGTGCCCGCTGCCAGGGCCGGGCCCATCTGGATGTCCCCGCCGAGGACGTGCCGGGACTGGTGGAACGGGTATGCCAGCGCAATGAAGAGCTGGGGCTGCGGACACTCGCGGCTCACGGCGGCACGGCAACAACGGGGCCCTCGTTCCGGACGTGGGGCGAGCGCCTGCGCTTCGCCATCCGCCCGTCCTCCGACGAGGGCTCCGAGGTGGAGGCCACGTGCCGCCCGGTGGTCCCGTTCGTGGTCTCGGACTGGGGTCGAAGCGAACGGATTCTCCGCGAGTTCCTGCGCGCCCTGCACCAGGAATCCCTCCAGCCACAGGCCCCGTTGCACACCGCCGGGCCGCCACACACCCCCTAGAGGGGCGCCCGTCTCACAGGGTGAGGGGGACTCTGCTCACCACCACGCCCGCGTGGTGTCCGTGGGTCCGTCCAGCTCGGTCAGCCCGGAATCCGTGACCGTCACCGGCCGCCGCGCCCCGGTCCACTCCCGCTCCGAGGGGAACACCACCCGCACGCGGTAGTCGTCCGCCCGCCAGCGGTCCCGCACGTCGGCGGGCATCTGCTCCCACGCGAGCTGCGCGGCGTGCCCGCACTGCGCCGCGAGCTTGCCGCTGGAGATCCCCAGCCCCGGAGCCACCTCCACGGTCACCACGGCGTCCTCGGCCCGTGACACGCCGCCCGCCGGGAACTGCGTTCCGGACACCTGCAGCTTGTGCAGTTCTCTCGGAAGGGGGCGCACTGGGGCCGGGACGAACGCGCGCACGGCGGCCGCGGCGTCGTCGTCCGAGCCGGCGCGCACCACCGTGACGCCGGGCAGGGACTGGACGTCCTCCCAGCGCTTGCCGTCCGCGCGGCGCACGAGCTTGCGGATCTGAACGTCGCGCCAGGTTCGCACGGCCTCGTGCCAAGGCCCGCCGGGGGCGCTGCGCTCGTCGGCCAGCAGGGTGACGACGGCGCTCGCGGCCGCCTCCGCCGCGTCCACCTCGCGTGCCGGATCGGCCCTGTCCCGGTGCACGACCAGCTGCATGGCCCACGGCACGTCCTGCTCCACGTTCGCCTCGCTCATCATGCCGCCCAGTCTCCCACCGACCCCGCGGAGCACGACGCCGCCCGCTCCCCAGCCTGCGCGTCCCGGGTTCGGGAGCGGCCGCGGTCGCTGATGCGTGTCCTGGCCATCCGGTAGACCTGGAAGCATCAGCGGGACAGGTCGTGCTGGCAGAAAGAACACGTGGGCGGTTCCCCGGCCACGGCGCAGCACGCACCGCTCCCGCCCGGCATGCAGGAGGAGCCATGAGCACTCTCACGGACCGCGCCAGGGACATCGCCACCCGGGCGCACCGGGGCCAGACGGACAAGAGTGGCGCGGACTACATCGACCACCCACGCCGCGTCGCGCAGCGGGTGCGCCACTACGCGACTGCGGACCAGCAGGACGCCGCACAGGTGGTGGCGTGGCTGCACGACGTCGTGGAGGACACCGGGGTGACCCTCGACGACCTCCGCAATAACTTCACCGAGGACACCGTCGCTGGAGTGGACGCCATGACCCGGCGGCCGGGTGAGGACGGCGACGACTACTACCGGCGGGTGGCCGCCCACCCCCTGGCGCGCGCCGTCAAGCAGGCGGACCTGGACGACAACACGGACCCCGCCCGCACGGCCCTGCTGGACGAGGACACCCGCGCCCGCCTGGCGCGCAAGTACGCCCACGCCCGGGAGGTGCTCGCCGCCGGGTGAGTCCGCCGGGCGATCCTTGGCGCGTTGGTCTGTTCGGCCATCGGTCCGCCGCCGAACACGCAGCACACCCGGTCCCCCGCAGAGCTCCGGCTGGGCGGCCGCTCAGTGCCGCGGGCCGCCACTGTCGGAACCCCGGCCCATAATGAACCCCATGCACATCGTGGTGGCCGCCGCCGAGCCCGGGACCTGGGTCCTGCAGGTGGTCTCCGCCAACGGCGAGCGCGCGGGGCAGGAGCTCACGGTCGCGGACGCGGAACTGCCCGGCGTCGTCGCCCAGCGGGAGGAGGCGGCCGCCCGCGCGGGCGTCCAGCCCCCGGTGTGGACCTGGCAGGACACCTCCGTGCCCGCCGCTCTGCTGTGCGCCGCGGGGGTGTGGGTCACGCGGTGCCGGGACCTGGGACTGTGCGCCACCATCCTGGCCACGGCCTCCACCGCCCCGGGATCGGGCGCGCCCGACGATGCCGGGGAACCCCGTCCCCTCGCCTACCGTCCCGTCCTCGAACCGGCGGACCCCCGGCACGTTCCCGGGCCCCGGCCACTGGCACCGGCAAGCAACCAGGGATCGCTGTTCGCGGTGGCCGAGGAGCACGGACCGGGCGTCACGGAGCTGATCGCCGAACTCGCGGCCCAGACCAGCGCGTGCGCCACGGCCCGGAACCCGCAGCGTCTCGAACGGCTGCTGAGCCTCGAGTCCCAGGGGGCGCTCGTGGCCGCGGACATGCGCCACCGGGGCATCCCGTGGAACCCCGCGGTGCACCAGCAGATCCTGGAGGACATGCTCGGCACGCGTCCGGCAGGTGAGGAGCGCCCTGCCCGGATGCAGGAGCTCGCACAGGAGGTCCGCACCGCACTGGCCGCGCCCGCCCTGAACCCGGACTCGCCCGTGGAGCTGCTCAAGGCCCTGCGCAACGCCGGGGTGGACGTGGACACCACCCGCGCGTTCAAGCTCCAGGAGTGGACGCTCGTCAACGGTCAGCCGCAGGAGCAGCGCGTGGCCACGGTGACGCCGGTGCTCGAGTACAAGAAGCTTTCCCGCGTCTTCTCCGCCACCGGGTGGCACTGGCTGGACACCTGGGTCCACGAGGGCCGCTTCCACCCCGAGTACGTGGTGGGCGGCGTCGTCACCGGCCGGTGGGCGGCGCGCGGCGGGGGTGCCCTGCAGATCCCCAAGTACATCCGGGACGCGGTGCGCGCGGACCCCGGTCACGCGCTCGTCGTCGCGGACGCCGCCCAGCTGGAGCCGCGCGTGCTCGCCATCCTCGCTCGCGACGACGCCCTGGCCGAGGCCTCGCGCGGCCGCGACCTCTACACCGCCATCGCGGAGCAGGGCCAGGCCCGCGGTTCCGAGCTCACGGAGCGCTCCCACGCGAAGCTCGCGCTGCTGGGGGCCATGTACGGCGCGACGTCCGGGGCGGGCGGCCGGTTCATGCCGCAGCTGACCCGCATGTTCCCGCGGGCCGTGGGCTACGTGGAGCACGCGGCGCGCGTGGGCGAGCTCGGCCACCAGGTGTGCACCTACCTGGGCCGCTGGTCCCCCGCGCCGGGCCCGGAGTGGTTCGAGGTGCAGCGCGCCACGGACACGCAGGCCGGCGAGCGCCGCGCCGCGCAGGCGTCCCGCAGCCACGGCCGGTTCTCCCGCAACTTCGTGGTCCAGGGCTCGGCGGCGGAGTGGGCGCTCGCGTGGCTCGGCCACATCCGTCAGGGCCTGCACGGCGCGGACGTGGACGCGGAGCTCGTGTTCTTCCTCCACGACGAGGTCATGGTGCACTGCGCCGAGCAGCACGCGGACCGGGTGCAGCAGATCGTGGAGCACGCCGCGGGGCAGGCGGTGCACACGGTGTTCGGCACGGTACCGGTGGAGGTCCCGGTGGCCACGACGGTGGTGACGTCCTACGCGGACGCGAAGTAGAGGCGCTGCCTCACCCACCCGACGGAGAGGCCACCCGGATGCGACCTCCGCGACCGGGCCACCACATGCGACAAGCTCACGCCGCCCGGCCTGGCTCTACGTCTTCGGCCCCATCCCCGGCGCCGGCCGCTTCACCGATCGGTCCCACTCCACGGACCACCCGAGCCACTCGAGCACGCGGTCCAGCACCACGCCGGTGAAGCCCCACACGGTCACGGTCTCGGGGGCCCCGGCCACGGAGACGTCGAACGCCGGGGACTTGTAGGTCTGGTTCCCCCGGGTCACGGTCGCGTAGTAGCGGTGGGCGGGGTTGATGAGATCCAGCACGGGCACACGGAACACCAGGGAGGACTCGGCGTGGTCCACCACGTCCACGGGTGACTGGCTGCGCCACCACCCGATCACGGGGGTCACCAGGTGGTTGCTCACGGGCAGCGGCACCTCGTGCAGTGCTCCGAGCACCTCCACGCCGTCCGGGTCCACACCGGTCTCCTCGTGGGCCTCGCGCAGCGCCGCGCGCACGTGCGGGGCGCTCACGGTTCCCCCGGGGGTCTCCAGGGTGGTTCCGGGTTCGCCGTCGGGTGGGTCGAGGCGCCCGCCAGGGAAGGCCACCTGACCGGGATGCGCCCGCAGGGTGGAGGCACGCTGCACCAGCAGCACGTCCAGGTCCCGCCCGGGGCCCTCCGCGTGCTCGGCGTAGGCGGAGGGCACGCTGTCCAGCGCGCCGAAAAGGATGAGCACCGCCGAGTGCCGGAAGTTCTCGTTCAGCTGCCCGATCCGCCACGGCTCGCGGTCGTGCATGACCACGGAGTCGCCGTGGCGCGCGAGCTCCACGAGCTGCTCGCGCGGGCCCGCGGGCATCGCTGAAGAAGTGGTCATCGTCCGTCCTTTCACGCGCTGAGCGTGTGTCCCTCGGCGCGCAGCTGCCGCCGGGTGCGTCCCGCCATGAACCCGGCCAGCAGGTCCTCGCGGCCGGGTTTCAGTTCGTAGCCGAGTAGCTGGCGCGCCGCCTCCGGGTCCGTGGGGCCCTCGCCGTAGGAGGGGCACAGGTCTGCCACCGGGCACACCCCGCACGCGGGCCGGCGGGAGTGGCAGATCCGCCGTCCGTGGTAGATCAGCTCGTGGGACAGCTCAGTCCACAGCGCGGGCGGGAACAGCGCCGCCACGTCCGCCTCGACCTTCACCGGATCGTCCTGGACGGTCCACCCCAGCCTGCGCGCGAGCCGCCCGAAGTGGGTGTCCACGGTGATCCCGGGCACCCCGAACGCGTTGCCGAGCACCACGTTCGCGGTCTTGCGCCCCACGCCGGGCAGGGTCACGAGCTGCGCGAGCGTGCCGGGCACGGTGCCGTCGTACTCGTCCACGACGCGCGCGGCCAGGGCCTGGATCGAGCGCGCCTTGGAACGGTAGAAGCCGAGGGAGCGCACCATCTCCTGGACGTCCTCGGCGGGCGCCTCGGCCAGCTCGCGCGGGCCGGGGTACGCCGCGAACAGCCCCGGGGTGACCGCGTTGACGCGGATGTCGGTGGTCTGTGCGGACAGGACCGTGGCCACGAGCAGCTGCCAGGCGTCGTCGAAGTCCAGCTCCGCCACGGCGTAGGGGTACGTCTGCGCGAGGATCCGCTGGATGCGCCGCGCGCGCCGCGTCCTGGACAAGGCAGTCTCACTCCCGGCACGACGACGCCGCGCGGCCGCCTGCTCCGCCTGCCGCGCCGGGACGAAGCGCACGTGCTCGGCTGCGGCGGGGGTCTCCATGCCCTCGATCATGGTGCGCCCCGTCACGGGGGTCAAACCCGCCCTGGCGCCGCAGAACCGGGCCGACATGCGCCCGCACACGATGGAGGGCGCCCGCGGGGTTCCACTAGGCTGAGCGGGAGAATGTGAACTGCACCACGCGCCCGCGCAAGCGGCGCGCACCGGCCCCAGTGAAGGAGCACCATGACCACGGATCCCGCAGCCCAGCCGAAGACCTTCGCCCCGAGCGAGGAGTTCGCCGCCCAGGCCAACGCCACCGCGGAGCTGTACACGCAGGCCGAGGAGCAGGGCGAGGAGTTCTGGGCGAACCAGGCCCGTGACCTGCTCACGTGGTCCACCCCGTTCACCGAGGTGCTGGACTGGTCCAACCCGCCGTTCGTCAAGTGGTTCCAGGACGGCACCCTCAACGCCGCGTACAACGCCGTGGACCGCCATGTGGAGGCCGGCAACGGGGACCGCGTGGCCCTGTACTTCGAGGGCGAGCCCGGGGACAGCGCGTCCTACACGTACGCGCAGCTCAAGGACGAGGTCTCCAAGGCGGCGAACGCCTTCGAGGCGCTCGGCGTGGGCAAGGGCGATCGCGTGGCCGTGTACCTGCCCATGATCCCGGAGGCCGTGATCACCATGCTCGCGTGCGCGCGCATCGGTGCGATCCATTCGGTGGTCTTCGGCGGCTTCTCCGCGGACGCCCTGCGCTCGCGCATCGAGGACGGCGAGGCCAAGCTCGTGGTCACCGCAGACGGCTCCTACCGCCGCGGCAAGCCCACCACGCTGAAGCCCGCCGTGGACGCCGCCCTGGAGAAGGGCGGGGACACCGTGCAGCACGTGGTGGTGGTCAAGCGCAACGGCGAGGACGTCGCGTTCCAGGACGGCCGCGACGTGTGGTGGCACGAGATCACCGAGAACGCCTCCACCGAGCACACGCCCTCGGAGCAGAACGCCGAGGACCCGCTGTTCATCCTCTACACCTCCGGCACCACCGGCAAGCCCAAGGGCATCCTGCACACCACCGGCGGCTACCTGACCCAGGCGGCGTTCACCCACAAGAACGTGTTCGACCTCAAGCCGGAGACGGACGTCTACTGGTGCACCGCGGACGTCGGGTGGGTCACGGGCCACACCTACATCACCTACGCGCCGCTTGTGAACGGCGCCACCCAGGTGATCTACGAGGGCACCCCGGACTCCCCGCACCGCGGCCGGTTCTGGGAGATCGTGCAGAAGTACGGCGTGAGCATCCTCTACACGTCCCCCACCGCCATCCGCACCATGATGAAGTGGGGCGAGGAGATCCCCGCCGAGTGGGACCTCAGCTCCCTGCGCCTGCTGGGCACCGTGGGCGAGGCCATCAACCCCGAGGCATGGACCTGGTTCCGCAGGGTCATCGGCCAGGACCGCTGCCCCATCGTGGACACGTGGTGGCAGACCGAGACCGGCGCCATGATGATCTCCCCGCTGCCCGGCGTCACGGCCACCAAGCCGGGCTCCGCACAGGTGCCGCTGCCGGGCATCGCTGTGGACGTGGTCGACGACGCCGGCACCTCCCTCCCCAACGAGACGGACGGCTTCCTGGTGGTCCGCAAGCCGTGGCCGTCCATGCTGCGCACCATCTGGGGTGACGACGAGCGCTTCGTGAACACCTACTGGGGCCAGTTCGGGGACAAGTACTTCGCCGGCGACGGCGCCAAGCGGGACGCGGACGGGGACGTGTGGATCCTGGGCCGCGTGGACGACGTCATGAACGTCTCCGGCCACCGCCTGTCCACCCCCGAGATCGAGTCCGCGCTGGTCTCCCACCCCTCCGTGGCGGAGGCCGCCGTGGTGGGCGCCGCGGACGAGACCACGGGCCAGGCGGTCTTCGCGTTCGTGATCCTCTCGGACCAGGCCACCGCCGAGAACCGGGACGCCGCCGAGCTCGCCGAGGAGATCCGCGCGCACGTGGGCCGGGAGATCTCCCCGATCGCCAAGCCCAAGAAGGTGCTGATCGTTCCCGAGCTGCCCAAGACGCGCTCCGGCAAGATCATGCGCCGCCTGCTCAAGGACGTCGCCGAGGACCGCCCCGTGGGGGACGTCTCCACGCTCGCGGACCAGACGGTCATGCAGCAGATCGTGGACTCGCTCGGCACCAAGTAGCCCACCCGCACGCTCCGTTCACGACGCCGCCGCGGCGCCTTCCCCACGGGAGGCACCGCGGCGGCGTCGTCCGTGGCGAGTGCCCCGCGACGGGGACCGTCAGACGCCCGGGCGGCACCCAGCAGAGCAACGGCCCGGGCGGCGCCCGCCGGAGGAACGGCCCGCGCGATCTGCCCGGGAGACCCGGGAGGGCCACCGCGGCGTCGTGCGTCCGCGGCACAGTGGGCGGGACCGATGCGCTTGAATGGGGGCATGAGCGAGCTGCCGATCCACGTCCTCAACGGCCCGAACCTGAACACGCTGGGCACGCGCAAGCCCGAGATCTACGGGCACACCACCCTGGCGGACGTCGAGGCCGACGTGCGCGCCAGGGCGCAGAGCTACGGGCTGGAGGTCGTGTTCGAGCAGTCCAACTGGGAGGGCCAGCTCGTGGACTGGATCCAGCGCGCGCGCACCGAGGCGTGCGGGATCGTGATCAACCCCGCCGCCCTGACCCACTACTCCGTGGCCATCCACGACGCGCTGGAGATGTGCGAGATGCCGGTCGTGGAGGTGCACATCTCCAACGTGCACCGCCGGGAGGCGTTCCGCCACACGTCCTTCGTCTCGCCGCAGGCCACCGCGGTGATCGCCGGGGCCGGGGTGCTGGGCTACGAACTGGCCGTGGACGTGGTGGCCCGGAACCTCGGCCTGGGCTGAGCGCACCGCACCTCAAGGCGGCGCAGCCGCAGCGGCACCGACGCGCCGCTGCCCGGACGGGCCGTCCCGCAACTGCACCGGACACCCACGCCCCCGTTACGCACGGCCCGCTCAGCCACGGCTCGGGCAGGAGCGGCCCGGGCAGGAGCGTCGCCCCAGGGATCAGGGCACCACGCACTCGCCCGTGGCCACGGACTCCGTGGAGTCCCCTGCCGCGGTGAGCACCTCGCGGACCCGGTCCACGGGAATGGCGTAGCCCACCTGGTCCTGCACGGCCTTGGCGAAGACCACGCCCACCACGTGGCCGTCCGCGTCGAGCAGCGGCCCGCCCGAGTTGCCCTGCTCCACCTTGCCCGCGATCTGGATGATGCTGCGGGTCTGTGTCTCCCCCGTGGTGACGTTCTGCACGGGGGCCACGGCCTGGCCCTGCACGGTGGCCGCCCGCAGGGTGTAGGGCCCGCCCAGGGGGTAGCCCGCGAAGGACACGGCCTCGCCCTGGCTCACGGTCCCGTCCATGCTCAGCGGGGCCTCGGGCAGGTCCGGGATGCGCAGCACGGCGAGGTCCGAGGCGGCGTCGTACTGCACGGTACGGGCGGGGTAGGCGCGGCCGTCCCGGGTCTCGACCACGGGCTGGTCCACGCCCGCCACCACGTGAGCGTTGGTGACCACGGTGCCGGGCTGGGCCACGAAGCCGGAGCCCGTCTGGTTCTGGGCGCACTTGGCGGCCGTGCCGTAGACCTGCACCACGGACTGCCCGGCGTCCGCGACGGTCTGCGAGTCCGGGGTGTCCTTCGGATCGGGGGCGGCCTGCGTGGGGAACAGCAGCTCGTCCAGCTGCCGGATGCCCTGCGCACCGCTGATCGCGTTGCGGGTCTGGGTCATGGCGTGGCGCACCGGATCCGGGGTCATGCGCTCGATCCCGCGCAGCACCTGGGAGGACGCCACTTGCTGGGAGAGCCCCGGCAGACCCATCTGCCCCACCAGGGAGCCCAGCAGGGACATCACCAGGCCGGCCACCACCACGTTGAGCACCGCACCGCCGAGCCGGTCCAGCAGACCCACCCCGGACTTCTCCAGCAGCTCGGACAGGGCCCTGCCCAGCACGGCGCCCAGGTACTCGCCGAGGGCCAGCAGCACCAGGACCGTGAGCAGCACGGTGGGGATCTGCCACTGGGTGTCCACGTACGCGGCCACCACGGGACTTGCCCAGAAGGCCAGCACAGCGCCCAGCAGCAGGCCCACCAGGGCCGCGAACGAGCGGAAGAAGCCTCGGCGGAACCCGGCCACCAGGTACGCCAGCAGGACGACGATCAGCACGGCGTCCAGGAGGTTCAGGGCCAGGGTCATCAACGGTCCTCGGGAAGTTGAGGGGTCACGCGGGGATCCACCGCGTGTGGGCACGAGCATACGGTGGGTGCCCGGGCGCCACACGAATCCCGCGGCCGCACCCCGGATCGCGGGCTCCCTCCGGGGAATTTCCTGGACGTCCACACGGAGCACCCACCCCCGGGTGGCCCTGAACCGTGTGAAACTCGTTACTATGTAACGTAATCATGCACGTGGCCCCACCGGGGCACACCCTTCTTCGTGAGGAGATCTACCTTGGATACCGACGTCCTGCGCCGCGCTCCGCTTTTCGCTTCCCTGGACGACGAGGCGTTCGCGGCTCTGACCAAGGAGATCACCGAGGTGGACCTCTCCCGCGGCGCCACCCTCTTCTACGAGGGCGATCCCGGGGACCAGCTCTACTTCATCGTCTCCGGCAAGATGAAGCTCGGGCGCACCGCGAGCGACGGCCGTGAAAACCTCGTGGCCGTCATGGGCCCGGGCGAGATCTTCGGTGAGATGGCGCTGTTCGACCCCAGCCCGCGTTCCACCTCCGCGACCGCGGTGTCCGAGACGCGCCTGGCCGGGCTCAAGCACGAGAACCTGCGCAAGGTCATCCAGCACTCCCCCGAGGTCTCCGCCCAGCTGCTCCAGGCCCTTGCCCGCCGGCTGCGCCGCACCAACGAGAACCTCGCGGACCTCGTGTTCTCGGACGTCCCCGGCCGCGTCGCCAAGGCCCTGCTGGACCTCGCGGACCGCTTCGGGCGCCCCGCCACGGACGGCATCCTGGTGGCCCACGAGCTCACCCAGGAGGAGCTGGCCCAGCTGGTGGGCGCCTCCCGCGAGACCGTCAACAAGGCCCTCGCCGAGTTCGTTCAGCGCGGCTGGATCCGCCTCGAGGCGCGCGCCGTGGTCATCCTGGACCTGCAGCGCCTCAAGCAGCGCTCGCGCTGACCCCCGTCACAGCATTCACGACGACGCCCACGGCACCTGCCGCGGGCGTCGTCGCGTTGTGCACGCGCTCACCGTGGCGTGCGTCGCGTACCGGCCCGGGCGGCGTCGTCCGGCGGTGGGGTGTGCGGCTGCTCGCGGTGGGGTGTGCGGGTGTCCGCCGTTGAGCACGCCCGCAGCGGCGGATCCCAGCGGGGCGGGTGCGAGGTCCGGTGTCAGCCGTCGAGCACGAGGACGGGTTCGCCGTCGCGCAGGTCCAACCGGGGGCTGCGCACCCGCAGGTCCCGGCGCGCCGCGAGGAACGCCACCGCGGAGGACGCCTCGGCCACCGCCTCCACGGCGCACTGCACCCCGGGAGTGGTGAGCTCGTGGAACTCGAAGTGCCTCGGATCGTCCGTGAGCGCGGAGTCCTCGGCCTGCTGCCGGAACAGCTCGGGAACCGGCGTGGACCACGGGTCCTCCAGCAGCGTGCGGGCATCCACCCACCCGAGCCACGCGCGCCCGCGCTGGGTGGCCAGCGGACTGTGGCGCTGACCCACGGGCACCGCCGCCGCGAAGAACTGCAGGTCCACCCGCTGGTGCACGAAGTCCGAGGTCACCCAGTGGGACAGCGGGCGCAGGCACTCGCTGTGGAACGCCATGCTGCGCTTGGCCAGCAGGTCCGCGAAGGAGATGTCCTCCGTGGCCAGCAGCTCCCGCGAGCGCATCCAGTCCACGCCCTCCACGGTGTCCGCGACCCCGTACATGGGGGTCCCGGCGAAGAGGATCCCGGTCTCCACGAACGTTTTGCGCGCGGCGGCGACCACGCGGCGTCGTGAGAGACCGATGTCCTCCGAGAGCAGCCGGTGCGCCCACTCGGCGGGGGACGGCCCGCACCAGCTCAGGGGCTCGTCGTCGCTGGTCTCGGTGATGCCACCGGGGAACGAGAGCGTACCCATGGACTGGCGCCCGGGGCGGTGGAGCATGAGGGTCTCGACCCCGTGCTCGCCGTCACGCACGAACACCGTGGCCGCACCGTGGCGCGGCGCGGACCCGTGCATGCCGAGCCCGCGCTCGAGCCACGCACGGGCCGCCTTGGAGTACGCGCGGGGCACCGCGAAGATGCGCTCGCTCCCGCGGGGGGCGTCCATGCTCAGCCGAACTCGACGATCAGCTCGACCTCCACCGGGGAGTTCAGGGGCAGGACGCTCACGCCCACCGCGGAGCGCGCGTGCACGCCCGCGGCCCCGAACACCCGGCCCAGCAGGGTGGAGGCACCGTCCACCACGGCGGGCTGGCCGTGGAAGTCCGGTGCGCTGGCCACGAAGCCGGTGACCTTCACGATGCGGCGGATCCGGTTGAGGTCCTCGATCTGGGACTTCACGGCGGCAATCGCGTTGAGCGCGCAGCGCTCCGCGAGCTCGGCGGCCCGCTCCGGGGACACGGTGCCGGCGGCGCCGGAGTCGCTGACCACGCCGGTCTCCGGCAGGGCCCCGGACACGAGCGGCAGCTGCCCGGCGGTGTACACGTACGTGCCGCTCACCACGGCCGGTGCATAGGCCGCCAGGGGCTTGGCCACCTCCGGCAGCTCGAGCCCCAGCTGCGCCAGGCGCTCCTCGAACTTCTCACTCATGGTTCGACCTTCCCGCCGCTCAGGGCTTGGGGCGCTTGAAGTAGGCGATCGGGTTGTTCTGGACGGGCGCGTTCATGTTCCCGGCCGGCGTGTCCGCGGCCTGGGTGCCCGGCAGGACGGTCACGAGCTCCCAGCCGTCCTCCCCCCAGTTGTCGAGGATCTGCTTGGTGGCGTGGATCATGAGCGGAACGGTTGCATATTCCCAAGTGGTCATGGCCTCCACACTACTTGCCACGACACTGTCAGGCGCGTGCGCGCACCCCGGGAGAACACAGTGTGACCCCTCCCGCGCCCGCCCGGTCCACCCCGCCCCGGCTTGTACACTGGCGCAATGGCATCACGCAACAACTCGGGCTCCGAGCCCACGTCGGTCCTGGGCAACGTCGTCGCGTTCATCGCCGTCGCCGTGGTCACCGGAGTGGTGGCGGCCGGACTCCTGGTACCCCCCGCCGCGGCCGCCGGGCTGGCCGCCAACGCGTCCGTGGGCTGGTTCAAGTCCCTGCCCGCGAACATGGAGTCCGGACCCGTCTCGGAGGCCTCCACCGTGGTGGCCAAGGACGGCACCGAGGTGGCCAAGTTCTTCGCGCAGAACCGTGATCCCGTGCCGCTGGACCAGATCTCCCCGAACATGCGCAACGCGCTGCTGTCCATCGAGGACCGCGACTTCTACGACCACGGCGGCGTGGACCCGTGGGGCATCGTGCGCGCCATGGGCAACAACCTGCTGCGCCCCAGCACCCGCCAGGGTGCCTCCACCATCACGCAGCAGTACGTCAACAACCTGATCATCGACCAGCAGGTCCGGGCCGGTGAGCAGGCCAGCACCATCGGTGCCGACAAGGGCGTGGTGGACAAGATCAAGGAGATCAAGCTCGCCCTGTCCATGGAGCAGGAGAAGTCCAAGGACGAGATCCTGGAGGGCTACCTCAACATCGTGCTCTTCGGCGGCTCCAACTACGGCGTGGAGGCCGCGTCCCAGTACTTCTGGGGCATCCCGGCGTCCAAGCTGAGCATCGCCCAGTCCGCCACGCTCGCGGGCATGGTGCAGTCCCCCAACTACTACAATCCCGAGGTCAACCCCGAGGCGTCCACGCAGCGGCGCAACGTGGTGCTCGACACCATGGTCCAGACCGGGTCCATCACGCAGCAGCAGGCGGACCAGGCGGCCAAGGAGCCCATGAAGCTGGACATCCACCACACCAACTCGGGGTGCTCCGCGGCCAAGACGGCCCCGTACTTCTGCGACTACGTGGAGAACGAGGTCATGCAGTCGGACTCGTTCGGCACCACCCCGGAGGAGCGGCTGGCCACGCTGCAGCGCGGTGGCCTGACCATCCGCACCACCCTGGACCCCAAGGCCCAGAAGGCGGCGGACACCCAGGTCAACGCCACGCAGCCCAAGGACAACAACCCGGACAGCGTCTCCACGTCCCTGATCTCCCTGGAGCCGGGCAACGGGCACATCGTGTCCATGGCGCAGAACACCAACTACTCCGCCGCGGAGGGCATGTCCAACACCACGTACAACTTCAACGTGGACACCTCCATGGGCGGGGCCGGCGGCTTCCAGGTGGGCTCCACGTTCAAGCCGTTCACCCTGGCCCAGTGGATCAACTCGGGCAAGGGCGTGAAGGCCAGCATCGACGCCCGCAGGCTGAGCTACCCCGCGGACTACCAGTGGAAGGCCTCGTGCCTGCCCAACGGGTACAAGATCGAGCCCGGCACGGACGGCAACGGCCTCTCGTTCCAGAACGCCACCGAGGGCTACAACAAGGTGATGGACGTGGACTACGGCATCTACAACTCCATCAACTCCGCCCTGTACGCCATGGCCGCGGACCTGGACCTGTGCCAGATCGGCGAGATCACCAAGGCGCTGGGCATCCACGACGGCAAGACCGGCGACCCCGTGGACACCACGGTGCTGTCCTCGCTGCTGGGTGGTTCCGCGGACATCTCCCCCATGACCATGGCCCGCGCGTTCTCCGCGTTCGCCAACGACGGCATGATGTGCGAGCCGCGCTCCATCACCAGGGTCACGGACCGTTCCGGCAAGAACTACTCGGTGCCCGGTGACAAGTGCCAGCAGGTCATCAAGAAGGAGGTCGCGCAGGGCGTGAACTACGTCCTGGAGCAGGTGATCGTGAAGGGCTCCGCGTACCAGCGGGGCATCGGACTGCCCAACGCCTCCGCCGCCAAGACGGGCACTACCGACAACTCCACCCAGACCTGGATGCTCGGCTACACCAAGGGTCTGTCCACGGCCTCGTGGGTGGGCAACTACCAGTCCGGCTCCCGCTCGCTGAACGGGCTGAACATCGGCGGCAAGCGCGGCGGCTCCGGCACCGAGTGGGTGGACGGCGCCACGTACGCGGGCAGCCAGTGGCAGAACTACATGAAGGAGATCGCGCCGAACTACAGCACGGCGCCGTTCTCCGACCCGCCCTCGAACGTGCTGTCCACCCGCAAGTGACGGCGCCCTCCCCCGGCACCGGCCCCGCCCCGGTCGCGCGCACCCTCGCCGCGACCGGGGCGGGGCTCTTCGCCGCCGGCGCGGCCACCGTGGCCTGGGCCACGCTCGGGGAGCGCCGCCGGTTCCAGCTGCGCCAGGAGACCGTGCGGGTGCTGCCCGCCGGGTCCCGGCCGTTGCGCATCCTGCACCTCTCGGACCTGCACACGGTTCCGGGCCAGGAGGCCAAGAAGCGCTTCGTGCACTCGCTGGCCGCGCTGGAACCGGACCTGGTGGTGGACACCGGGGACAACCTCTCCCACCCGCACGCGGTGCCGTACCTGCTGGAGATCCTCGAGCCGCTGTTCCGCTTCCCGGGCGTCTACGTGCCGGGCTCCAACTGCTACTTCGCGCCGCAGCCCAAGAACCCCACGCGCTACCTGTGGCGCACCACCGCGGGCGAGAAGTCCTCGGGCGAGGCGCCCCGGCTGCCCACCGAGCAGATGCACCGCGCGTTCGAGTCCCACGGCTGGCAGGGACTCGTGAACCGCGCGCTGCGCCTGGAGGTGGCCGGGACGGTCGTGGACTTCTCGGGCGTGGACGACCCGCACCTGAACTACGACCGCCACCCCGGTTTCCCCGAGGGCCAGCCGACCCCGGCGGACGTCCGGATCGGGGTGGCCCACGCCCCGTACCTGCGCACCCTGGACCGCTTCGCCGCGGACCGGGCGGACATCGTCTTCGCGGGCCACACCCACGGCGGCCAGGTGTGCCTGCCCGGGGGCCGGGCCCTGGTCAGCAACTGCGACCTGGACCCCGCGATCTGCAAGGGACTCATCGATCACCGCGGCGTCCCGGTGAACATCTCCCAGGGCCTGGGCGAGTCCCGCTTCGCCCCGGTGCGGCTCTTCTGCCCACCACAGGCCGTTCTGGTCACGCTCACGGACTAAAGTTCTTCCCATGGCACCGATCCGACTCCCCCTCCCCACGCGCCGGCCCGACGACGCCCCGGCTCCCCTCGACTCTCCGTTGGACCACGCGGTGGCGAGGATCGAGCGGGAGTGCGGCAGCGGCGTCGTCGTCACCGGGGAGCTGGAGCGGCGCGCGGTGGCCCACGACGCCTCCCACTACCTGATGCAGCCGCGCGCGGTGCTGCGCCCGCGAGACACGCACGAGGTGGGGCAGATCTTCGCCGCGGCCGCGGACACGGACGCGGGCCTGACCCTGCGCTCGGGCGGCACGTCCCTGTCGGGGCAGTCCGTCACGGACCAGATCCTCGTGGACGTCCGCCGCCACTTCAAGAGCGTGGAGGTCCTGGATCGGGGTGCCCGCGTGCGCGTGCAACCGGGGGTCACCGTGCGCCAGGTCAATGCGCGGCTGGCTCCGCACGGGCGGGCGCTGGGCCCGGATCCGGCCAGCGAGTCCGCGTGCACGCTGGGCGGAGTGGTGGCCGACAACTCCTCCGGGATGGCGTGCGGCACCGAGTTCAACACGTACCGCACCCTGGAGTCCATGGTGCTCGTGCTGCCCTCCGGCACGGTGCTGGACACCGCCGCCCCGGATGCTGGTGAGCAGCTGCGGGCCCGAGAGCCCGACCTGTTCGAGGGCCTGCTCCGGCTGCGGGACCGCGTGCGGGGCAATCCGGAGTCCGTGCGGACCATTGAGCGGCTGTTCGCCATGAAGAACACCATGGGCTATGGGCTGAACTCGTTCCTGGACCACGAGGACCCCGTGGCCGTCCTGGAGCACCTCATGATCGGCTCGGAGGGCACCCTGGGGTTCGTGGCGAGCGCGACCCTGCGCACCGTGCCCGTGCACCCGCACGTGGCCACCGGCCTGCTGGTGTTCCCCACCGTGGTGGCCGCCACGAGTGCCGTTCCGGAGCTGGTGGGCTCGCAGTGCGCCACCCTGGAGCTGATGGACGCCACGTCCCTGGCGGTCTCGCAGCGCACCGGACTCGCGCCGCCCGCGATCATGGACATCCCGGTGGGCCAGCAGGCCGCACTGCTCGTGGAGTACCAGCACGACACCGCGGCAGGTGTGCGGGAGCTGGCGGAGGCGGCGGCGTCCACCTTCGATGCGCTCGAGCTGGCCGGGCCGGTGGCCCTGACCACCGACCCCCGCGAGCGCGCGAGCCTGTGGACCGTGCGCAAGGGGCTCTACACCACCGTGGCGGGCAACCGACCGCAGGGCACCAACGCGCTGCTCGAAGACGTGGTGGTGCCGGTGGACCAGCTGGGCGGCGCGTGCGAGGAGCTCACCGGACTCTTCGACGCCCACGGCTACCGGGACTCCGTGATCTTCGGCCATGCCAAGGACGGCAACGTCCACTTCATGCTCAACGAGCAGTTCGACGATCCCGCCCAGCTGGAGCGCTACGAGCGCTTCACCGAGGAGATGGTGGATCTGGTGCTCGGCCGCGGTGGGTCCCTGAAGGCCGAGCACGGCACCGGGCGGATCATGGCCCCGTTCGTGCGGCGGCAGTACGGGGACGAGCTGTACTCGGTGATGGTGGAGCTGAAGGCCCTGATCGATCCCGGCAACCGCTTCAACCCCGGGGTGATCCTCACCGAGGACCCGCGCGCGTACCTGCGGGACCTCAAGACCGCCCCGCCCGTGGAGTCCGAGGTGGACCGCTGCGTGGAGTGCGGCTACTGCGAGCCGGTGTGCCCGTCCCAGGACCTCACCCTCACCCCGCGCCAGCGCATCGTGGGACGCCGGGAGATCGCCCAGGCCGAGGAGCGCGGGGACACCGCCCTGGCCGCACGGCTGCGCCGCGAGTACGACTACGCCGGGCTGCAGACGTGCGCCGTGGACGGCATGTGCGTCACGGCCTGCCCCGTGCACATCAACACGGGCGACCTGGTGCGGCGGCTGCGCGCGGAGAACCACTCCACGGTCGCGGACCTCGCGTGGGGAGCCGCCGCGCGCTCGTGGGCCGCGACCTCCGCCGGGGCGGCCTTCGCCCTCACCATGGCCTCGCACATGCCCGCGGTGCTTCCGGTCTCCGCCACCCGCGCGGCCCGCGCGGTGCTCGGCGCAGACACGGTCCCCCGCTACAACGCCACGCTCCCGGCGGGCGGCGGCACCCGCTCCCGGTTGACGACGCCGCCCGCGCACTCCCCTGCCGGGCAACCGGTCCGAGGGGCTGCGGGCGCCCCGGGCACGAGCGCCCAGGGCACGAGTGCCGCAGGAGTGAGGGCGGCGGCTCCCCGCGGTGACGCCGCGGCGTCGACCTCCGCCGAGCACCGCCCCGTCCGGGCCGTGTTCTTCCCCGCGTGCATCGGGGCGATGTTCGGCACGGTCTCCGGTGAGGGCCCCTCGGCGTCCGAGGCGTTCCTGCGGCTGTGCGAGCGCGCCGGGGTGGCCGTGCGGATCCCGGAGGGCATCGACGCGGCCTGCTGCGGCACCCCGTGGAAGTCCAAGGGACTGCCCACCGGCTACGCCACGATGAGCGAGCGGACCCTCGGGATGCTCTGGGAGGCGTCCGAGCACGGGCGGCTGCCGGTCGTGTGCGATGCGGCGTCCTGCACGGAGGGGCTCGAGACCATGCGGGAGCTGGCTACGGAGCACCCCGTGTACCGTGACCTGCGCTTCGTGGACGCCGTGACGTTCACCGCCGAGCACGTGCTGCCCGGGCTGGACCGGGGAGCACCCCTGGAGACCCTGGCCGTGCACCCCACGTGCTCGTCCGTGCACCTGGGCGCCACCGAGGACCTGCTGCGCGTGGCCCACGCGTGCGCCGGGGAGGTCACCGTGCCCGTGGACTGGGGCTGCTGCGGCTACGCGGGGGACCGCGGGATGCTGCACCCGGAGCTCACGGCGTCCGCCACCCGGCGCGAGGCCGCGGAGGTCGTTGCCGGAGATTTCGATGCGTATGCATCGTTGAATCGGACGTGCGAGCAGGCCCTCACGGAGGCCACGGGCCGGCCCTACGAGCACGTGCTGCAGGTCCTGGAGCGGGTCACCCGCTGAGCGCGTGCGCCACCTGACGCCGGCGGTGGGCTCAGCGCGGACCCACCGCCGGCGACGGCCGGACAGGCCACCGCGCCACGTGCGAGCGGCCGACGCACCGGGGCGGGCGCGCCTCAGCCCTGCGGCGTCGTCGTACCCGGATCCGGAACGCCGCGTGCCGCGGCGCGTGCCACAGGGACCGCGGAGGCCGCGCACACCAGCACGCCGAAAAGCAGGCACCACACGAAGCCCGTGGTGGGCTCCACCCCGGCCCAGCGCGCCACGGCCGGGGCCACCAGGGACAGCACGAACGGCACCGCGAAACCCGTGTAGGTGAGGGTGTAGAACACCCCGATCAGCGCCCCGAGCTCGTGCGGGCGGGCCATGAGCTCCACCTCGCGCAGCCCGGCAACCATCATGAACCCGTAGCTCACGCCCAGCATCACGGCTGTGGGGAACGCGAGCCAGCTCAGGTGCCACGTGACGGTCAGGGCCCCGAGGACCAGGCCCGCGCTCGCGGCACCGAGCCCCGTGACGGACAGGGGGAGCCACCCGCTGCGCGCGAGCCGGGCCGCCAGGGGCTGCACGAGCACCCCGGTGAACATCACCGTGGCGGCCACCGCGCCGAGGTAGGCCACGGGGAAGCGCACCGTGGTGAGCAGGAAGGACGGGATGCTCGCGAACGCGATCGTGGCCGTGCCGAACACCCACGGCGCCCACGCGGCCACCACCCAGAAGAACCGGCCCGTGCGCGCCACGGCGGGCACGAGCGGCCGGGACGGGCGCGGGCCGCTCGCGGGCGGCTGGGTCTCGGGCACGCGCCACACCAGCACCGCAGCGCAACCCGCGAGCAGCACGTGCAGCAGGAACGGCGTGACCTGCGGTGCGGGCAGGAACTGGGCGAGCAGTCCGGCGGCGAGCGGGCCCCCGCCGAATCCCGCGGAGAGCACCACGGTGGCGCGTCGGGGTCCGGAGCCGGGGCGGTCCGTGCTGAGCTGCTTGACCCACGCGGAGCCCGAGGCCATGGCCATGCCCACCCCGAAGCCCATGACCCAGCGGCCCGCGTACAGCAGCCAGTCCGAGGTGTGGGACGCCGCGGCGAGCACCAGGGAGGCCGCGATCACCACGACGAGCGCCGGGCGCATCACGGCGCGCCGCCCCCGGTGGTCGGACACCGGCCCGAACACGAGCAGCGCGGGCACCAGCCCGGCGGCGTAGATCCCCAGCATCCCGGTCACGAAGGACTCGCTGAGCCCGTCCTGCGAGCGGTAGACCTCGAGCATGGGGGCGAACAGGTTGGCCCCGAACCCCACGGTGAACATGGCCGCGCCCACCCGCCACCACGTGCGCGGGGCGGCGGCCGTCATGGCGGGATTCTCCATATGGGCGAGCGTACCGGTGCCCGCCCCGGTGATTTCGCATTCCCCGGAGCCTGACGCTATGCTGAAGCAGTTGTTCGCGGGTCCGCCCGTGCAACTTCCGGGATGTGGCGCAGCTTGGTAGCGCGCGTCGTTCGGGACGACGAGGTCGCAGGTTCAAATCCTGTCATCCCGACCGAAATCCCCTTGCTCCTCCGCAACCGGAGCAAGGGGATTTTTTCATGCCCGCCCCGGGCGTCGGGGCTCCGTGGTGGAATCGTGGCATGACCTCCGCACCCCGCTCCCGCCCGTTCGCCCAGGTGGACGTCTTCTCCGCCGAGCCCTGCCAGGGCAACCCCGTGGCCGTGGTCCTGGACGGCACGGGCCTCTCGGAAGAGCAGATGGCACGGTTCGCCACCTGGACCAACCTCTCCGAGACCACGTTCGTGCTGCCGCCCACCGACCCCGCGGCCGACTACCGGCTGCGCATCTTCACCCCGGACCGCGAACTGCCCTTCGCCGGGCACCCCACCCTGGGTTCGGCCCGCGCGTGGCTCGCGGCGGGCCACGCCCCGCGCGCCCCCGGCAGGGTGGTCCAGGAGTGCGCGGCGGGTCTCGTCCGCATCCACGTCCCGTCCCCGGACGACGACGCCGCCGCGCTGCGTTTCGAGGCCCCACCCATCCTCCGCTCGGGCGGGCTGGACCCCGGGGACCTGCGGGCGGTCACCGTGGCGCTCGGGCTGGCCGAGGGGCAGGTGCGCGACCACCAGTGGGTGGACAACGGCCCCGGGTGGGCCGCGCTGCTGCTCGCCTCCGCCGAGGACGTGCTGGGCGTCGAGCCCGACTACGCCGCGCTCGGGGACCGGAAGGTGGGCGTGGTGGGCCCGGCGCCGGACGGGGCCGGGCACCGCTTCGAGGTGCGGGCCTTCGTGCCCGGGGCCCGCGGCTACGAGGACCCCGTGACGGGCAGCCTCAACGCGGCCCTCGCGCAGTGGCTGATCCGCACCGGGCGTGCACCCGGCGAGTACACGGCACGGCAGGGCACCCGCGTGGGCCGGCACGGACTCGTGCACGTGATCTCGGACCGGCAGGGCGCCGTGCTGGTGGGCGGCGAGTGCGCGGTGCGCATCACCGGGAGCGTGGAGCTGTGAGCGCACGGCTGCACGTGGTCTTCGACGGCCGGTGCGGTTTCTGCACCCGCGCCGTGGGCTGGGTGCGGCGCCTGGACCGGCACGGGCGGGTCGAGCTGCACGCGTGGCAGCAGCCGGACGTCCCGGAACGGTTTGGCCTGACCCCGCAGGAGTGCGACGCCTCGGTGTGGGCGGTGCCCCAGGCCGGGGAGAGCACCGTGATCGCCGCGCAGCGCCCCCGCGGGGGCGGAGCCTCGGGCAGTGCCTGCGACGGTCCGCAGCCTGGAGCTGCGCCGCCGGACGCTCCGGAGTCCGGATCCGGTGACCTCGGGTCTGGGATCGGAGGCCTCGGGTCGGGGCGCGGAGGCCCGCAGGCCACGAGGAGGCAGGCGGTGAGCGGCGCCCGAGCAGTCGCGGCGATCCTCGACACCGCCCTGGGCACACGCTGCTTCGGCGCGTTCCACGGCCTGCCACTGGTGGGCCGCACCCAGGAGGCCGTCTACCGCTGGGTGGCCACCCACCGGGGCCGCTTCCCGGGGGTCACCCCGTGGTGCGAGGAGCACCCCGGGCAGTGCGCCGGGGATGCCTGACCTCCGGTTCTGCCCCGCCTCGCGCACAGCCCCCGCACCAGCTTCCCCGCCGGAGACGCCGGGGGGGGACCACCCCGGACGACAACGCGTTGCGTCGCCGCCCTGGTCAGGCGGGCAGCGCGCTGCGCAGCTCCCGCGCGGCGGCGGTGACGTCCCGCGCCTCGGTGACGGCGCGGACCACCACGATGCGCGTGGCACCGGTGCCGAGCACGGCGGGCAGCCGGGCGGCGTCGACACCCCCGATGGCGAAGAACGGGGTGGTGCCCGCGTGCTCGGCGGCGTAGCGGGGCAGCTCGAGCCCCACGGCCGCGCGGCCGGGCTTGGTGGGGGTCTCCCAGACCGGCCCGGTGCAGAAGTAGTCGAGCCCGGGGTCCGCGAGCGCGGCGTCCACCTGCGCGGGCGAGTGGCACGAGCGGCCCAGCACCACGTCCGGGCCCAGCACAGTGCGTGCCTGCCGCGTGGTGAGATCTCCCTGGCCCACGTGGAACACGTCCGCACCGGTCAGCAGGGCCACGTCCGCGCGGTCATTGACGGCGAAGAGTTTGCCGTGCTCACGGGCGACCTCCGCGAGCACCTGGATGGCCTCGATCTCCGCGGCCGCCTCGAGCGTCTTGTCCCGCAGCTGGATGATGTCCACCCCGCCCTCGTACGCGGTGTGCAGGAAATCCCGCAGGTCACCGCGCTCCCGCCGAGCGGTCACGCACACGTAGAGCCGCGCGTCCCGCAGCTGTCGGCGTCGTCGTCGTCCCTGGTCCTCGCTCCGTTCCATGCCGCCATGGTGGCACGAACAGCGCACCGGGGGTGCAGCGCGCGCTCAGCCGGCCGCGAATCCCCAGGGGAAGCGACCGGCAAGGAGGACTAGACTGGCGGCGTCGTCCGGTTGCCGACGCCGCACCGCGCGACGAGGTCCACGGGAGCCCGCACACGTCACCGACCACCGCATCCGGCTGAGAGGGCGTGAGACGCCGACCGGTCACCTGATGCGGATCATGCCGCCGGAGGAAGGATGAGGATGTCCGAGAACGCACCCGTGCACGTCGTCGTGGCCGGGGCGGGTCTGATCGGGCTCGCCACCGCGGTCGAGCTGCGACGCCGCGGCGCCGCCGTCACGGTCGTGGACCCCCAGCCCGCGTGGGGCGCCACCCGAGCCGCTGCGGGCATGCTCGCACCGGTCGCGGAGACCCAGTACGGCCAAGAGCGGCTGTACCCCCTCATGCGCGCCTCTGCGGAGGAGTACCCCCGGTTCGTGGAGCGCATCGGCGCGGCCACCGGGCTGCCCACGGGCTACCGCACGGAGGAGACCCTGGTGGTCGCCGCCGACGCCGCGGACGCCCATTCCCTCTCTGACCTCGCCTCCCACCAGATCGCCTCCGGCATGGACGTCGAGGAGATCTCCACGGGCGAGGCCCGCGCCATGGAGCCCGCGCTCGCCCCCCGCCTCGCGGGCGCCGTGCGCATCGTCTCCGACCGCCAGGTGGACCCCCGCATGCTGGCCGCGGCCATGGTCGAGGCCCTCAAAGCCCCGCACACCGAGACGCTCGCCGGGGTGCCCGACGCCGGGCCCGCCCTGTGGCGCACCCGCCGCGTGGACTCCGTGCAGGTCCCCCGCAGGGGCCCCCGCCGCGCCGAGGGCGTACTGCTGGACGACGGCGAGCGCCTGCCCGCGGACGCCGTGGTGGTGGCCTCGGGGCTCACCGCCAACACCGTGGGCGGACTGCCCGAGGACCTCGAGCTGCGCCTGCGTCCCGTGTTCGGGGACATCCTGCGGCTGCGCGTTCCCGACGCCGCCCTGGCCCCCGGTGAGGACCACCTGCTCACCCGTACCGTGCGCGCCCAGGTGATGGGGCGGCCCGTCTACATGGTCCCCCGCGTGGACCGCACCCTGGTGGTGGGTGCCACCAGCCGTGAGGACGGCCGCGAGTCCGTGCTGGCCGGCGGGGTGCACCAGCTGCTGCGGGACGCCCGAGCCGTGGTCCCCGCGATCGACGACTGCGACGTCCTGGAGATGATGGCCCGCGCACGGCCGGGCACCCCGGACGACCTCCCCTACCTCGGCGCCACCTCCGTGCCCGGACTCGTGATCAGCACCGGGCACTTCCGCCACGGCATCCTGCTCACCCCGGTGGCCTCGCGGCTGGCCGCGGAACTCGTCACCGGGGTCCTGGACCCGGCGGTGGACCACGCGCAGGACGCGCAGTTCCTGGCAGCAACCGACCCGGGCCGGCACAGCCCCCGCAACGACGACCCGCACGACACCCCTGACTTCTCGGGAGGACTCGCATGAGCACCCCTGCACCGCACACGCCCGGCCCCGCCACCCCGGCCGCTT
The DNA here is from genome assembly GCF_000010285.1 of Kocuria rhizophila DC2201. Taxonomy (NCBI): domain Bacteria; kingdom Bacillati; phylum Actinomycetota; class Actinomycetes; order Micrococcales; family Micrococcaceae; genus Kocuria; species Kocuria rhizophila. The sequence goes on along the minus strand of NC_010617.1, from coordinate 481,332 downwards.
CTCCGCTGACACCCGCCGTCACCTCCGCCCCGCAGCCCCAGACCGCGGTGGTCTCGCAGCACGATGACGCCGCCGCGGGCACCGCGAGCATCAACGGCGCTCCCGTGCCCGTGCGCGAGGGGTTCACCCTCACCGACGCCGTGGCGGATCTGACCGGGCGGGAGATCACCCCCCGGGGCACCGCCACGGACGGGCATCCCCTGGGCATCGCGGTGGCCGTGGACGACACCGTGGTCCCCCGCTCCCTGTGGGCCACCACCGCCGTGGCACCGGGGCAGTCCGTGGAGATCGTCACCGCGGTGCAGGGAGGCTGAGCATGACGGATGCACACCGGACCGGCACCCCGAACACCGATCCCGTGACCGGAGGCCCCGCCACGCCGGAGAACCCCGCCACCGCCGCCGGTTGCCGTGCCCGCGGCTCCGGTGACACCCGCAGAGCCCGGACAGCGGGTGACCCCTCGCTGCCCGCCCTGAGCGTGGCCGGGGTGGAGCTGTCCTCACGGCTCATCATGGGCACCGGCGGTCTCACGGACCTCGCGATGCTCGAACGCGCCCTGCTGGCCTCCGGCACGGACCTGACCACGGTGGCGCTGCGCCGCTTCTCCCCGGGGGTACCCTCCGCGGACCGCCCCACCGGGCAGGGCCCGCACGGAACCGGACCGGCGAGCGGTGCCGGCGGAGCGGCGTCGTCGTCGGGGGCCCCGCAGGACAGCCTGTACGGGATCCTGCGCCGCCACGGGATCCGGGTGCTGCCCAACACCGCCGGGTGCTACACCGCCCGGGACGCGCTGCTGACCGCGGAGCTCGGGCGCGAGGCCCTGGAGACGGACTGGGTGAAGCTGGAGGTCATCTCGGACGAGGACACCCTGCTGCCGGACGGCGTGGAGCTGCTGGACGCCACCGAGAAGCTCGTGCGACGCGGCTTCACGGTCTTCGCGTACACCTCCGACGACCCCGTGCTCGCGCTGCGCCTCGAGGACGCAGGGGCCAGCGCCGTGATGCCCCTGGGCGCGCCGATCGGCACGGGGCTGGGCATCCTCAACCCCCACAACATCGAGCTGATCGCCTCGCGAGCCTCCGTGCCCGTGGTGCTGGACGCCGGCATCGGCACGGCGTCCGAGGCGGCGCTGGCCATGGAGCTCGGGTGCGACGCCGTGCTGCTCGCCTCCGCGGTGACCCGCGCCCAGGACCCCGTGGCCATGGCCCACGCCATGAAGCACGCCGTGCAGGCGGGTCAGCTCGCGCGGGGCGCGGGGCGGATCGCGCGCCGCACCCACGCGCTGGCATCCTCGCCCATGGCCGGGCGGATCGGCACCGATGAGGACACCCCGCGCGGGGACTGGCCCGCCCGGTCCGTGACCGAGACCGCGGGTGAGCCCGTCACCGGTGAGGGAGCGGCGCGGAACCCTCGAGGGAACCACCCGTCCCCGGTGGGACCCCGTATGGATGGGGGTGGCGGCGCACCGCGTGACGTGGTGGACGCCTCCCCCGGCGCCCCCGGAAGCGCGGGGGACGTCACCCGATGAGCGCTCCCTCCCCCTTTGATCCCCTGGTGGAACCGGCCGCCGAGCTCACGCGCGAGGAGCTCGAACGGTACTCGCGCCACCTCACCCTCACGCAGTTCGGACCGGTGGGGCAGCGGCGGCTCAAGAACGCGCGCGTGCTCGTGGTGGGGGCCGGGGGGCTGGGCGCGCCCGCGCTGCAGTACCTCGCCGCCGCCGGTGTGGGAACCCTGGGCGTCGTGGACGACGACGTGGTGTCCGTGTCCAACCTGCAGCGCCAGGTGATCCACACCGTGGCGGACGTGGGCCGTCCCAAGGTGGACTCTGCCGCGGACGCCCTGGCCCGCCTCAACCCGCTCGTGACCGTGCGGACCCACGACACGCGCCTGAGCACCGACAACGCCCTGGAGATCCTCGGGCAGTACGACCTCGTGCTGGACGGCGCGGACAACTTCGCCACCCGCTACCTCGTGGCGGACGCCGCGGAGCTCACCGGGATCCCCGTGGTGTGGGGATCCATCCTGCGCTTCGACGGCCAGGTCTCGGTGTTCTGGGCGGGCCGAGGGCCGGTGTACCGGGACCTCTACCCGGAGGCTCCCCCGGCCGGTTCCGTCCCCTCGTGCGCGGAGGGCGGGGTGCTGGGCGTGCTGCCCGCGACCATCGGCTCCGTGATGGCCACAGAGGCCCTGAAACTGCTCACCGGCATCGGGGCGCCCCTCGTGGGGCGCGTGCTGGTCCACGACGCCCTCGCCCAGACGTGGCGCACCCTCACCGTGCTGCCGGACCCCCAGCGCGAACCCGTCACCGACCTCACGCAGGTCTTCGTGGCGTGCGGCCTCCCGGCCCCCGACAACGACGCGGCGGACCGCGGGGACGTCCCGCCCGCCGCGCCCGGGGCCGGGGCGGGCACCCCGCCGGCCGCACCGAGCGCCGCGGAGACCGTGGACGCCACCGAACTCGCCCGGCTGCTGGCGGCCCGCGAGCGCGGCGAGACAACGTTCACGCTCGTGGACGTGCGTGACGACTGGGAGCGGCAGCTCGTCTCGATCCCCGGATCCGTGCCGGTGCCGCTGGACCGGCTGCTCGCCGACGGCGTGCAAGCGTTGCCCGCGGGCTCCGAGGGGGACGTGGTCCTGCACTGCAAGGCCGGGGTGCGCTCCGCACAGGCACTCGCGGCCCTGCGAGCCGACTACGCCCTGCGGGAGGACCGCCTGAAGCACCTCGACGGTGGCGTCCTCGCGTGGATCGAGGACGTGGACCCCACGCTGCCGCGCTACTGAGCAGCGCAAGAGGCCACGCGCCGCGAGCGCACCTCAACCGCGCACCCTCCTGACCCAGAAAAAAGTGCAGATATTGTTATCTACCGCTTGGTAGATAGCAATATCTGCACTTAATCCCGCGGGGTGAGCCTCGGCATCAGCCCGTCGGACAGTCAGCCCAGCAGGATGACGTCCAGCGTGCGCGGACCGTGGACGCCCTCCACGCGCTCGAGCTCGATGTCCGACGTGGCGGACGGGCCCGAGATCATGGTGGTGGGCGCGGTGGGCTCCACGCGGGCCATGGCCTCGGGGATTAGCTCCACCACGGAGTCCAGCGGCACGATGCAGATGTGGTGGTCCGGCACCAGGGTGATGGCGCGCCGCCCCTCGTCCGGGCGCCCGGACAGGAAGATGGTGCCCGTCTGCGCGCACGAGACCGTGGAGGAGGTCACCACGGCGTCCACCTGGTTGAGGTCCCGCACGGTGAGCGCGGAGGCCTTGCGGGCGTCGTTGGGGTCCACGATGGCCCGGCGCGCGGCGGTCTCCTCGGGCAGCCACGCGGTGTCGAGGCCCTCGGGGATCACGTAGCGCGCGGAGGTCCCAAGCTGGGTGGCGACGCGCTGCGCCACGGTCTGCGCGGTCTCCCGGTACACGTTGGCCTTGTAGTCGAGCAGCCGGTCCTCGAGCATGTCGATGATCTCGTTCCGCCCGAGGTCCGAGGTGTGCCGGTAGTCGCGAGGCACGTGGGGAGCCCGCGGGTGGTCCGCGAGGGCGCCGTTGAGCCGCTCGAGGATTTCGGTCTTGGCGTCGGCGCTCATGCCCGCTCTCCGTCCTGGTTCCCGCGGCCTGCGTGGCCGTTGCGGGGTGCGATGTTGTCCTTCTGGGGGTCGCCCGTGGCGGCACTGTCCGCTCCGGCCACGGCGTCCGCGCCGGCACCCGGGGTGGCGGCGTCCTTGCCGGTGCCCGCGGCGGTCTCCTCGGTCCGGGCGGCCTTGGACTCGCCGTGCGCACCCGCGGGGCTCGCCTCCCCGGGGGACGACGCCGCCGGGTGGCCCTGCGCGGGCCCCGCACCGGTGCGCGCGGTTCCCGACGCCGCGGTGACGCCGTCGCGCTCGAGCCGCTCGTCGGTCTCCCCCTCGTGCTTCTTCCACCAGTTGCGGAAGGACTCCTTGGGGGGCTCGGGGATGTCGCGCTCGGCGGTCCAGCCGCCCACCATGCCGGGCAGCCAGCCGATGGCGCGGTCGCGGCCGGCGATTACACGGCCCATGGGTAGCCCGCGCTCCGCCAAGGACATCCGCTGGCCCGACGACATCACGAAGGAGGCGCCCTTCATCATGGCGTCCATCTGCGTGGGCACACCGCGGGAAGGCACGGCTCCTCGGATGCGGCGTCCTGCGCGACGCGCCCGAGAACCGAGCTCCTGGAGGGTGCCCTCCTGGGGGGCAGTGTCCTGCCCACCCCGGCCCTCGTCCGCGGTCAGGGACTTCTCCTCGCGCCAGTTGTCGTCCCCGCCCACCGCGGGGTCCTTGGAGACCGGTGCTGGGTTGGCGTGGTCCGCGCGTTTCCCGTGCTGGGCGCGGATGTCCTCGTCCCGCAGATGCACGAGGATCTCGGGGATGTTGATCTTCACGGGACACACCTGGTAGCACGCCCCGCACAGGGAGGACGCGTACGGCAGGGAGGCATTCTCCTCGGACGTGATGCCCGTGAGCTGCGGCGAGAGGATCGCCCCGATGGGACCGGGGTAGGTGGAGCCGTAGGAGTGCCCGCCCGCGTGCTCGTACACGGGGCACACGTTCAGGCACGCGGAACACCGGATGCAGTGCAGTGCGGAGCGACCCTGCGGGTCCGCGAGCACCGCGGAGCGCCCGTTGTCCAGGAGCACCACGTGGAAGTTCTTGGGGCCGTCCCCGGGCGTCACGCCGGTCCACAGGGAGGTGTACGGGTTCATGCGTTCGCCAGTGGAGGAGCGCGGCAGGAGCTGGAAGAACACCTCGAGGTCCTGGTAGGTGGGCAACAGTTTCTCGATGCCCATCACGGTGATCAGGGTCTCGGGCAGGGTCAGGCACATGCGCCCGTTGCCCTCGGACTCCACCACGGACAGGGTGCCGGTATCCGCGATGCCGAAGTTCGCGCCGCTGATGGCCACCTTGGAGGTGAGGAACTTCTCCCGCAGGTGCTGCCGCGCGGCCTCCGCGAGCACTCGGGGCTCGCTCGTGAGCTCCTCGGTGACGCCGGGCATCTCGCGGCTGAAGATCTCGCGGATCTCCTCGCGGTTCTTGTGGATCGCGGGCACCAGGATGTGGGAGGGCTTGTCCCGCCCCAGCTGCACGATGAGCTCGGCGAGGTCCGTCTCCGTGGCGGTGATCCCGTGCTCGGAGAGGTGCTCGTCCAGCCCGATCTCCTGAGTGGCCATGGACTTCACCTTGATCACGTCCGTGGTGTCCTGCTCCTGGACCAGACGGGTCACGATGGCGTTCGCCTCGTCCGCGTCCCGGGCCCAGTGGACGACGCCGCCGCGCGCCGTCACGTTCGCCTCGAACAGCTCGAGCAGCTCGGGCAGCCCCGCCATCACGGTCTCCTTGATGGCGGAACCGGCGTCGCGCAGCTCGCTCCAGTCCGGGACCTCCCCCACCACGCCGGCGCGCTTGGCGCGGATGGTGTGGGTGGCGTGCCGGATGTTGGCGCGCATCTGCTTGTTCTGCAGCTCCTTCTTGGCGGCCTTGGGGAAGGCGACCTGCGCGTGCAGGTTGCCCTGCCCGTGCACGGGACGCACGGCGGGCATGCCGAGGGACGTGACGCTCATCGAGTTGCTCCTGCGGTGGTGGCCGGGCTCGCCGCGCGACGGCCGGGTTGGGAGATGGACAGTTCAACGGGGCCCTCTACCTGCAGCGGGTTGGCCCGGGTTGAGGCGAGGATTTCCGCGAAGTGGACGGTCTGGACGTCCACGTTCCGCTTGGACGCGGCTCCGCCCAGGTGCAGCAGGCACGAGGCATCCCCGCCGGTGCACAGCGAGGCGCCCGAGCTGCGGATGTTGTTGAGCTTGGCGTCCGCCATGGCACCGGAGACGTCCGGATTCTTGAAGGAGAACGTGCCGCCGAAGCCGCAGCACTCCTCGGCGTCGGGTAGCTCATGGAACTCGATGTCCGCCACGGAGCGCACGAGGTCCTTCTGGCGATCCCCGAGTCCCAGCAGGCGCATGCCGTGGCACGAGGGGTGGTAGGTCACCGGGTGCGGGAACCAGGAGCCGAGCTGCTCGGCGGCGTCCGTCACGCCCAGCACGTCCACGAGCAGCTCGGAGAGCTCGTAGGTGTTCTCGGCCACCATGGCGGCATCCTCGGCCAGGGCGTCCTCGCCGCACTGGCGCGCAACCATCGGCTGCTGGTGCCCCAGGGAGGCCACACAAGAGCCGGAGGGGGCCACGGCGACGTCGTAGTCCACGCTGGTGAACGCGCGCACGTGGTTGCGGATCACCGGCACGGCGTCCTGGAAGTACCCGCTGTTGACGTGCATCTGGGAACAGCAGCCCTGCCCCTGGGGAAACACGACCTCGTGTCCCAGCCGCTCGAGGATCCGCACGGTGGCCAGCGCCACCTTGGGATACATGGCATCCACAATGCATGTGGCGAAGAGCGCGATTTTCATGGGTGTGGTCTCCTAACCGTCTGCCCCGGTCATGCTGTGCCCCGGTCCATCTCTGTGGCCAGACCAGGCTACGCCCGTGAGTCCGGTCACAACAACGCACCGCTCGGCATCGGGGATGTGCATGGAGGCCCGCACACGGGCTCCCCGCCGCCGGGCGCGAGATCTTCACCGTGTGACCTGGATCATGTACGCTGTGTGGTCGGACCACTGTGGTCTGACCACTTATCGTACGACCGGTCCCGGACACGGAGCACACCGCCCCGCCGGGACCATCCTCTCGACCCGGGAACCACGGTTCCGATCCGGCCCCACCCCTTGGAGAACGCGTGAACACCTTTACCGCCGCGACCGACGCCGTGGGCGGCAGCGTCGGGCTGTCCGCCCTGGTCGGCTGCCTGCCCCTGCTGACCTTCTTCGTGATGCTGCTGGCCTTCAAGGCCAGCGCCTACGTGGCGGGGCTGACGTCCCTCGCCGTGGCCCTGCTGGTGGCCATCCTGGGCTTCGGCATGCCGGCCCACCTCGCCGCGCTGACCGCCACCCAGGGCGCCGTCTACGGACTGTTCCCGATCGTGTGGATCGTGGTCATGGCCCTGTGGTTCTACCAGGTGACCGTGCTCTCGGGGCGCTTCGAGGACCTGCGCACCATCTTCGACACCATCGGCGGCGGTGACCTGCGCATCCAGGCCATGCTCATCGCATTCTGCTTCGGCGGCCTGCTGGAGGCGCTGGCGGGCTTCGGTGCCCCCGTGGCAATCACCGCCACGATGATCCTGGCCCTCGGCCTCAAGCCGCTCAAGACGGCCACCCTGGTGCTGATCGCCAACACCGCCCCGGTGGCGTTCGGCGCGATCGCCATCCCCATCACCACCGCGGGCACGCTCACGGATCTGGACCCCGCCCACATCGGTGCCGTGGTGGGGCACCAGGCCCCGTTCTTCGCATTCGTGGTCCCCTTCTTCCTGCTGCTGATCGTCGACGGCGCCCGCGGCCTCAAGCAGGCCTGGCCCGCCGCCCTCGTGGTGGGTGGCAGCTTCGCGATCGCCCAGTGGTGGTGCGCCACGCACTTCTCGTACGAGCTCACCGACGTGGTCGCGTCCCTGGCCGGACTCGCCGGCGTGGTGATCCTCATGCGCTTCTGGCGGCCCAAGGGCGCCGAGGCCGTGCGCGCGGACCTCGGCATTGCCCGCCCGGAGAACGCGGCCGTCCTCACGCCCGGACGCGTGTGGATGGCGGTGCTGCCCTACCTGCTGGTGGTGGTCGTCTTCGGCATCGCCAAGCTCTGGACCGCCGGAATCAATGTGCCCAAGGCACTCGCGTCCACGGACGTCAAGATCCCGTGGCCCGGCCTTAACGGCCACCTGCTCAACGCCAAGGGCGAGGCCATCTCGGGCACGGTCTACTCCTTCCAGTGGCTCTCGAGCCCCGGCACGCTGCTGCTCATCACCGGGCTGCTGGTGGCCGTGATCTACGCTCTGTTCACCCACCACGGGATGTTCCGGCTCTCGATCGCGGACGCCCTTGCCGAAATCGGACGCAGCTTCTGGAAGATGCGTTTCTCCGCCCTGACCATCATGTCCGTGCTGGCACTGGCGTACGTGATGAACTTCTCCGGCCAGACCCTGGCGATCGGCACGTTCGTGGCCGGTCTCGGCGCGGCGTTCGCGTTCTTCTCCCCCGTGCTGGGCTGGGTGGGCACCGCGGTCACCGGTTCGGACACCTCCGCCAACGCACTGTTCGCCAACCTGCAGAAGACCGCGGCCCTGGGGTCCGGGCTGGACCCGCACCTGATGACCGCCGCGAACACGTCCGGCGGTGTGGTGGGCAAGATGATCTCGCCGCAGTCACTGGCCATCGCGTCCTCAGCGGTGGGCATGCAGGGCAAGGAGTCTCAGATCTTCCGCTCCGTGGTTCCGTGGTCCCTGGGCATGCTGCTGGTGCTGTGCTGCCTGGTGTTCCTGCAGTCCAACGTGCTCTCCTGGATGCTCCCGGCGGCCTGAGCCGCCCGAGAACGGTGAGCACCCATGGCCCGTCGTCGCCGCGCGCGACGGCGGGCCACTGCACGTGAGGACCCTGGAGGAAGCATGAGCGCTGCACCCGCCTACACGGTGGTGCTGGACTGGCTCGAACGGCAGCTGCGTTCGGGAGCGCTGCGCGTGGGCGACAAGCTGCCCGCGGAGCGCACGCTGGCCGAGGACTTCGGGATCTCCCGCGCCTCGGTGCGGGAGGCCGTGCGGATCCTCGCGGCCATGGGCCTGGTGCGCTCGGCCACGGGGTCCGGCCCGCAGTCCGGGGCCACGGTCATCTCGGACCCCTCCGCCGCCCTGGGCTGGGCGCTGCGGATGCACATCGCCACCCGGTCCCTGCCGGTCGCGGACGTGGTGAGCGCCCGTGTGCTTCTGGAGACGCAGTCGAGCCTGGACGCGGCATCGTCGACATGCCCCGAGCGCGAGGAAATCTTGGAGCAGGCCGCGCAGATGCTCGACCGCATGGACGACCCTGCGGTGGACGACGAGCAGTTCCACATCCTGGACGCGCAGTTCCACCTGCACCTGGCCTCGCTGGGCGGCAACGTGGTGCTCGAGACCATCATGGCGTCCCTGCGGGAGGCCACCATCGGCTACGTCCAGGAGACCGTGGCGGGAACCTCCGACTGGCCCGCGATCCGCGCCCGCCTGCAGGAGCAGCACCACGCGATCCACCGGGCCACCGAGGCCCGCGACGGCGCTCTGGCCGCCCGGCTGCTGCGCGAGCACATCATGTGGTTCTACGGCCACGCACCGGACGCGCCTCGCCACCGGGAGTAGGTGCCGCGGGTGCCGCCGGGTCCGGGAACAGAGGAACCCCGGCGCCCACTGGTCGGAGGACGCCGGGGCCAGGCCTGTCTCTGCCCTGGACCGCTGACGCAGCGGAGGTCCCGGAGCTTCGCGTGAGGTGATCCAGGCCTCACGGTACTCATCCGGTAACACCAGGGGCACGAGGACCCCCGCTGCGAGTTCAGCGATCCGCTCCTGCGCGGGACGGACGCCGTACATCCGCCCGCCCCGGTGGAGCGTGGGGACACCTCTCGGGGTGTCCGCCACCTACTCTGCCGCACGGGGTGCCGCGCCCACCATGGCCGAACGGCCAGAGTTGCGCCCCGAAGCTGGGCGGGGACTGGGAGTCAGCGCGGGCCGAGGGTGCCCTCCGGCTCCAGTTCGGGGTGCACGAGGCCCCACTGGATGCCGGAGATCAGCACCTGCACGCGGTCCCGCACGGCCAGCTTCTCGCACAGGTGGGACACGTAGGACTTCACGCTGCCGTGGGACACGGACATCCGCTCCGCGATCTCGGCGTTGTTGAGCCCCTTGGCGATCCACTGCAGCGTCTCCTGCTCGCAGTCGGTGAGCTTGGGAGCACCGGGGTGCGGGCCCGGTGGCGGGGACATCGCCGCCTGGGTCATCGCGCCGCGCTGGCGCCCGCGCCGCACGGACGGCACGGGCACGTCCCCCAGCACGTTGTTGGCCAGGGAGTTGGCCACGGACGGGGACAGTGCGAGCTCGTCCTCCCGGATCAGGCTCACCGCGGAGACGATCTCGTGGTGCCGCGCGTCCTTGACCAGGTACCCCGAGGCGCCGGCGCGCAGGGCCGGGACCACGTACTCGAGCGTGGAGAACGTGGTGAGGGCCAGCACCTTGGTGTCCGGGCACTGCGCGACGATCTGCGCGGTGGCCTCGATGCCGTCCATCCCCGGCATGCGGATGTCCATGAGCACCACGTCGGGGGACAGGTCCAGGCACGCGGCCACCGCCCCCGCGCCCTCGGAGGCCTCGCCCACCACCTCGAAACCCGGCTCCGCGCGGAACAGGTTGGCCAGGGCATCACGCATGAGGGGGTGGTCGTCCACGAGAATGAGCCTGCACAAATCCATGATCTTGATCATAAACTGGGTGCATGACTCACACTTCTCAGGGCTCCGGCACCGCCGCCCCCACTCGCAACGTGACCCTTCTGCGCGCGGCCGCGGCCGCCACCCTCGTGTTCTCCATGCTCTTCGCCTCGGCGGCACCCGCCATGGCCCTGCCCGACGACGCCTCGGTGCGCGGCCCGGGCAGCGCCCTGTGCCGCTTCTTCCCCATTTACTGCAACCCCCGGTGAGTTCGGCCCCCGCCGTCACGGACGGGGATCCCACCGCACGCACCAGCACGATGCCCAGTTGGCTGCGCATCGTGCTGGTGCTTTTTGCCGCCGTGGCACTTTTCGACGACCTCCACGCCCTGGACTGGCCCGCCCTGTCCCCCGGGCAGAGGGTGCTGACCTCGGCCTGGATCGTGCTCAGCTACGGCGCGGTGGCCCTGCTCGCGTGGTCCGCCGTGGCGGGAGCGGCGGCCATCGCCCTGTCCTACGCGCTGTGCCTCGTGCTCGACGAGTACTCCATCACCCTGCTGTGCGGGTGCGTGGTGATGGTGGCCGCGCTCGCGATGCTCGAACGCACGGCCATGCTCGTCCACCTGGCGGTGACCGCCGTGTGGATCGCCGTCACCGCGTGGGTGCTCGAGAGCACCGACTTCCTCTGGGCCCTGGGGCTGCCCCTGGGCATCGCGGCGCTGATCGGCGTGGCGGTGCGCTTCTTCCTGGGCCAGTACCGCCTCAGCACGCGCCGGCTCGCCGCCATGGAGGCCACCCACCAGCGGCTGCGCGAGCAGGAGCGGCTGGCCCTGGCCCGGGACCTGCACGACGTGGTGGCCCACGAGCTCACCCTCGTGACCATGCAGGCCGCGGGCTCGCAGCGCCAGAGCGACCCCGAGGAGCTGCACCGCACGATCGACACCATGGACACCGCCGCGCGCTCCGGACTCACCGAGCTGCGGACCCTGCTGCACATCCTGCGGGACTCCCCCGGCTCCTCGGACACGGACCCCGACCCGGACGGACCCGAGGAGCGCGGCAACGCGTCCGGGCTGACCACCGGGTCCCTGCACGGCGTGGCCCAGGCGCTCGAGGGGAGCCTGGAGCGCGCCGGTCTGCTGCCCCGCTTCGAGCTGGGTGAGGGCGTGGACGACCTCCCGACCTCCATCCGCGGCACCGCCGCACGGGTGATGCAGGAGGCCGTGACGAACATGATCAAGTACGCCCCCACCGGCTCCCGGTGCCTGGTGCGGATGAGCGTGCGCGGTTCCACGCTGCACATCCACACGGAGAACCGGATCCCGCACCGGGCCGTGGAGCTCGACCACCGGGAGCTGGCCTCCGGTTTCGGGCTGCGGGGCATCCACGAGCGGGTTGCGCTGCTCGACGGGGAGGTGGCCTACGGGCCCCGCAACCACGTGTGGCACCTGGACGTGCGGATCCCGTTCTCGTGAGCGAGGGGCGCGGCACCCGCACCGGGGCGGACGCGGTCGAGGCGGTGCGCGGCGTCGTGCTGGCCGTCCCGCCCGCCGCGGTGCTGTCCTACGGGGACGTCGCGGAGCTCGCCGGGCTGGGCACCCCGCGGCTGGCCGCGCGCATCATGGCCCTGGGCCAGGCTGGTGAGGACATTCCGTGGTGGCGCGTAGTGCGTGCGGACGGCACCCTGCCGGACCGGCTGCAGATCGGCGCTCGGGAGCACTACGAGCGGGAGGGCACGCCCCTGCTCGAGACCGCGGCGCACTGGGTCCGGGTGGACATGGCCCGCGCCCGCTGGGCCGGACCGGGCGGGGCGCTCAGCCCTCGCGGGATCCCGTGACCTCGAGGAACGGGCCGCGGGGGTCGAAGACCCGACCCGTGAGCCGTTCGTAGGCCTCCACGTAGCGCTCGCGCGTGCGGGCCACCACGTCCTCGGGCAGCTGGGGCACCGGCCCGTGGCCGTCCCACCCGGAGGCGTCCGAGCGCAGCCAGTCGCGCACGTACTGCTTGTCGAAGGAGGGCTGCGCGCGGCCGGGCCGGTAGGTCTCCATGTCCCAGAAGCGGGAGGAGTCCGGGGTCAGCACCTCGTCCCCCAGGGTGATCGCGCCACGGTAGGAGTCCAGGCCGAACTCCACCTTGGTGTCCGCCACGATGATCCCGCGCTCCCGGGCGATCCGCTCGGCGCGCGTGTAGATCTTCAGGGACAGCTCCCGCAGCCGGTCCGCCACGGAGTTGCCCACCACGTCCGCCATCTCGCGGTAGGTGATGGGCTCGTCGTGCTCGCCCAGGGCGGCCTTGCCCGTGGGCGTGAAGATGGGCTGCTCCAGGCGGTCGCCGTCCTGCAGCCCCTCGGGCAGCTCGATCCCGCAGACGGATCCCGTGGTGCGGTAGTCCTTGAGACCGGAGCCCGTGAGGTAGCCGCGCACGATGTTCTCCACGGGGAACATGGACAGGTTCTTGCACACCACGGCGCGCCCGCGCACGGACTCGTGCACGTCCGTGGAGAGGATGTGGTTGGGGATCCCGTCCAGCTGCTCGAACCACCACAGGGACAGCTGCGTGAGGATCGTGCCCTTGTCCGGGATCTCGGTGGGCAGCACCTGGTCGAACGCGGAGATCCTGTCGCTCGCGACCACCAGCACGGCACCCGCGCGGTACTCGGCGTCGTCGTGGATGGCCACTCCCGTGGCGGTCATGCGGGACTCGTCCGGGACGTACAGCTCCCGCACCTTCCCGGAGTAGACGTGCTTCCAGCCCGGGATCTCGCGGGGTGTGCCGTGCTCGCTCATGCCTGCTCCTCTGCCGTGCGCGCCGTGGGCGGGGCGTCCGCACCGGTTCCGCCGTCCGGGTCCGCCGGGGACGACGACGCCGCCCCCACCCCGGGCAGCGCCACGCGGCCGTGCGCGGCGTCCAGGGCAATGTCCGTGCGGTGGTGCGATCCGTCCAGGGTGATGTGCTCCATGCCACGATAGCCGCGCTCGCGCGCCTCCCCCAGATCAGCGCCCCGGGCCACGACCGCGAGCACCCGCCCGCCAGCCGAGACCAGGTTCCCTGCGGCGTCGCGGGCCGTGCCGGCGTGGACCACCCACGTGTCCTCCTCACGGGCGGCGTCCTCGAGCCCGGTGATCACGTCCCCCGTACGCGGGGCCCCGGGATAGTTGTGCGCCGCGAGCACGATCGTCACGGCCGCACCGGGCTCCCACTCGAGGGGCTGCTCCTCGGACAGCCGTCCCGTGGCGGCGTCGAGCAGCAGCTGCCCGAGCGGCGTCTCCAGCACCGCCAGCACGGACTGGGTCTCGGGGTCCCCGAAGCGCGCGTTGAACTCGATCACCCGCATGCCCTGGGACGTGACGGCCAGCCCGCAGAAGAGCACGCCCGTGAACGGGGTGCCGCGGCGTCGCAGCTCGTCCACCACGGGCCGGGCCACCCGCTCGACGACCTCCCCGGCGAAGCCCTCGGGGAGCCAGTCCAGCGGCGTGTAGGCCCCCATGCCGCCCGTGTTGGGGCCCCGGTCCCCGTCCCGCACGCGCTTGAAGTCCTGCGCCGGCTGCAGCGGCACCACGTGCGTGCCGTCGCTGAGCACGAACAGGGAGACCTCGGGACCGTCCAGGAACTCCTCCACGAGCACCGAGCCCCCGGCGTCGAGGCACTCGCGGGCGTGGGCCTCGGCGCGCTCGCGGTCGTCCGTGACCACCACGCCCTTGCCCGCGGCCAGACCGTCGTCCTTGACCACGTAGGGCGCGCCGAACTGCTCGAACGCCTCGCGCACCTGCGCCAGGTCCGAGGTGGCCACGGCCCGCGCGGTCGGAACATCCGCTGCGGCCATGACCTCCTTGGCGAACGCCTTGGAGCCCTCGATCCGGGCGGCCTCGCGGGACGGGCCGAACACGGGGATCCCGGCCTCCGTGAGGGCGTCGGCGACGCCCGCGACGAGCGGCGCCTCCGGACCCACCACCACGAGGTCCACCGCGAGCTCGCGGGCCAGGGCCACCACGGCGTCCGGGTCCTGGGCGTTGAGCGGGTGCACGGGGACGTCACGGGCGATCCCGGCGTTGCCGGGGGCCGCGTGGACCTCGCTCACGTGCGGGTCCCGCAGCAGGGACATGATCATCGCGTGCTCGCGGCCGCCTGGGCCCACCACCAATACCTTCACGCGCTCAGCGTATCGGCCGGGGCCCCCGCCGGGGCAACGACGCCGCGCGGTGCGCTGACATACTGGGGCCATGCAGACTTTCAGCTCGGATCAGGCCGTGGACCTCGCCGTGGTGCAGCGCAGCGGCTTCGTGGAGTCGCGCCACCGCGGCTCCGCCGTGGTGCTGGCCCCGGACGGCTCCGTGGCCCTGTCCCTGGGGGCCCCGGACGTCCCGGTGTTCCCCCGCTCCACGCTCAAGCCGTTCCAGGCCATCGCCTCCATGAAGGCCGGGGCCGCGCTGCGCGGCGAGCAGGTGGCGATCGCGGCGGCGTCGCACACCGGCACGTTCGACCATCTGGACGCCGTGAGCTCCATCCTGAAGGCCGCGGAGCTGGGCCCCGAGGCACTGCAGTGCCCGCCGGACTGGCCCGAGGACGAGGACACCCGCGCGTGGCTGATCCGCACCGAGCGCGGGAAGAACCGGATGTGCATGAACTGCTCCGGCAAGCACGCGGCGTTCCTGCTCGCGTGCGTGACCAACGGCTGGCCCACGGACTCGTACCTGGACCCCTCCCACCCGCTGCAGCAGCTTGTGGTGGAGACCATCGAGGAGTTCTCCGGCGAGCGCGCGGCGCACCTGGGCGTGGACGGCTGCGGTGCGCCCCTCGCGGCCGTCACCCTCACGGGTCTGGCGCGGATGTACTCCACCCTGGGCCGTGCCGCGCGCAACATCCAGGCGGACGCCCGCGCCGCCACCGTGGCCACCTCCATGCTCGACTACCCCGAGTACGTCCAGGGGCCGGGCCGCTCCAACACCGTGATCATGGAGGAGCTGGACGTGATCACCAAGCTCGGCGCAGAGGGCGTGCTGGGCCTCGGCACCCGCTCGGGCTGGTCCGTGGCCATCAAGATGCTCGACGGCTCCTCGCGTGCCAACTCGCTCGTGGGCCTCACCCTGCTCGCGCACGCGGGGGCGATCTCCCGGGCCGACGCCGACCGTGTCCTCGCGCGCGTCACACACCCCATCACGGGGGCCGGGAAGCCCGTGGGCGCCATCGAGCTCGCCCAGCCGCTGCTCGACCTCGTGGACTGAGGGCGGCTCCGTGGTGCGACGCAGGATCGACCCCGCCGACGGCTCCCTCGCGCTCGCGCGCTGGCGCCGGGACCCCGCGGCCGCGGACCGCAGGACCACCGCCACCGCGGTGCGCTACTGCCTCGAGGAGCTCGGCTCACGGGCCGAGGGGAACTCCGTGGAGGTGCGCGTGCCCCCGTTCGGCGTGACCCAGTGCGTTCCGGGACCGCGACACACCCGCGGCACCCCGCCCAACGTGGTGGAGACGGACGCCGCCACATGGCTCGCGCTGGCCACAGGCACCGAGACGTGGGCGGGCGCCGTCGGGCGCGGCACCGTGGCGGCGTCGGGAACGCGCACGGACCTCAGCCCGTGGCTGCCCCTGTTCGGGTGACGCGAACTCCCAGCGGACCGCAAGAGCACCCACAGCCCGCACGGAGCGCGGGAGCGCGCGGCCGCGATAACCTGGAGACCATGAGTTCCGCGAGCCCCGAGACCCCAGACCGCGCAGCGCAGACCACGTCCGAGACCCAGCGGATGACCGTGCGCCGCGCACCCAACCTCGTGGCGTTCGTGGCCGCGGGCGCCGGGGTGGGCGCCATCGCGGGGCTGCTCGTGGGAGCACTGGGCCCGGGAGCCCTGGCCTACACCCGGGCGGCCATCCTCGGCTTCTTCCTCATGGCGTTCCTGATCCTCGGCGCGGCCCTCGGGGCCGTGGTGGGGCTGCTGCTGGACCGGATCTCCCTGCGGCGCTCCCGCCAGGTCTCCGCGGAGGTCAGCGACGTTCACGAAGCGGAGCCCGAGTCCGGCGCATGAGACACTGTCAGCGTGGTTCGAGCTGACGGAAAACTCTCTCACGACCTTCTTCCCGGCGAAAAAGGCCCCCAGGACGCGTGCGGCGTGTTCGGCGTGTGGGCCCCCGGGGAGGACGTGGCCAAGCTGACCTACTACGGTCTCTACGCGCTGCAGCACCGCGGGCAGGAGTCCGCGGGCATCGCCACCTCGGACGGCGAGCGGATCTCGGTCTACAAGGACATGGGGCTCGTGTCCCAGGTCTTCGACGAGACCACGCTCAACACCCTCAAGGGCCACCTGGCCGTGGGCCACGCCCGGTACTCCACCACGGGTGCCTCCCACTGGGCCAACGCGCAGCCCACGCTGGGCGCAACCCCGCACGGCACCCTGGCGCTCGCGCACAACGGCAACCTCACCAACTCCGCGGAGCTCTACGACCTGCTGCTGGACAAGTCCGGCTTCCCGTCCCGCGGCGAGATGGCCCGCGGCAACACCACGGACACCGCTCTGATCACCGCACTGCTGGCCGAGCACCCGCTGAACTCGCTCGAGGAGGCGGCCATGAAGCTGCTCCCCCAGCTGGTGGGCTCGTTCTGCCTCACGTTCATGGACGAGAGCACGCTCTACGCGGCCCGCGACCCCCTGGGGGTGCGCCCGCTCGTGCTGGGACGGCTGGAGCGCGGCTGGGTGGTGGCCTCCGAGACCGCCGCGCTGGACATCGTGGGCGCCTCCCTGGTGCGCGAGGTCGAACCCGGGGAGTTCATCGCCATCGACGAGAACGGGCTGCGCTCGAGCCGCTTCGCGGAGCCCACCCCGGCCGGGTGCGTGTTCGAGTACGTGTACCTCGCGCGCCCGGACACCACCATCAACGGCCGCTCGGTGTACGAGTCCCGCGTGGAGATGGGCCGCCGCCTGGCGCACGAGCACGCCGTGGACGCGGACCTCGTGATGCCCACCCCCGAGTCCGGCACCCCGGCCGCGATCGGCTACGCCGAGGCCGCCGGGATCCCCTTCGGCCACGGACTCGTGAAGAACTCCTACGTGGGGCGCACGTTCATCGAGCCCTCGGACACCATCCGCCAGCTCGGCATCCGGCTCAAGCTCAACCCCCTGCGCTCGATCGTGGCGGGCAAGCGCCTGGTGGTCGTGGACGACTCCATCGTGCGCGGCAACACCCAGCGGGCCCTGGTGCGGATGCTGCGCGAAGCGGGAGCCGCGGAGATCCACGTGCGGATCTCCTCCCCGCCCATCAAGTGGCCGTGCTTCTACGGCATCGACTTCGCCTCCCCCGCCGAGCTGATCGCCAACGGGATCACCGTGGAGGACGTCCGGGCGTCCCTGGGCGCGGACTCCCTCGGCTACATCTCCGAGGACGCCATGATCGAGGCCACCGCCCAGTCTCGCGGCAACCTGTGCACGGCGTGCTTCTCCGGCGAGTACCCCACGGCCCTGCCCAAGGCGGACCGCCTCGGCAAGGCCGTGCTCGAAGCACCCGGCGCCCACGCGGAGCCCTCCGCGGACCTCGTGGAGCCCCTCACCGACCGACCCGACGACGCCGCCACCCAGGAGACCCGCGCATGAGCCAGCAGCCCCAGCAGGACAGGTCCGTCACCTACGCGAGCGCGGGTGTGGACGTCGAGGCCGGGGACCGCGCCGTCGAACTCATGAAGGCCGCGGTCAGGGCAACCCACACGCCGGGCGTGGTGGGCGGCGTCGGCGGCTTCGCCGGACTCTTCGACGTCTCCGAGCTGACCGCGTACCGCCGGCCGTACCTGGCCACCTCCACGGACGGGGTGGGCACCAAGGTGGCCATCGCGCAGTCCCTGGACATCCACGACACCATTGGATGGGACCTCGTGGGCATGGTCGTGGACGACATCGTGGTGGTGGGCGCCACGCCCCTGTTCATGACCGACTACATCGCCACCGGCAAGGTGGTGCCCGAGCGCGTCGCGGACATCGTGCGCGGGATCGCCGCGGCCTGCGAGGCCGCCGGGACCGCTCTCGTGGGCGGGGAGACCGCCGAGCACCCCGGCCTGCTGGCGGTGGACGAGTACGACGTCGCCGGGGCAGCCACGGGCGTGGTCGAGGCCAACGAGCTGCTCGGCCCCCAGCGCGTGCGGGACGGGGACGTCGTCATCGGCATGGCGTCCTCCGGTCTGCACTCCAACGGATACTCCCTGGTGCGTCGCGTGATCAACATGGCGGGCTGGCAGCTGGACCGCCAGGTCAGCGAGCTGGGCCGCACCCTGGGCGAGGAGCTGCTGGAGCCCACCCGCGTCTACGCCGCGGACGTGCTGGGCCTCGCCCGAGCCTTTCCCGTCAACGGGGACGACGGCGCCACGGGCCACGGTGTGCGCGGCTTCTCCCACGTGACCGGTGGCGGGCTCGCCGCGAACCTCGCCCGCGTGCTGCCGCCGGAGCTGCAGGCCACCGTGGACCGCTCCACGTGGTCCCTGCCCCCCGTGTTCCGCCTGGTGTCCGAGCTCGGCGGCGTGCCGCAGCCGGACCTCGAGCGCACCCTGAACCTCGGGGTGGGCATGGTGGCGATCGTGGACCCCGCGGTGGCCGACGCCGCCGTGGCCCACCTGAACGCGCGCGGAGTGCCCTCGTGGGTCATGGGCGGGGTGGGGCCGGTGGACCCGGACGCCGCGCACCACGGCAGCGACTGGGTGCAGGGCGCCAAGGGTGTGTCCGGCGGCGGAGTGCTGATGACCGGCTCCTACGCGCACTGAGCACGGGGGCCCGGCCCACGACACGCAAAGAACCGCCCACACGGTCGTGTGGGCGGTTCTTGCTGCACTGTGCTCGAGGGGCGCTCGGTTCGCGGAGACTCTCCTCCCGCAGCTTCGCTGCGGTCAGGACTGCGCTGGGTGCCAGGCTGCGCCACGGTCCGATGCCGAACTGGTGTCGAGCGGCGCGCTCACCGCGCCGGGCGCGGGGTCAGTCGTAGTCCGAGTACTTCTCCGCGTAGGTCGAGTAGTCGTCCTCGTCCTCGGGTCGTTCCTCGTGGTCCACGGCTCGGGAGGACGGTGTCGTGCCTCGCAACTCACGTTGCAGGGCCGAGTAGTCGGTCTGCGGGCTGAAGTACTTGATCTCCCGCGCCTGTCGTGTCGCCTTCGCCTTTTGACGGCCGCGCCCCATGGCGTGACCCCCTCTGCGTCTCGTGTCCGGTGGGCGGTGCCGTGTTGAACACACAGTACGGCCCCGGAGTGTCTTGTCAGTTTTTCGTGAGTCCAGGGTACATGTTTTGAACGCTTCCCGCGCACCAGTGCCCGTTGCGTTCACCCCCGGCCGATCGGGGGCTGCCAGGGCGTGGAGCCGCGCCGGTACAGTGGGGCGGCCCGGGCGCCCCGACCCGCGCTCCGCCACCCCGGAACGCAGGTTCCCATGAGCTCCCCCCTGCCAGGACCCGCCCGCCGGAAGTCGCTGCCCGCACGACGCCCATTCCGGTCTGGTGCCCGGGGTGTCCGTGGAGGAGCAGCGGGTGCGCTCGCACCAACCGCATCACCTTCGGCATGGCCGGTGCGCTGGTCATCGGCTTCGTGGTGAGGGGGCGGTCTCCACCGATCCCATCAGTCTGCGTCACCGCTACGCCCGCACCGCGCTGGAGAACGCCGTTCGCCAGGGCGTGGGCGAGCACGGCGATGACGTCGCCCTGCAGGTGCGCCACACGTCGGGGCCCGCGGCTGCGGGCCCCGACGTGGACTTCACCGGCGAGCGGATGAGCTCGTGGGACCGGCGCACGGACGCGGACGGCCGCCCCGTGACCTGCGACTACGCCCGGGACAGCTGCGTGGAGCCGGATTCGCCCGAGCACTACTGAGGCATGACGCTGCCCGCCCGCCTCGCGCGCCCGCTGCACCGCCGCACACGGTCCCCGCTCGGTGCCCCGTCGGCGACCTGCCCGGCAGGGAACCGGAACGCGCGACGAAGCGCCGGGCCGGACTCCCAGGAATCCGGCCCGGCGCTTCTGTCTCCGGTGCACGAGGACACGGGTTCCCCACGCCCTCGTCTCACGCGGAGGTCACTCGTCCACGATCTCGGCGTCCACGACGTCGTCGTCGCCCATGGCCCCAGAGGCGTCGGACTCGCCCCGTTCGGCGGTGACCGTGAGGCCGTCCTCGGCGACGTCCGGGTTGACGTCCACCACCACAGTATCCCCGTCCAGAATGGCCCCGGACAGCAGACCCTTGGCCAGCCGGTCCCCGATCTCGCGCTGCACGAGCCGGCGCAGCGGGCGTGCGCCGTAGGCGGGGTCGTAGCCGGTGATGCCCAGCCACTCGCTCGCCGCAGGCGTGACCACCAGGGTCAGGCGGCGCTGCGCGAGACGCGTGGCCAGCTGGGCCACCTGGATGTCCACAATCTTCGCGAGGTCCTCGGTGCTCAGCGGCTCAAACATGATGATGTCGTCCAGCCGGTTCAGGAACTCCGGCTTGAAGGACGCGTTCACCACGCCCATCACGGCGTCGTTCTTGGCCTTCTCGTCCAGGGTGGGGTCCACCAGGAACTGGCTGCCCATGTTGGACGTGAGGATCAGGATCACGTTGCGGAAGTCCACGGTCCGGCCTTGCCCGTCGGTGAGCCGGCCGTCGTCGAGCACCTGCAGCAGGATGTCGAAGACCTCGGGGTGAGCCTTCTCCACCTCGTCCAGCAGCACCACGGAGTACGGACGACGCCGCACGGCCTCGGTGAGCTGCCCGCCCTCGTCGTAGCCCACGTACCCCGGAGGGGCACCGACCAGGCGCGAGACGGAGTGCTTCTCCGAGTACTCGGACATGTCGATGCGGATCAGGGCGCGCTCGTCGTCGAACTGGAAGTCCGCCAGGGACTTGGCCAGCTCGGTCTTGCCCACGCCCGTGGGGCCCAGGAACAGGAACGAGCCGATGGGCCGGTCCGGGTCCGAGATGCCCGCGCGGGAGCGGCGCACGGCGTCGGCCACGGCGGTCACGGCCTTGCGCTGGCCGATCAGGCGCTTGCCGAGGACCTCCTCCATGTGCAGCAGCTTCTCGGACTCGCCCTGCAGCATCTTGCCCGCGGGGATCCCGGTCCAGGCCGAGATCACCTCCGCGATGTCGTCCGCGGTGACTTCCTCGGAGACCATGGTGTCCTCCGCCGCGCCACCGGCTTCTTCCTGGGCCTGGGCGGCATCGAGCTGCTTCTGGGCGTTCGGGATCTCGCCGTAGAGCAACCGGGAGGCCTCACCCAGGTCGCCGTTGCGCTGGGCACGCTCGGCCTGTGAGCGCAGGTCGTCGATGCGGGCCTTGAGCTCACCCACCTGGTTCAGCCCGGCCTTCTCCGCCTCCCAGCGCGCGTTGAGCGCGTCCAACTCGGCTTCCTTGTCCGCCTTGTCCTGGCGCAGAGCGGCCAGGCGTTCCACGGAGGCGGGGTCTGTCTCGCCCTCCAGGGCCAGCTCCTCCATGGTCAGCCGGTCCACGGCACGGCGTAGCTCGTCGATCTCCTCCGGCGCGGAGTCGATCTCCATGCGCAGCCGGGACGCGGCCTCGTCGATGAGGTCGATGGCCTTGTCCGGAAGCTGACGGCTGGGGATGTAGCGGGCGGACAGCTGCGCGGCGGCCACCAGGGCGGAGTCCGCGATCTGCACCTTGTGGTGCGCTTCGTAGCGCTCCTTGAGCCCCCGCAGGATGGCCACGGTGTCCTCCACCGAGGGCTCCCCCACGTAGACCTGCTGGAAGCGGCGCTCCAGGGCGGCGTCCTTCTCGATGTTCTCGCGGTACTCGTCCAGCGTGGTGGCACCGATCAGGCGCAGCTCACCGCGGGCCAGCATGGGCTTGAGCATGTTGCCGGCATCCATGGACCCCTCGGACGCACCCGCACCGACCACGGTGTGGATCTCGTCGATGAACGTGACGATCTGGCCCTCGGACTTCTTGATCTCGTCCAGGACGGCCTTGAGCCGCTCCTCGAACTCTCCACGGTACTTGGCGCCGGCCACCATGGACCCGAGGTCCAGGGAGATCAGGGTCTTGCCGCGCAGGGACTCGGGGACGTCCCCGGCCACCATGCGCTGGGCGAGGCCCTCCACCACGGCGGTCTTACCCACGCCGGGCTCACCGATCAGCACGGGGTTGTTCTTGGTGCGCCGGGAGAGCACCTGGACCACGCGGCGGATCTCCGAATCACGGCCGATGACCGGATCCAGCTTGCCGTCCCGGGCGATCGCGGTGAGGTCCGTGCCGTACTTCTCCAACGACTGGAACGTGCCCTCCGGATCCGGGCTGGTCACCCGGCGGTCGCCCCGCACCTGCGGAATGGCCTCGCCGAGGGCCTCGTCCGTGACCCCGGCACCCTTGAGCGCCTCCGCGGTCTTGTCGTGGCCCGCGGCCAGACCGTAGAGGATGTGCTCCGTGGAGACGTACTCGTCCTTCAACTCGCGGGCGTAGTTCTCCGCAGCCTGCAGCGCCTGCAGGGCGGCACGGCCCAGCTGCGGCTGCGCGGTGGAGTTGCCGGACGCGCTGGGCATCTCCTGGATGAGGTTGCTGGCCTTGATGGACACGGCGTCCGCGTTCGCGCCGGTGGCCTTCAGGACCGCCACGGCCACGCCTTCCCGCTGGTCCATGAGGGCCTTCAAGATGTGGGCCGGTTCGATGGTGGGGTTGCCCGCCGTGGCGGCATTCGTGGCCGCGGCACTCAGGGCTTCTTGGGACTTGGTGGTGAACTTGGTGTCCATGGCATCTCCTCGTACTTGATCGACGTTTTATCAGTTGCCTTGAGTCTACCCCGCTCAAGTCGCATTGGGAAGGCCGGAGCCTTGGGGACTTCGGGAACCGCTTCGTTGCACCGGCTATGCTTAATGCATTAGTTGTTGAGGCGAGACCGCCCCGCCCGCCCCGTGGGAAGGACCAGCCATGCCCCGCAGCCACGACGCCGATCCACCGCGCCGCAGTCTCTTCCGGCGCTTCGACGACTTCGTGATGAAGTTCGTCGGGCCCGCCGACCGCAGCCCCGTGGATCTCAGGGGCAAGGAGCGGATGAACGAGCAGACGCAGCAGTGGTACGACAACCTGCAGTCGGAGTACGAGCTGGTCAAGGACGCTCACGGCCAGAGTTACCTGCGCCGCCGCGAGGGCTGAGCCCTACCACGCGCCATCGGCCCCGACCGAGCGGCGCCGCCACCCGTTACTGCACCGTCGGCCCGCCCGCACGCCCAGAGACCCGAGCTGCCGCGGCGATGGCTGCCCACCAGGTGCGTGTCCACCATGCCGATCGCCTCCATGAGGGCGTACATGGTGGTGGGCCCCACGAAGGCGAAGCCGCGGCGCTTGAGTTCCGCGGACAGCGCCGCGCTCTCGGGCGAGGCCGTGGGCACCTCCGCGAACCGCACCGGCTCGGGGGTCTCGGAGGGTCGGAAGGACCACACCAGCTCCACCAGTCCCTCGTACTCCCGCAGCGCCACGGTCGCGCGGGCATTGGTCAGGGCGGCGCGGATCTTGCGCTCGTTGCGGATGATGCGGGCGTCGGCCATGAGCCGCTGGACGTCCGCGTCCGTCATGGCGGCCACCGCGTCCGGATCGAAACCGTGGAACACCTCGCGCAGCGCCGTTCGTTTGGCCAGCACCGTGCGCCACGAGAGTCCTGCCTGGAACCCCTCGAGCACGATCCGCTCGAGCAGCCCTGTCTCGTCCCGCACGGGCATGCCCCACTCGGTGTCGTAGTACTCGCGCAGCAGCGGATCGCTCGCGGCCCACACCGGGCGGGCCAGGCCGTCCGAGCCGACCACCAGGTCCGGGTTCTCACCCATGGTCGTTCGTCCCCTTCTGCCCCGTGGCCGCGGCCGACGAGGCCGCTCCCGTCAGCGGTGCCTCGCCGCACGTCCCGCTCGGGGCGGCGGCGGGCGCCGTGCGCTCGAAGAGGGCGCACTCGGCGTCGTAGTAGGCGCGGCTGAGGCCCCGCGGGGTCATGCCCAGCCGCAGGCACACCACCTGGGACGCCTCGTTGGCGGGGTGCGTCACGGCCACCACGCGGGTCAGGCCCGCCGCGAAGGCGTGGGCCAGCACCGCGTGCGCGGCTTCGGTCGCGTAGCCGTGTCCCCAGGCGGGCGGGTGGAAGTGCCACCCGATCTCGATGTCGTGGGCGGTGGCCGCGCCCGAGTCCGGAATGGGCTTGAGCAGCAGGGTTCCCAGCGGCTCGCCCGCGCGGGTGCTCACGAGCCACACCCCGTGCACGGGGTGGCTGCCGTGCAGCTCGTTCCAGCGCTCGATCTTCTGCCCCGCCGCCGCGAGGGTCCGCACGCGCTGGGTGCCGTCTCCAAGCCACCGCTGCACCTCCGCTCGGGAGTAGAGATCGCGCGCGAACGGAGCGTCCGCGGCGGCGTCGTAGGCCCGCAGCTGCAGGCGCGAGGTGCGCAGGGGAACCGTCACGAGCGGCCCCCGGTCGACGCCGCGGTGCCCGGACGTGCGGCGTCGTCCTCCCGCTGGGCCTCCAGCCGGTCCAGGCGCTTGTCCTCAGTGAGCGGCTCGCCGCGCAGCCGCCGCGCGGTGACCCGCAGCTCCGTGACCGCCAGCAGCACCAGGGCCACCGCCATGGCCACGGACAGCACGCCCAAGATGTTCACGAACCCGTAGCCGAGCTCCAGGTACCCCGCTCCCGCCACACGCGTGAACACGGACTGCATGCCCTGGGCGGTGGCGTCCGGGAGGAAGAAGCCGAACCCCAGCGTCACGAGCCAGGCGCCCACCGCGGTGAGCACGGCCCGCCGACTCACGGCGTGGGACGGGTAGTTCAGGGCGTCCCGGCGGAACAGCGCCGCCGCAATCACGTGGAGCACCAGGACGGGCAGGGCGATCGCCACGGCGTACACCGGTGTGAGACCGCCCAGCACACCCGCCAGGGCACGGCCGAAGCCGACCCACAGGGCCAGCAGCAGCGCCACCACCACCATGACCGCGGGGAAGCTGCGGGACAGCGCCGATCCCGGTCTCGAGAGGGCTGCGGGCTCACGGTCCTGGGAACTCATGTGCCCATGGTAGGGCGCTGGGACGTGTCGGGGCGGGCACGTACCGTGGAGTCATGAGCGCCGCAGACTTCCCCCGAGCCGTCCTGTTCGACCACGACGGCACCCTCGTGGACACCGAGCCCCTGTGGGAGACCGGCAAGCAGCGGATCGTGGCCGCCCACGGCGGCGAGTGGACCGACCGGGACACCTGGGACACCCTGGGCGAGCCCCTGGCCGCCACGGTGCAGCGGCTGTCCGAGCTGGGCGTCCCCGGCTCGCCGGAGGAGGTCTTCCGCGAGTTCTACGAGGTGCTGGAGGACGTCCTCGCGAAGAACCCTCCCACGTTCATCCCCGGCATCCGGCCGCTGCTGGCGGACCTGGACCGGGCCGGCATCCCGGCGGCCATCGTCACGAACGCCACCTCGGAGGTGGCGCGCTACACCGCCGGGCTGGCCCCGGACAACCTGTTCCGGGTGATCATCGGGGACGAGGAGGTGGCGCAGGGCGTCACCCCCAAACCGGACCCGGACGCGTACCTGGAAGCGGCCAGGCGCCTGGGCGTGGACCCCCGCGCCTGCGTGGTGGTCGAGGACTCCCCGTCCGGCGCCGCCGCGGGAGTGGCCGCGGGCATCGTCACCGTGGTGGTTCCCGGGGTTCAGCAGGTCCCGGAGGGGCCGGGGGTCGTGCACGTCCCGGAGCACTCCGCCGTGACCCTCGACCTGCTGCGCTCCCTCGACCCCCGCGACTGAGCAGCCGCGCGGCCGCCGGCGGTCCACCACTACACTGTCCCCATCCCGGTGCACCGCTCCGACGACCACCGGCGCTTACCCACCGCGCACCCCTCGCGGCTGCTCCCGAAAGGCGGACATGAGCTATCCCCTCGCCGTGCTCTTCGACCACGACGGCACCCTGGTGAACACCGAGCCCCAGTGGGCGGTGGCCAAACGGAAGGTCGCCGAACGCTACGGCCAGAGCTGGAGCGTCGCGGACGACCACGCCACCCTGGGCGGCACCGTCCAGGACGCCGCGCGCACGTTCGTGGACCGGGGCGCCCCGGACTCGGTGGAGGACATCACCCGGCAGCTGGCCGAGCACGTGATCGGGAGCATGGACGAGGAGATCCCGTTCCTCCCGGGCATCCGCTCCCTGCTGCGGGAGCTGGCGGACGCCGGCATCCCCGCAGCCATCGTGACCAATGCCCTGACCTCGGTGGCGCGGCACACCGCGGCCGGCGCCCCGGAGGTCCTCACACGCATCGTCTCCCACGACGACGTCACCCACGCCAAGCCCGATCCCGAGCCGTACCTGCGCGGTGCCGAGCTGCTCGGCGTGGCGCCCCGCGACTGCGTGGCCGTGGAGGACTCCGAGCCCGGCGTGCGCAGCGCCGTGGCCGCGGGCATGACCGTGGTGGTGGTCCCCGGGGACAAGCCCGTCCCGGAGGGGCCACACCGCGTGTTCGTGACCGCGCACGAGGACGTCACCCTGGACTTCCTGCGCTCCCTCACCCCGCCGGCCTGACGGGCCGCACCGCGCCCGCCTGCGCCTGCACTTGCCCACCCGCGCACGAAAGACCCCCGGCTCGATGCTCTCGGGCCGGGGGTCCTTCGTGTCGTGCGTCCGGGGGTCGACCCGGTCGCCTCAGGGGTCAGCGCGCCGACTGCCCCGAGCGGTTGCTCTCACGACGACGCTGCGCCGCCGCCATGGCGCGATCCGGCACCCGGTCCGCGGCGCCGCCGCGCGCGCCTCGCGGGGAGGAGCTGCGCGCGGCACCGGGCCCGGCGGCGTCGCCACCCGAGCGGCGGGTGGTGGCGGACCGGCCGCCGTTGCCACCGCGCCCGGCGTCGGAGCGGTTCGTACCGGAGCGGCCGCCAGAGGGACGGCCGGAGCCCTGGCCCTGCTGGCCGCCACCCTTGCCGGAGCGCCCGGCCGAGCCGGAACGTCCACCGCTCTGACGGGACCCGCCCTGGCGCTGGCCACCGGAGCGGCCACCCGAGGAACGACCACCCGAGCGCCCGCCGGATCCGCGGCCGCCGCCGGGCTGGGTGACCGCGGGGGCCGCGGTGGGTGCCACGCGCTCGGCACGCTCACCCACGAGCTCCTTCACGACCTCCGAGTCCGGACGCACCTCGTCCACGCGGGGTTTGACGCCGGCCTTCTTCATGAGCTTGTCCACGTCCGAGCGCTCCTCGGTGGTCGCGATGGTGATCACGGCACCGGAAGCACCAGCGCGGGCGGTGCGCCCGGAGCGGTGGAGGTAGGACTTGTGCTCGGCGGGCGGGTCGATGTGCACGACCAGCTCGACGTCGTCCACGTGCACGCCGCGCGCGGCGACGTCCGTGGCAACGAGGACCCGGACGTCGCCGTCGGAGAACGCGCCCAGGTTGCGGTCACGCGCGCCCTGGGAGAGGTTGCCCTGCAGATCCACGGCGGGGATGCCGGCCTGGCTGAGCTTCTTGGCCATCTTCTTCGCGCGGTACTTGGTGCGCGTGAACATCATGCGCCGCCCGGTGCCGGAGGCGAGCGCCTCGATCAGGGCCTGCTTGTCGTCCGCGTGGGTGACCAGGACCTGGTGGTCCATGGTGGTCACCGCGGCCTGGGCGTTGTCCGCCGAGTGCAGGACGGGGTCCTGGAGGAACTTCTTGACCAGCACGTCCACTCCGTTGTCCAGCGTGGCGGAGAACAGCAGCCGCTGCGAGCCCTTGGGGGTCTTGGCGAGGATCCGGGTGACCACGGGCAGGAAGCCCATGTCCGCCATGTGGTCGGCCTCGTCCAGCACGGTGACGCGGACGTCGTCAAGTGTGAGCAGGCCCTGCTTGATGAGGTCCTCGAGACGACCGGGGCAGGCCACCACGATGTCCACGCCGTCCGCGAGCGCCTTCTCCTGGCGCTTCTGGGACACACCGCCGAAGATCACGGTGGTGTTCAGCCCGGCGGCCTTGGCCAGCGGGGCCACGGTGCGGTCAATCTGCGTGGCGAGCTCGCGCGTGGGAGCCAGCACCAGGCCGGTGGGGCGGTGCGCGCGGCGGGACGCGCGGGACGCACCCGGGGCCATGCCGGCGAGCCGCGCCACGAGCGGCAGCGCGAACGCCACCGTCTTGCCGGAGCCCGTGCGGCCGCGGCCGAGCACGTCCCGACCGGCCAGCGAGTCGGGGAGGGTCTTCTCTTGGATGGGGAAAGCTTCCGTGATGCCCACGCGGGCGAGATCGGCGGAAAGCGCCTCGGGCACACCGAGGTCTTCGAAAGAATGAGACAAGGAACGTCTTTCAGAATTGGTCCACGCGAAACGATTCCGCGCGCTCGCGCCTCATGGGACGCGGCCTGCGCGCCTCGGACCGGCGCGCTTCGACCCCGCACTCGGTGCGGGGGAACTGGGCAAGTCTACACGCAGTATGTGTGGCGCCACGAACCGGGTGGCTCAGAGGAGTTCGTCCCAGCCCGACGCCGTCGGCTCGCGCGGGCAGGTTGCGCGCCGCACCGGCGGGGTGCCCGCGCAGCCCGGTGGGGGTGCAGGCACCCCGCCCGGGCGCCAGGAATCAGACGGCGGTGTACCCGCCGTCCACCAGGTAGTAGGACCCGGTGATGAAGGATGCGGCGTCCGAGAGCAGGAACGCGGTCAGCTGCGCGACCTCCTCGGGGGTGCCCAGCCGCCCCATGGGGTGCTTGGCAATCAGCTCCGCAAGTACCTGCGGCGGCAGGTTCTCCAGCAGCGGGGTGTCGATGTACGCGGGGCCCACGGCGTTCACGCGGATCCCCCGCTGGGCGTAGTCCACACCGGTCTGCCTGGTGAGACCCACCAGGCCGTGCTTGGCGGTGGTGTAGGCGGAGTTGCCCATCATGGTGGCCACGGTGGAGTGGATGGAGCCCACGTTCACGACGGCCCCACCCCCGTGCTGCTCGATCACCGGCAGCTGGGCGTGCATCCCGTAGGCCACCCCGTTGAGGTCGATGGCCACCGTGCGCTCCCAGGCGGCGATGTCGGTCTCCCCCAGCGCCTCGGCCTGCCCGCCCACACCAGCATTGTTCACGGCGTAGTGCAGCCCGCCGTATGTCTGGACCGCGAAGTCCACGGCGGCCTGCGCGTCGTCCCTGCTGGCGACGTCCTGGCGAATGCCCGCGGCATCACCACCGGCGGCCATGATGGCCTGCACCACGTCGTCGACGCCCGTGGCATCGATGTCCGTGACCACCACCTTGGCGCCGCGGCGCGCCAGATCCTTCGCGATCGCCGCGCCGATCCCCGAAGCCGCTCCGGTGACCAGTGCTACTCGGGATGTGAACTCTGACATGGGGACTCCTGGGTGTCGATGTCGGTGTGAACCCCTCCAGTCTTACCGGCGGGACACGCCACGGCCAGGTGTTGCGCACATGAGACGGTGGGAACACCCGCGGTTCGTGGACTGCGGCGTTCCCACCGGGATCCTCATGCACGACGAGACCAGCCACGCGGGAGAACGAAGCCGGCCGTTCCACGGCGTCACGCCTGCGGTCTGCTGTCCCTCGCGAAGCGACGCGCCTTGACCCGCTCGGGCAGGACCGTGTTGAGCAGGGCAGCGCGGCGTGTGGCCCGGTCCCCGCCGATGACGTGGTCCTTGCCCGCGAACATGGCCTCCACACCCTGGCGGGCGACCTCGGCCGGGTCGTTCTTCCAGTCGTTCGAGCCGAAGACCGTGTTGTCCATCCCCGCGGTGTGGTGGAACTGTGTGGCCGTGGCGCCGGGAAGCAGGGCTGTCACGGACACCCCGCACTCCTTCATCTCCTCATGCAGCCCCTGCGCGAAGGCGTATGCGAAGGCGCGCGTGGGCCCGTAGATGGATTCGTAGGGAGTGGGAGTCAGCGCGGAGAGGGACGCGGTGATCAGGATCCTGCCCGAACGCTGCCGCGCCATAGTGCGCACCACGCGCTTGGCGAGCCGCACCTGGCCCGCGACGTTGAGATCCAACATGTGCAGCTCGTCCTCGAGGTCCGTGTCCACGAACGAACCACCCAGGCTCTTGCCTGCGTTGAGGACCGCCACGTCCAGGGGCATGGCAAGTTCTTCGTAGCGGGCCCAGAGCAGCGCCACTCCCTCCGCGGTGCTGAGGTCCGCGCGCACGGGGATGACATTGACCGTCGGAGCGGAATCGCCCGCAGCCTCCTGCAACTTCTGCGGCAGGGACTCGATCCGCTCGCTCGAGCCCACGCCCAGGATGTCGTACCCGTGGGCCACGAGCTGCGACGCCATCTCGAACCCGATTCCGGATGATGCGCCGGTGACGAGCGCCAAGGACGTCACGATTGCTCCTCCTCGTCTGCGGCCTTCTCCGCGTCGTGTTCCGCGCGCAGCTCCTGGGCCGACTGCTCCTCCTGCGCCTTCTGCTCGCGGACCACCTCGGTGAGCAGCTTGGTCATCTCCTTGGCCACGCCGGCCGCGGACTGCGGGTTCTGCCCGGTGACGAGGCGCTCGTCCACCTGGACGTTCTCCTCCCAGTTCTCCGCGACCTTGACCGTGGCCCCCTGCTCCTCGAGCCGCTCCTGCAGCAGGTAGGGCACCGTGTCCTTCTTGCCCACTTCCTCCTCCTCGGCGGTGGTGAAGGCCGCCACCTTCCGCCCGGAGAGCAGGTTCACGCCGTTGGCCAGCTCCACGTCCACCAGCCCGGACGGGCCGTGGCACACCGCGCCCACCACACCGCCGGCGTCGTAGACGGCGGCCACGAGCTTCTGGAGGTCCCGGTTGCCCGTGAAGTCCCACATGGTGCCGTGCCCGCCCACCAGGTACACGGCGTCGTACTGGGCCGGGTCCACCACCGAGACCTTGGGGGTGTTGTAGAGGGAGGCCTTGGCGGTCTCGTCCTGCGTGAACTCCACCTGCACGGGATCGTCCTGCTGCACGGCGTCCTGCGGGGGCTGCCCGCCCGCGATGGACGCGAAGTCCACGAAGTAGCCGGCGTCCCGGAACACCTTCCAGGGGTGCGCGGCCTCGGCCACGTTGTAGCCCGTGGCCTCACCCGTGTCCCCGAGGGTGTCCTGGCTGGTCAGGACCAGGAGGATCTTCTTCATGGTGGTGATGTCCATGGGGTCTCCTTTCGTGAGCGCGCGGCGCGCGCGGCGTGGCACCACCCTAGACAAGCGCCGCAGCCCCGGGTCCGGGACGTTCGCTGTGGGCGTGCCCGGCGCCGCCGGAATGGTGCGGGAACCCGCTGTTAGCATGAGCAGCGATCCCCGGCGGGGTGCTCCGACCCCCGCGCGGCCCCGTCCCACCACAACGAAAGGCTCTTCCCATGCGCATCTCCAACGCCATCCTCCGCGGCATTCCCGGCGCCTACCTGCTGCAGTCCGGCTACGGCAAGCTCGGCATGGACGCCCAGGCGGCCGAGGGCCTCAAGCAGTTCGCTGCCACCGGCGTCCCCCAGTTCGCCGAGTGGGACTCCCGGACCTTCGCCACGTTCATCGCGGGCACCGAGCTGGCCGTGGGAGCCGCCCTGGTCACGCCGTTCGTGTCCAGGCGACTGGCCGGCGCGGGCCTGCTCGCGTTCAGCGCCGGGCTGCTCACCATGTACTTCCGCAACCCGGAGATGACCCAGGAGGACGGCATCCGCCCGTCCGAGCAGGGCATCCAGCTCTCCAAGGACGCCTTCCTCGCCACGATCGGCGCGGCCCTCATGGTGCAGAAGTAGCGCCTCACACGCATCCGGTCACGACGACGCCGCAGGCCACCCTGCGGCGTCGTCGCCTTTTCCGCCCCGGGCACAAAAGGCGGGGCACTGCACCCCAAGGGGTACTGCTAGGTTGGTCAGCAATCCGCACCATCCCTCATGGAAAGCTCCGTCCCCCATGGAATCCCTGCAAAGCAGCTTGGACACCGTTCGCGACCTGATCTGGGGGCCGTGGCTGCTCCTGCCCCTGCTCTTCGGCACGGGCGTCTTCCTCACGTTCCGCCTGCGCGGGATCCAGTTCCGCCTGTTCACCAAGGCCATGAGCCTGGGCTTCGGGCGCCGCTCGCGCGCCAAGGGCGAGAAGGGGGACATCTCCTCCTTCGCGGCCATGTCCACCGCGCTGGCCGCGACCGTGGGCACCGGCAACATCGTGGGCGTGGCCGCCGCGATCTCCATCGGCGGGCCGGGCGCGCTGTTCTGGATGTGGATCACGGCGCTGTTCGGCATGGCATCCAAGTACGCGGAGTGCTTCCTGGGCGTGCGCTTCCGCACCCGGGACACCGCCGGGCAGCTCACGGGCGGACCGCAGGTGTACCTGGCCCGCGGGATCCCCAACAAGTTCGGCCGGGCCCTGTCCGTGGTCTTCGCGGTGGGCTGCGTGGTGGCCACGTTTGGGATCGGCAACATGACCCAGGGCAACGCGATCGCGTCCAACCTGGAGCACTCCTTCAGCGTGCCGCCCGTGCTGACCGCCGTGGTGCTCGCGATGGGCACCGGGCTGGCCCTGGTGGGCGGCATCCAGTCCATCGCCAAGGTGACCACCTACATGGTGCCGCTGATGATCGTGCTCTACATCGGCTCCGGTCTCTACATCATCGGCGTGAACTACGAGGGCATCCCCGAGGCCCTGCGGCTGATCTTCACAGGTGCGTTCACCCCCATGGGCGCCACGGGCGGCTTCGTGGGCTCCACGGTGCTCGTGGCCATGCGCATGGGCGCGGCGCGCTCGCTGTTCTCCAACGAGTCCGGCATGGGCACCGCCTCAATCGCGGCGTCCATCGCCCAGACCAGCCACCCCGTGCGCCAGGGGCTCGTGTCCATGACCCAGACGTTCGTGGACACCCTGGTGGTCATCTCCATCACGGGCTTCGTGATCCTCACCACCGGCATGTGGACCCAGGGCGACACCGCCACCATGACCTCCCGGGCCTTCGCCACCGGGCTGCCGGGTGAGTGGGGCGGCACCATCGTGACCATCTGCCTGGTGCTGCTGGGCTACTCCACCGTGCTGGGCTGGGCGTACTACGGCGAGCGCAACGTGGAGCGCCTGGCGGGGGCGCGGGCGGCCATCGTGTACCGCGTGGTCTTCTCGGTCGCCGCCGGTCTCGGGGCGCTGGCCCCCCTGGCGCTCGTGTGGACGTTCTCGGACATCATGAACGGCCTCATGGCCATCCCCAACCTGATCGGGCTGGTGATGCTCTCCGGGCTGGTGGTCCGGGAGACCAGGCTCTACCTGGACCACGACCCCAAGTTCACCGCCACCACCGAGGAGATCAACGCGTTCATGGGCAGCCACCCCGGCGCCCTGGACGCGCAGATCGGCCACGAGGTGGACCTCACCTCGCCCACGCCCGCCCTCTCGGAGACGGGTTCCGCGCCCACGCCCCCGGCCATCACGGGCAACGACGCCGCCGCGCGCTCCTGAGCCCCGGGTCCCCGGGCTGCCCGCTCAGGCCTGCCCGGAGTCCCGAGCCCGCACCTCGACGGTCTGGGCGATCGTGTGGGACTCCCCCGCCGCCAGGCGCACCGGGGAGCCCATCACGTTGCCGGCCTCGACGCACACCATGGTCCGCCACTCGTCGTCCCCGAAGTCGCTGATCCCCACGGCCTTGTCCGCCCACGGGTTCCACACCACGGTGCTGTCCGAGCCCTCCTTGCCGAGCACCAGCACGCGGTCCAGGGCGGGGTCGTCCACGTGCACCTCGCCGCGGTGGGCGAACACGGCGTCGGTCTCGCCCGTGAGGCGCAGCCCGCCCACCTGGGTGCGCTGCTCCTTGGCCACCTTGTCGTAGTAGGACACGCCGTCCAGTCCGGAGAGCGTGATCCGGGTGGCGTCCCCCACGTGCAGGTAGGTGTGCAGGGCCTCCTCGACCTCGAAGGTATCGGAGCCCGTGTTCGTGACCGTGAGCTCCAGGCGCAGCCTGCGCCCCGCGGTCATCCGGAACCGGGCGGCGAACTCGTGGGGGAACGGTGCGCGCAGCTCGTCGGAGACGTCCTCGGGCGTGAGGGTGAACTCCGCGAAGGGGTCACCGTGCTGGTCCTCGCCCTGCTCCGTGAGCGCCCACTCGGTGATCCGCGCGAAGCCGTGGGCGGGTTCCATCTCCCCCGTGCGCCCGGGGCCGAACCACGGGAAGCACAGGGGCACCCCGCCGCGCAGCGCCCGGCCGGTCTCGCTGTAGGCCCGCGAGGACATCCACAGGACGGGCTCGTGCCCCTCCGGGGCCCAGGAGACCGCGTGGGCGCCGTAGCTCAGCACGGCGCCGGTGCCGTGGGGGCCCGACAGGGTCAGGGGTTCGGGCAGTCGTGTCATACCCCCACCTAAGCACGCTCCCCGGCCTGCGCCGGGGAGCACCACGGCAGGTTACTGCTGGGTTACGAGTCCGCGTGCTCCGCGGACTCCGGGTGCGCGACCTCCTGCTTGAACCACTCGAAGGCCTGCCGGTGGGACTCCGAGCGGCGGACGAAGGCCCAGGAGATCCCCAGCAGCACGAGCCACACGGGAAGGGCCACGAGTGCCGTCGCCGTCTCCACCTCGGTGGTCAGCGTCCACACCACGAACGCGAAGAACAGCAGCACCACCACGCACATGAGAAGCCCGCCCGGCATCTTGTACTCGGAGGCCGCGTGGCGCTCCGGGTGCTTGCGGCGGAAGCACATGTATGACACCAGGATCATGGACCACACGAAGATGAACAGCATGGACGCCACGGACGTGATGAGCGTGAACGCCTCGATGATCGAGGCCCCGGCGTAGAGCACCGGGATGGTCAGCAGCAGCACCAGGGCGGTGAAGAACAGGGCCCGCACGGGAACTCCCACACGGTTGAGCCCCTTGAACAGCCGGGGTGCGCTGCCCTCCGCAGAGAGCCCGAACAGCATGCGGGAGGTGGAGTACACGCCCGAGTTGGAGGAGGACATCGCCGAGGTCAGCACCACGAAGTTCACCACGGAGGCGGCCGCCCCGAGGCCCGCGAGGGAGAACATGGCCACGAACGGGGACTGCTCCGGGTTGATCGAGCGCCACGGGGTGACCACCAGGATGGCCAGCAGGGAGCCCACGTAGAAGATCAGGATGCGCAGCGGCACGGAGTTGATGGCGCGGGGCAGCGTGGTGCGGGGGTCCCGCGCCTCGGCCGCCGTGGTGCCCACGAGCTCCACACCCACGAAGGCGAACACCGCGATCTGGAACCCCGCGACGACTCCCATGGCCCCGTGGGGGAACCAGCCGCCGTCGTTCCACAGGTTGGACACCTGGGCCACGTTGCCGTCCGGGGACGTGAAGTGCGTGACGGCCATGACCGCGCCCACCACGATCAGCGCCAGGATGGCCACGATCTTGATGAGCGCGAACCAGAACTCCATCTCCCCGAAGCTCTTCACGCTCACCGCGTTGAGCAGGAACACGACCACGAGCACGGCCACGGTGGGCAGCCACAGGGGCACCGAGGGCCACCAGAACTGCACGTACCCGGTGATGGCCACGAGCTCCGCGATCGCGGTGACGATCCAGCAGAACCAGTAGGACCAGCCCACGAAGAACCCGGCCCACGGCCCGATCAGGTCCGCCGCGAAGTCCGCGAAGGTCTTGTAGTGCAGGTTGGACAGCAGGATCTCGCCCATCGCGCGCATCACGAAGAACAGGACGAAGCCGATGGCCATGTACACCAGGACCACGGCCGGACCGGCCAGGGAGATGGTGCGGCCCGAGCCCATGAACAGCCCGGTGCCGATCGCACCGCCGATCGCGATCAGCTGGATGTGACGGTTGCTCAGGCCACGGGTGGGGCCGGAGTGTGCGTGGGGCGGCGACACCGCGGTGGAGCTGTTGGTCATGGCTCCCGAGGGTACACCGCCACCGCGCGTGGCCGTGGCCTGGACCACACCCCTGCGCGGGTCGTCCGGGAACCGGGCCGGCGAGGCGTGGGCCCCACCCGGGGACCACTCCGGCATCACGTCGACCTCGCCCCGGGGGCCGTGCCGGCGTGATGCTGGGGACCGTGCCCGTCAGGTGCCGGGAACGCCTTCGAGGGTGCTCCGGGCACGACGCGGCCCCCGCGTCGCACTGTCGTGAACAGGCGGCGCGGGGGCCGGGGTGGATCACCCCAGGGCCCGCCGGGGCGGGCACCCGCCGCGGGCGGGCTCAGCGCACGCCGCCCGATGCCGCGCTCTGCGGCAGCACGTAGCTGTCGATCGCACCGGGGCGGCCGTCCATGAACCCGTCGATCTGCAGCTTGTCCGCCCGCAGGTGGGGGTCGTTGCGCAGGTAGTGCTTGGTCTCCCGGGCCACGAGCCCGGAGAGGATCAGCAGCCCGATCAGGTTCGGGATGGCCATGAGCCCGTTCATGAGGTCCGCGAAAGACCACACGATGGCCAGCGGCACGCTGCAGCCCACGAACACCACCGCGGAGAAGAACACGCGGTAGGGCATCACGGCCCCGCGACCGAAGAGCCGCTCCATGCAGCGCTCGCCATAGTACGCCCAGCCCAGGATGGTGGAGTACGCGAAGAGCACCAGGCCCACGGTCACGATCAGGTGGCCCCAGCCGCCGGGCAGGCCGTGGCTGAAGGCGTCACCGGTCATGGTGGCGGCGAAGTCCTTGCCCTGCTCCCACACGCCGGTGGTGACGATCACCAGGCCCGTGCAGGTCACCACGATGATGGTGTCGATGAACGTCTGCGTCATGGACACGAGCCCCTGGCGCACCGGGTGGGTGGTCTGGGCCGCGGCGGCGGCGATGGCCGCGGAGCCCATGCCGGACTCGTTGGAGAAGATCCCGCGGGCCACACCCATCTGCACCACGATGATGATGGCCGAGCCCGCGAAGCCGCCCACGGCCGCGTGGCCGGTGAACGCGGTGGTGAAGATGGTGGCGAAGGCCGCCGGGACGGCGTCGAGGTTGACCACCAGGATGAACAGCGCGCCGAGCACGTAGAAGATGATCATCACGGGCACGAGCGCGGAGGTGACCTTGCCGATGGACTTGATGCCGCCCACGAGCACCAGCAGGGTCAGCACGGCGAGCACCAGGCCGGTGACCCACACGGGCACGCCGAACGAGGACTCCACGTTGGCGGAGATGGAGTTGCCCTGGGTCATGTTCCCGATGCCGAACGAGGCCAGCACGGCAGCCACGGCGAAGAACAGGGACAGGAACTTGCCGAAGCCGTTGGGGATGCCGCGGAACAGGTAGTACTGCGGGCCGCCCGAGATCTCGCCCTTGGCGTCCCGCGCGCGGAAGCGCACGCCCAGGAACGCCTCCGAGTACTTGGAGGCCATGCCGAGGATGCCGGTGACCCACATCCAGAACAGGGCGCCGGGCCCGCCCACGGAGATGGCGGTGGCCACGCCCACGATGTTGCCGGTGCCCACGGTCGCGGCGAGCGCGGTGGTCAGGGCCTGGAACTGGGAGACGTCCCCGCCGGGGGCGTCCTTGTCCTTGCGCTCGAACAGCGCGAGCCGCAGCGCGGGGATCAGCTTGGTGACCTGCAGCCCGGCGAGTCGGGCGGTGAGGTAGATGCCGGTGCCGAGCAGCAGCGGCATGAGGATGAAGGGCCCCCAGACGACGCCGTCCACGGCGTCGAGGAGGTTCTGGATCGCATCGAGCATGGAAGTGTCTCTCGTTCGTGCTGGAGGCGCGAAGCCGTGGATCAACTGTGAATCACGTCACCGTTTGGCACAGTGAACCACATCGGCGCCGCGGCTCCCGGCCCATCCGCCGCGTGGCGCGGCGGTGTTGCCAGCCCCGCCGGTCCTCGGGCACGACGACGCCGCGCGGCCGCCCCGGTGCCCTGCGCACCCGGGTGCCGGGTCACCGGGGTGCCGGAGCACCCGTGCACGAGGGGATGACGAGACCCCTGCACGCTCGACCCGCCGGGTACGGGTCCCTGCGGCGCCGCGGCCGAGGGGCCCGCCGCCCGAGCGCGCGCCGGGGTGCGGGAGCGCGCTGGGGGCGCGGGCGGCGTCGTGCGCTAGCGGCGCGCGGCGAGCACGAGGGCCACGGAGACCACCGCGCACGAGGCCATGCACGCGAGCATGGGCACGGCGGTGGACTCGCCCGCCAGTCCGGTGAGCGGGGTGACCACCCCGGCCATCACGAACTGCGCGGTGCCCACCACCGCGGCGCCGGTCCCGGCGAGGCCTCGGGCCTGGGCGCGTCGCTGGGCGAGGGCCACCGCGTTGCCGAGCACGAAACCCATGCAGGACTGGGAGAGGAAGATCAGCACGAGCGTGGCGGGGCCCACCACACCCAGCAG
Organism: Kocuria rhizophila DC2201; assembly: GCF_000010285.1. Lineage (NCBI taxonomy): Bacteria > Bacillati > Actinomycetota > Actinomycetes > Micrococcales > Micrococcaceae > Kocuria > Kocuria rhizophila. The sequence continues at coordinate 442,942 of NC_010617.1, read as the reverse complement.
CGCGAGCACGAGGTTGAGCACGGAGGTCGCGGCGAGCCCCGTGACCCCGGCCAGCAGCAGCGACTCCGGCGCACGGGAGCCCACGATCCGGGTGTTGACCACGCCGGTGGCGATCGACCCGCACGCGTTGAGCGCGAAGACCACCGAGTACCCGAGCGCGCTGAAGCCCAGCACGTCCTGGATCACGAACGGGGACGCGGAGATGTAGGAGAACAGGGCCCCGAACGCGAACGCGAAGCTCAGGGCGTGCAGCGTGAACCGCCGGTCCCCGAGCACCGCGCGGGCGTTGCGGAGGATGCGCCCGATGCCGCCCCGCGAGCGGGCCTCGGGCGGCAGGGTCTCGGGGATCACGAGCAGCGAGCACCCGAGCATCACGGCGCCGAAGACGGTGAGCACCGCGAACGCCGTGCGCCAGTCCGCCACGGTGGCGATCACCCCGCCCGCGAGCGGTGCCACCACGGGCGCGAGGGACGTGATGAGGGACAGCACGGAGTACAGCTGCGCGGCCCGGTGCCCGCGGGCGATGTCCGAGACCACGGCGCGCGCGATCACCACCCCGGCGGCCCCGGCGGCGCCCTGCAGCAGCCGCAGCCCAAGCACGAGCCCGATGTGCGGGGCCACGATGATCGCCGCGGAGCTCAAGAGGAACACCAGGTTTCCCCCGAGCACCAGCCGACGGCGCCCGAGGACGTCCGAGAGCGGCCCCAGCAGGAACTGCCCGAGGGCCATCCCGACCATGTAGGCGGTCAGGCTCAGCTGGATCACGCTGGCCGGGGCGCCGAACCACTGCGCCATCTCCGGCATGGAGGCCAGGTACATGTCCGTGGCCATGGGACTCACGGCGGAGAGCACGCCCAGGGATCCCACGAGCACCACCGCGTCCCCCCGCGGCCGCAGCCCCAGCCGGCTGCGCAGCAGATCGCGCGGCCCGGGATCCTGCATCGCGGGGCCCTGCTCGTCGGGATCCCCCTTCCGGGGGTCGCGCTCGTGGGGGTCCCGCTCGTCGGAGTCCCGCTCCCGGGCGTCCCGCTCGTCGGGATCGCGCTTCCGGGGGTCGCCGGGCGGGGACTCGGGCGGCTCGTGGTCCTGGGGCATGCGAGTCTCCTGCGCGGCGCGGGCGGCGGGTGGGCCTCAATCGTAGGGTCCGCCCGCCGCGCCGTGACCTCCCGTGACGGCCCGCCTAGGATGTTCCACGATGGAATCCAGCGATCGCACCCAGTCCTCCGCCCTCCCCTCCGGGGACGACGCCGCCCTGCCGGACTCGTCCGCCCCGGGCACCCCGGCCACCGCGCCGGCGACCACCGCCCAGCACTCGGACGCCGAGCACGGCGAGCGGGCCGCCGCACCGCGGGACGGCGGGGGCGGCGCGGCGGCGTCGTCGTCCGGGGACGCGGTGGGTGGCGAGCCCGGCACCGACGGCCCCGGGGCGACCCCCGCGGCGTTCCACCGGCAGCCGTTCTCGTTCGTGCGCCGCGGGGACCGGCTCTCCCCCAAGCGGCAGAAGGCGTGGGAAGAGCATGCCGGGCAGTGGGTCCTGGAGATCCCCCGCGTGCGCACTGACACCTCCGTGGACCCCTCCTACCACCTGGACCGGGAGGCCGTGTTCGGCCGCACCGCGCCGCTCGTGGTGGAGATCGGCTCCGGGCTGGGCGAGGCGATCGTGGCGCACGCCGCCGCGCACCCCGAGCTGGACCACCTCGCGGTGGAGGTCTACAAGCCCGGGATCGCGGACCTGCTCATGAAGGCCGCGCAGGCCGGGGTGGAGAACGTGCGGGTCGCCCAGGCCAATGCCCCCGAGGTGCTCGAGCACATGCTCGAACCGGCATCCGTGCGCGAGCTGTGGGTGTTCTTCCCCGATCCGTGGCACAAGACCCGCCACCACAAGCGCCGCCTGGTCTCCCCCCGCTTCGCCGAGCTCGCCGCGCGCGTACTCGAGCCGGGCGGGCTGTGGCGCCTGGCCACGGACTGGCAGGAGTACGCCGTGGTGATGCGCGAGGTGCTCGACGCCGCGGACGCCGACTTCGAGAACCTCCACCCCGGGCCCGTGGCCGACGACGAGCACCCCGAGACGGGGTGGGCACCGCGCTGGGACGGGCGGGTCCTCACGAGCTTCGAGCGCAAGGCCACGGAGGCCGGCCGCGTGCCCCGGGATCTGACCTACCGGCATCGCTGACCCTGCGGCCACAGGGATCCCGGCCGGGGCAGTTCGGTCGCTGAGCAGTTCGGTCGCTGAGACCACGGATGTGACCCCGCGCCCCCCCGTTCTGGACGCCACGGAGTGGGCAGATGCGCAGGGACCCCGCACCACGAGGTGGTGCGGGGTCCCTGCATGCCGAGGTGCGCTCAGGACGCGCTACGGCCGCGCTTCATCCCGCGTGCGGTCGGGGCATCGGCGGCGCCGGTGTCGCGGCCACCGTGCTCCGGCCGGGCCGGGCGGTAGAGCATGAGCGCCTGCGAGACCTTGCGCGGCGCCCGAAGCGAGCCGCGGGCGATCCTCACGACGTCCCCTTCGGAACCCGCCGTGAAGATCATGTCCCGCTCGCGCCGGGCCTCCCGCTCCTGCTCCAGCTCCTCGGAGAGTTCCGTGACCCGGGACTGCAGCGCCTGTACCTGGTTCTCCAGCTGCATGATCCGCTTGATGCCCTCCAGGGACACCCCATCCTGGGAGAGCTCCTGGATCTGGCGCAGCTTCTGCACGTCCATCTGGGAGTAGCGGCGCGCCCGCCCGGAGGCCCGGGACGGGGTCACCAGGCCCAGGCGGTCGTACTGGCGCAGCGTCTGCGGGTGCATGTCCGCGAGCTCGGCCGCGACTGAGATCACGAAGACGGGCTGGGCGAAGTCGATGGACATCTCAGACCGCGGCCTCCTCGGTCAAGGACGCACGGGGATCAAAGTCCCCCGTGGCCTCGGCGAACGTGCGCAGGGCCTCCTTGGCGGCGTCGTCGAGGTCGGCGGGCAGCTGGATCTGCACGGTGACGATCATGTTGCCCGTGCTGGATCCCGTGGTGAAGCCCTTGCCCCTGACGCGCATCCGGCGCCCGGACGATGTCCCCGCGGGAACCTTCACGCTCACGTGGCCCCCGTCCAGGGTGGGCACCTGCACGGTGGCCCCCAGACCGGCCTCACTCACGGTCACCGGGACCGTGACGTGGACGTCCTGGCCCTCCCGGGTGAAGAACGGGTGCTCCTTGACCTTGACGGTCACGAACAGGTCCCCGTTGCCGCCCGGGCCGGTGTGGCCCTTGCCGGCGATCTTGAGCCGTTGGCCGTCCTTCACGCCCTTGGGCACGCGCACCGTGGTGGTCTGCCCGTTGCCCCGGCGCAGCTTCACGGTGGTGCCGTGGTACGCGGAGCGCAGCGGAATGGTGGTGGTCGTGTGAATGTCCTCGCCCTTGGTGGGCGGGGCCTGATAGCCGCCGAACCCACCCTGGCCGCCGAAGCCGCCACCAGTGCTGAAACGGGTGTCCCCGCCCTGGGCACCGCCGAACTGCGCGAACAGGTCCTCGAACCCGCCGCCGCCGCTGGACGTGGTGTAGCGCCTGCGGCCGCCGCCACCGCCGTTGAACAGGTCCCCGAAGATGTCCTCGAAGCCCGCGCCGCCGGTGCCGCCCGCTCCCGCGGGCCCGCCGGCCGTGAAGCGCGCACCCGAGCCCATGGCCCGGATGGCGTCGTACTGCTCACGCTCCTCCGGGTCGGAGAGCACGGAGTTCGCCTCGGTGATGTCCTTGAACTTCTTCTCCGCAGCCGCGTCCCCCGGATTCTGGTCCGGGTGGTACTTGCGGGCCAGTTTGCGGTACGCCTTCTTGACGTCTTCCGGGGATGCGTCCTTGGAGACGCCCAGGACGCTGTAGAAATCCTTGTCGATCCAGTCCTGACTGGCCATGACGCCTCCTTCCTGTGAAATCTTCCTCAGTAGGACTCGGGGCGGGTCCCGTCATGTGGACCCGCCCCGAGGTGTTGGTGTGCGCTACGGCTGCGCCGCCACGGCCACCTGGGCCGCCCGGACCACCCGGTTGCCCACCTTGAAGCCCGAACGCAGCACCATGGACACGTGGTCCGGCTCCACCTCGTCGGTGGGCTGCTGCATCACGGCTTCGTGGACGTTGGGGTCGAAGCTCTCCCCCACCTCACCGATGCGGGTGAGTCCCTTCTTGCCCAGGGCGTCCTCGAGCTTGGTGGCGATCGCCGCGAACGGGCCGTCCGTGAGGTCGCCCGCCTTGCGGGCGGCGTCGACGTCGTCCAGCACCGGCAGCAGCGCGGAGATCAGCTCACCCGAGACGAAGTCCCGCAGCTGGTCCTTCTCCCGCGCCGTGCGGTTCTTGAAGTTCACGAACTCCGCCTGCAGCCGCCGCAGGTCCTCGAGCCGCTCGTCGGCCAGCTTCTGGGCCTCGGAGCCGCCCGCCGGGGCGGCGTCGCCGGACGACGACGCCGCGTCCGCGGACCCGGCCTCCTGGGACTGGGGGGTGCCGAGGATGTCGTCCACGGTGAGCCCCTCCTGTCCCTCGGTGCCGTCCTGACCGGTGCGAGCGGGCTGTTCCGGATCCTCCGGCACGGACTGGCCGTGGCCCTGGGTGTTCTCGGAATCGCTCATGCTCACTTCTTCCCGTCGTTGTCGTCGTCCACGACCTCGGCGTCGACGATGTCGTCGTCCTCCTTGGCCTGGGCGCCCTCGGCACCGGCGGCACCGGCCCCAGCACCCGCGGCCCCCTCGGCCTGGGACTGGGCGTACAGGGCCTCGCCGATCTTGGTCTGCGAGGACTGCAGCTTCTCGAACGCGGTCTTCACGGCATCGTCGTCATCGCCCTCGAGCGCGGCCTTGACGGCGTCCACGTCCGCCTGGACCTCGGACTTGACGTCCTCGGGGATGGCGCCCTCGTCGTCCTTGATCAGCTTCTCCACCGAGTACGCGGTCTGCTCCGCGTTGTTGCGGCGGTCCGCGGCCTCACGGCGCTGCTTGTCGGCGTCCGCATTGGCCTCGGCGTCCTTGACCATGCGGTCGATGTCCTCCTTGGACAGCGAGGTGCCGCCCGTGATGGTCATCGACTGCTCCTTGCCGGTGCCCTTGTCCTTGGCGGACACGTGCACGATGCCGTTGGCGTCGATGTCGAAGGTGACCTCGATCTGCGGCATGCCGCGCGGGGCCGGCGCGATGCCGGTCAGCTCGAACGTGCCCAGGTTCTTGTTGTCCCGGGTGAACTCGCGCTCACCCTGGAAGACCTGGATGGACACGGAGGGCTGGTTGTCCTCGGCGGTGGTGAAGGTCTCGGAGCGCTTGGTGGGAATGGCCGTGTTGCGCTCGATGAGCTTGGTCATCACGCCGCCCTTGGTCTCGATGCCCAGCGACAGCGGGGTCACGTCGATCAGCAGCACGTCCTTGCGGTCGCCCTTGAGCACACCGGCCTGGATCGCGGCGCCGATGGCCACGACCTCGTCCGGGTTCACGCCCTTGTTGGGGGCCTTACCCGCGAGCTCGGTGACCTTCTCGACCACGGCGGGCATACGGGTGGAACCACCCACGAGCACCACGTGGTCGATGTCGGAGACGTTGATCCCGGCCTCGGAGATGACGTCCTTGAACGGCTTCTCGGTGCGGGCCAGCAGGTCCTTGGTGAGGTCCTCGAACTTGGCACGGGAGAGCTTCTCGTCCAGGTGCACGGGGCCCTCGGGGGTCACGGACAGGTACTGCAGGGAGATGGTCGTGGACGTCGCGGAGGACAGTTCCTTCTTGGCCTGCTCGGCTGCCTCCTTCAAGCGCTGCAGGGCGATCTTGTCCTTGGACAGGTCCGCACCGGTCTTGGACTTCACCTGCTCCAGCAGCCAGTCCACGATGCGCTGGTCCCAGTCGTCGCCACCGAGGCGGTTGTCACCGGCGGTGGCGCGGACCTGGATGGTGGAGAAGTCGTCCTCGTCCTTGCCGACCTCCAGCAGGGAGACGTCGAACGTGCCGCCGCCGAGGTCGAAGACCAGGATGAGCTCGTCCTCCTTGCCCTTCTCCAGGCCGTAGGCCAGGGCCGCGGCGGTGGGCTCGTTGACGATGCGCAGCACGTTCATGCCGGCGATCTCACCGGCCTCCTTGGTGGCCTGGCGCTCGGCGTCGTTGAAGTACGCGGGGACGGTGATCACGGCGTCCGTGACCGTGTCGCCCAGGTAGGACTCGGCATCCGCCTTGAGCTTCATGAGCGTGCGGGCGGAGATTTCCTGCGGGGTGTACTTCTTGCCGTCGATCTCAGTGGTCCAGTCGGTGCCCATGTGGCGCTTCACGGAGGCTACGGTGCGGTCCACGTTCGTCACGGCCTGGCGCTTAGCCACGTCACCCACGAGGGTCTCGCCGTCCTTGGAGAACGCGACGACGGACGGGGTGGTGCGGTTGCCCTCGGCGTTCGCGATGACGACGGGCTCGCCGCCCTCGAGAACCGCCACCACGGAGTTGGTGGTGCCGAGGTCGATTCCTACTGCACGGGACATTGTCGATCCTTTCGTTGATGCGGTGCGGCCCGTCGGTGACGCCGGTGCGTCCGCGGTGCCGCCAATACTTGAGCTTTCGTGACTCAAGTTTACACATTGAGCACCCCGTGTCAACCTAAGTTGAGTGCCACCCACTCAACTTACTGGCCGCCCGATCTGGCAGGATGCGCGGCGAGTTAGGCCGCCTACCCGTTGCGCGTTACAATCGTGAGTTTGCACGCCCGGGGCGAAACATGGTGTCGCCCTGGTACCACCCACCACGTCCATGGGAGACGCACACCCTTCAGGCCACACATCACTGCCCCGCCACAGTCAGGAGAACTGTCTTGAGCACGCCACCGCCCTCCTCGCCACGAGACCCGCAGGAGACCCCCGCCGTCGAGCACGGCTCCACCTCCGGATCCAGCGCCCGCAGCCGCCCGCGGCAGATCATCGACGAGCTGACCTACCCCCACGGCATCCACCCCGCGCTGGTCCCCGGCGTGGGTGTCGAGGACCGCAAGGTCCGCTTCAACACGGACAAGACGGTGTTCACCGTGACCGCGCTGCTGATCGTGGGGTTCATCGCCTGGGGCGTGCTGGGCACGGAGAGCCTGTCCTCCGTCTCCTCCACCGCCCTGGCCTGGGTCACCGCGAACACCGGGTGGTTCTTCATCCTGCTGTCCACCGCGGCCGTGTTCTTCATGCTCTTCATCGGCTTCACGCGCACCGGGCGCATCAAGCTCGGCCGTGACGACGAGAAGCCCGAGTACTCCTTCTTCTCCTGGCTCGCGATGCTCTTCGCGGCCGGCATGGGCATCGGGCTCATGTTCTACGGGGCGTTCGAGCCCATGAGCTACTTCGAGGGCGGGATCCCCGGCTTCTCGCACATGGCCGAGGCCGGCAGCGACTCCATGGCGGTCTACGCCCTCGTGCAGTCCGCGTTCCACTGGGCCCTGAACCCGTGGGCCGTGTACGCGGTGGTGGGCGTGTCCGTGGCCTACGGCGCCTACCGGCGCGGTCGCGCACCGCTGATCTCCCGCGTGTTCACCGCCCTGCTCGGGCACAAGCGCGTGGACGGTCCGCTGGGCAAGCTGATCGACGTGTTCGCGATCTTCGCGACCCTCTTCGGCACCGCGGCCTCCCTGGGCATGGGCGCCCTGCAGATCGGCTCCGGCATCTCGATCGTGAGCGGCCTGGGCGAGCTGGGCAACAACGTGCTCATCCTGCTGATCGCCGTGCTCTCCGTGGGCTTCATCATCTCAGCGGTCTCGGGCGTCTCCCGCGGCATCCGCTACCTCTCGAACATCAACCTGACGCTGGCGTTCGTGCTCGCACTGTTCGTGTTCTTCGTGGGCCCCACGGTCTTCCTGCTGACCCTGATTCCCTCCACGTTCTCCACGTACGTGTCCCAGTACCTGTTCATGACCGGCCAGTCCGCCGCCTGGGGCCCGGAGAGCGCCAAGTTCTCCAACACCTGGACCGTGTACTACTGGGCCTGGTGGCTGTCCTGGTCCCCCTTCGTGGGCATGTTCATCGCCAAGATCTCCCGCGGGCGCACCATCCGCCAGTTCGTGACCGTGGTGCTGGTGGTCCCGGCCTCCGTGTGCGTGCTGTGGTTCATCGTCTTCGGCGGCTCCGCCATGTGGTTCTCCAAGAACGGTGCGAACCTCTCGGTCGAGGACGGCGCCGAGTCCATGCTGTTCAGCCTGTTCGACCAGCTGCCCCTGACCGGGGTCACCTCCGTGCTCGCGATGGTGGTGATCGGCATCTTCTTCATCACGAGCGCCGACTCCGCCTCCGTGGTCATGGGCACCATGACCCAGCGCGGGCGTCCGGACCCGAGCAAGTGGATCGTGGTCTTCTGGGGCGTGTGCCTGTCCGGCATTGCGATCGTGATGCTGCTCGTGGGCGGCGACGACGCCCTGGCCGGGATGCAGAACCTGGTGATCGTCTCCGCGCTGCCGTTCGCCGTGATCATGGCGTTCATGATGGTGGCGCTCTACCGGGACCTGCGCAACGACCCCGCCACCCTGCGCACGCGCTTCGCGCTGTCTGCGGTGGAGAAGGCCGTGTCCACGGGTCTGGCCGAGCACGGCGACAACTTCGCCTTGCAGGTGGAGCACGCCGAGGGCTACCGCGCCGCCGGCGACTCGTTCGACTCCCACGACCCGGCGATCACCGAGTGGTACCGCCAGACGGACGAGAACGGGGACGAGACGGACTTCCAGTACAAGTCCCGCTGGGTCTCCTCCGCGGTGGACGACATCGTGGAGCAGACCCCCGAGGGCGAGGCGCCCTGGGACCAGACCACTCCCCACAACGCCAACCAGAAGTAGCCAGGGGGGGGCGGCACCCACCTGAGCCGCACCACGCAACGGGGTGCACGTCCGCGGACGTGCACCCCGTTGTCCGTTCGACCGGTCGCGTCAGTGCTCCGCGGTGTCCCGCGAGTCCGTGAGGGTGCGGATGCCCACCCCGGCGAGCACCAGCACGAGCACCGCCAGCAGGGAGAACGAGATCTGCTGCGAGTGGATGAACCCCGCGACGGTGGCGGGGTCCCACGTTCCGGTGGGCAGCGCGGTGCCCACCACGGAGGCCATCACGGTGCCCACGATGGCGAGCCCCACCGCGTTGCCCACCTCCTGGGCGGTGTCGTTCATGGCCGACCCCATGGAGGTGTGGCTCTCGGGCAGCGCCCCCATCAGCGCCACGGCCCCGGTGGTCATCACGGTGCGCATGGCCACGGTCATCATGAGCATCCCGAGGGCGCACCACACGAAGCCGGGGCCACCGCGCAGACCCACACCGCGAGGCTCGCGAGCAGCAGCACGACGGCGCCCAGCGAGGTCCTCCGGTGCCCCTACCCGGCCACGGCCCGGTCCACGAAGGGTCCCGCGCCCATCATGCCCACCACGAACGGCAGGTTGGCGAGGCCGGCCTGCAGCGGGGTCCAGCCCCACGCGAACTGGTGGAGCTGGGTGGACACGAACATCACCCCGGCCATTGCCGTCATCACCGAGGTCTGCAGGATCGCGGAGCCGCGCACCGTGCGGATGCCCAGCAGGGAGAGGTCCAGCATCGGGTCCGCCGCGGTGCGCTCGCGCCACACGAACCCGGCGCGCGGGCTCTGGGGCGAGGACCCGGCGCGGTGCCGGGCGCGGTGTCGGTGAGCTGTGTCGTGGGAGGCCCTTATTTAGTGTCAGACACTATTCGATTAGTCGAACTGTGTTCGAAAATAGAACGTTGTTTGATACTGCGCAACACCCTGCGTACCGTGAGCTCCATGACAGCCGCGCGTGAACCCTCCCCGGACCGGACGTCCCCCGCCCAGAACGCCGCGCAGTCGGGCCCCGAACGGCGGGCGGGCGGGCCCGGACGGGGCCGGCGGGGCGGCACGCAGGCGGGCGGGCGGCGTCGCGCGTCCCTGTCCGTGGACGCGATCGTGGAGACCGCGATCGCCATGCTGGACCGGGAGGGGGCCGCGCGGCTGACCCTGCGGGGGCTGGCCGGCACGCTCGACAGCGGCGTGGCCAGCCTGTACTGGTACGCGTCCGGCAAGGACGAGCTCATGGCCATGGTCGCGGACGAGGTGCTGGGCCGCGCGCTCGCCGAGTTCGAGGCGCTGCGGGTGGCGGGGCGGAGCACGCCCGAGCAGTTCGCGCAGCTGCCGGCCCCGGAACCGGACCGCCGCACGAGCGCCCGCACCCGGGAGGCCCTCGTGGACCTGCGCCGGCTGTCCCTGTGCCTGTTCGCGCAGATGCTGGAGCACCTCTGGCTCGCGGAGCAGCTGATGCACGCGGGCCCGGACGAGGAGAACGCCCTGCGCACGTGGGAGTGCACCGGGCAGATCCTGCAGCGCATGGAGCTGAGCACCTCCCAGCAGTTCCACGCGTCCATGGCGGTGACCAACTACGCCACCGGGATGGGTGCGGAGATCTCCCAGCGCAACGAGCAGGACGCCGAGCAGATGTTCCGCGAGCAGCTCGAGCGCTGGGAGCACGCGAGCACGCAGGACTTCCCGTTCGTGCACTCGGTGCTCGGGGAGTTCCGCCGCCACGACGGCCGCGCCGAGTACGCGGCCGGGCTGGACCTGCTGCTGTCGGGCATCGAGCGCCAGACGTGGAGCGCCGACGCACCGCGCTGAGCCCCCTCGCGGCGGCCGGATTTTTCGTACAGTGGTGGCCATGATCGAAATCGTCACGGTGTGCACGGGCAACATCTGCCGTTCCCCCATGGCCGAGGCGCTGCTGCGCCGCGAGCTCGAACGGGCGGGCCTGGGCGAGCGTGCCGCCGTGGGCTCCGCCGGTGTGAGCGACGAGGAGCACGGCAACCCCGTGGACCCGCGCGCCCGGGAGGTCCTTGAGCGCAACGGTCTGCAGCTGCCAGCGCACAGCGCCCACCGCGTCACCGACCGCGAGCTCGCGGACGCGGACCTGCTGCTGGCCATGACCGGGGAGCACGCGCGGCGGCTGCGGGAGCGGCTGCCCCACGGCGCCCGGGACACCGTGCGTCTGCTGCGCAGCTTCGACCCGCAGGCCGTGGCCTCCCACGAGGACCTCGACATCGCCGACCCGTGGTACGGCGGCTCGGAGGACTTCGACACCGCATGGGAGCAGATCGAGGCGGCGACCCCCGGGGCCGTGGAGTGGGTCCGCGAGCGGGTGTCCGAGCGGTGATCGGCCCCGGCGAGGCGTTCCACGACCACGAGCTGGAGCGGTACCCGGACGGCGTCAACCTCGCCCGGACCCTGCCCCCGGTCACCCGCAAGCCGTTCCTCGTGGGGATCGACGGACGCTCCGGGGCGGGCAAGACCACCCTCACCGACCAGCTCGCCGCAGTGCTGCGCCGCTCGCACGACGTGGTGGTGTTCCGCCTGGAGGACATCTACCCGGGGTGGGGCGGCCTGCTGGCGGGCATGAATGCCTACCGCACCGAGATCCTGGAGCCGCTGCGCCGCGGCGAGGACGCCCACTGGACGGCGTGGGACTGGCTGACCAGTGAACCGGGCACCCCGCGGCTCACGCGCACCGCGGAGATCGTGCTGCTCGAGGGCGTGGGTGCGAGCCACCGCGAGGCCCGCGGACTGCTGGACACCGCCGTGTGGGTCGAGCTGCCCACCGCACAGCGCAGGCAGCGCGCGTTGGAGCGGGACGGCGCCGCGTACGAGGGCCACTGGGAGCAGTGGGCCGCGCAGGAGGAGGAGTACCTCGCGGAGGACCATGTGTGGGAGGCCGCGGACGTCATCCACCCCGGCCCGTCCTCGGAGAACCCCGCGGCGGAGGACCGGGGCCCGGCATGAGCTCCCGGGGTGCCGGCACGGCGGCCGTGATCATTTCCCCCGTCACGGGAAAGCCGCGGCTCGTGGACCCGCACCACCCCCACGTGGGCCTCGAGGACCAGGCGCTCACCCGCGGGGACGGTGTCTTCGAGACGCTGCACGTGCTGGACGGGGACGCCTACAAGTTCGACGCCCACCACGCCCGCCTGAGTGCGTCCGCGCGCAGCTGCGACCTGCCCGCTCCCACGGCGGCCACGTGCCGCGCGGCCCTGGCCATGGCGCTCGACGCCGCCGGGCCCGGTTCCCAGGACCCCGCCCTGGGGCTCGGCGCGGAGCACTCCGTGAAGCTCAGCATCTCGCGCGGCGCCCCGGGGGACGCCCCGTGGGCGTGGCTCACCGCGGCCCCCGTGCCGGACTCGACGTTCGCCGCGCGCCGGGACGGGGTGTCCGTGGTGCTGCTGGACCGCGGCCACGACCCCGCGGAGGATTCCGGGCTGCCCTGGCTGCTGCCGGGGGTCAAGACACTCTCCTACGCCGTGAACGTGGCCGCCCTGCGCCACGCGCGCGCCCACGGCGCCCAGGACGCCGTGTTCACGGCGTCCTCCGACCGCCGGATCCTGGAGGGCGCCACCTCCTCGGTGGTCTGCGCCCGCCTCGCACCCGGTGCCCCGCCCACGCTCGTGACCCCCGAGCCCTCCCGCGGGGTCCTGCCGGGGACCTCCCAGGCCAGAATCTTCGACGTGGCACGCGCCCACGGGTGGGGCGTGGACCACGGCCCCCTGCACCCCGGGGACCTGCTGCGCGCCGACGCCGTGTGGCTGACCTCCTCGGTGCGGCTCGCGGTGCCCGTGACGGCCGTGGACGGCCACCCCGTGTCCACGGACCCGCAGCTCACGCGCACGCTCACCGGCTTCCTGGTGGGGCGCGACATCGGGCACGGCACCGGGGGCCGCTGAGGAGGGAGCTCCGCCCGCGCCCCGCGCGCGCCGACGGACCCGCCCACGTCCCGGGGACACACGGCTCGGGTGTCCCGTACCGGCCCGCGCTCCGTCCCGTTCGCGCCCCCGACGTTGCTCCCACCCCCGACGCCGCTCGCACCCCCGACGCCGCGGGGGCCGCCGGTGCCTCACCCGCGCGCGGCTCCGCTCCGGCTCCCGGTGCAGGCGCCCGGACCGGACGACGACGCCCGCGCCGTCACTGCCAGATGAACCGGTGGGTGCCCAGCGCCAGGGACAACGCTGGCCCGCCGAGGGCGGTGAGCAGCACCGCGGCCCCCACGACCACGTCCACCCGGCTGTAGTGCAGGCTCCTGGCCCACGTGCGCGGCCCCGCCCCGAAGCCCCGGGCCTCCATGGTCATCGCGAGTCGGGTGGCGCGGCGCAGGGACTGCACGAGCAGCGTGAACGCCTGGCCGCCGAACTCCCGCAGCATCCCCCACGGGCCGCGCCTGCCCCCGGCACCGCGTGCGCGGCGCGCAGCGGCGAGCACGCTCCACTCGGTGATCATGACCTCCACGAGGCGCATCGCGGCCAGGGCGGCCAGCACGAACCGGGCGGGCAGCCGGAGGGTCTGCGCGAGTCCGTCCGCGAGGTCCGTGGGGTCCGTGGTCAGCAGCACGGTGATCCCGGGCAGCGCGATCGCGAGCCCGCGCAGGGCGATCGCCCCGCCAGCGGCCAGCGAGCCGGTGGTCACGGTGACCCAGCCCAGCTGCACCAGCACGGTCCCGCCCTCCGGGGAGAGCATCGCGGTGCCCCAGCCACTGACGAGCGCGGCCACCACCACGGGCCACAGGGTGGCGAGCAGCCGCACGGGGCCGAGACCCACCCCGGCGAGCAGCACGAGCTGGCCCGCGAGCACGGCTGCGTTGGTCACGGGGTCCGCGCTCACCACGACCACCACGGTGATCAGCAGCGCGCCGAGCAGCTTGACCACGGGGTTCGCGCGGGCCAGCAGCCCGCTGCGGGCTCCGAACACGGAGGGTGCTGCGGTGGTGCTCATGGGCCGAGTCTCACTTCCTGGGCGTCGAGGGCGGCCAGGAGGTCGCGGTCGTGGGTCACGGTGACCACGGCGGTGCCGCGGTCCAGCTCCGCCACGAGCAGGTCCACGAGCTCCCGCCAGGTCTGGGCGTTTTGCCCGAACGTTGGTTCGTCCAGGACCACCACGCGCGGCGCGGCCGCGAGCACCGTGGCCACGGACAGCCGGCGCTTCTGGCCCCCGGACAGGGTGAACGGGTTGGCGTCCGCGAGGTTCTCGAGGCGAAGGCGGGCCAGCAGCTCCGACACGCGGGCGGCATCGTCCTCCGGGAGCTCGTCGTCCCCGTGGCCAGCGCGCAGCCGCAGCTGACGCGGGCCGAACTCGAGCTCCTCGCGCACGGTGGGGCGCAGGAACTGGTGCTCGGGGTGCTGGAAGACGGTGCCCACGCGCGGGACCAGCTCGGCGCCGTCCCACAGGCACGGATCGGACGGGGCGTCCCCGGCGAGCAGCGGCGCCGCGCGCACCGTGCCGCGCACCGGCACGAGCAGCCCGGCGAGCGTGAGCGCCAGAGTGGACTTGCCCGCGCCGTTGACCCCGGTGACCGCGAGCGCCCGCCCGGCCCGCACCTCCAGGCTGATCCCCTCGGCCGCCACGGGCGGGTCCCAGCCCGCCGGGCGCCGGGTGGGCGCGTCCCCGCCCCGCCGCCACGCCCTGCGCGCACGACGCCGCTCGCGCGCCACCGTGCGCCCGGGGGGCTGGACCCGGGAGACCGCGAGGTCCCGCGCGCTGAGCAGCAACTGCCCGGCGTCGGGTCCGCGGGCGGTCTCGGGGGCCGGGGTCCGTGTGCTCGGGACCCAGCCGGGAACCCACGTGCCCTGCTCCTGGAGCAGGTGCCGGGCCTCGTGCAGTGTCTCCCGGGTGGGTCCGTCGAAGGCCACGCCGCCGTGCTCGTCCAGCACGAGCACCCGGTCCACCACGGACTCCCACAGGGCCACGCGGTGCTCCACGACCACCAGGGTGATGCCCTCCTCCGCCACGGCACGGGACACGGCCCGGCAGAGGTCCTCGGCACCCTCCTGGTCCACGCTGGCCGTGGGCTCGTCCAGCAGCAGCAGCCGGGGCCGCATGGCCAGCACGCCCGCGAGCGCGAGGCGCTGCTTCTGGCCCCCGGACAGGGCCGTGGTGGAGTGCTCGAGGGGCAGCGGCAGCCCCACGCGGGTCAGTGCCTCCGTGACGCGGGGCCAGATCTGCTCCCGGGGCACCGCGAGGTTCTCCAGTCCGAATGCGACGTCGTCCCCGACCCGCGAGAGCACCACCTGGGTCTCGGGGTCCTGGTGCATGAAGCCCACGGTGCCGCGGACGTCCCGGGGGTCCGCGCCGTCCACGGTGAGACCCCCGGAGCGGGACTGCCCGTCCGGGTCCTGCTCGACACCCGCGAGCGCCTGCAGCAGCGTGGACTTCCCCGCACCGGAGGGACCGAGCAGGAGCACGCGCTCCCCCGGGGTGATGGTGGCGGTGACGTCCCGCAGGCTCGGGTCCTGACGGCCGGGGTAGTGCCAGTCGAAGCCCTCGAGCCGGACCTCGGCGCCCCTGCGGGCGGCGGGCCCCTCCCCCGTCATCGACGCCGCGTGGCGCCGGAGGCCAGGGCCCCGAGCACACCCGTGGCCTGCAGTGCGCGCACCACGAGCCACATGAGCGCACCGGCGATCACGGCGCCGGAGAGCGTGGTGAGTGCGGCGTAGACGACCCTCTGGTCCAGCGCCCACTCGTAGTTGTACATGATGTCCTCGCTGACGCCGAGGAACAGCCCGGAGAGCGCACCCGCCGCCGTGGCGGTGGCCAGGCCGAAGCGGCGGTACCCGGTCAGCAGGAACACGAGCTCCACGCCCAGGCCCTGCACGAGCCCGGAGACCACCACGGTCCACCCGAAGTGGGTGCCCAGGAACCCCTCGAGGACGGCCGCGAGCAGCTCGCAGAACAGCGCGGCGCCCGGCTTGCGGATGATCAGGGCGCCCAGGGTTCCTGCCACGAGCCAGCCGCCGGCGAGGAGTCCGGCCGAGGGCGGGTAGGCCACCGAGGCCGTGGACACCACCGGGTACAGCAGGTTGGACCACATCCAGAAGATCACCGCGCACGCCGCCGCGAGCACCGCGGCCACCACGATGTCCACCACCCGCCACGAACGGGCACGCGCTGTGCCGTGTCCGGCCCGGGGCGAGGTGCTGCGCGTCTGTGTCATGAGAAGTCCTCCTGAAGGTTCCAGGAGGGGAAGAGCACCGGGCGCCGTTGCGCACGGGCTCCTGAGATGCTCGACTCCCTAGCGCCGGTATGAACCGGATCAGGTTCGAGGGTCTGCGCTCGCGCGCACTCTCAGCGCCGCGGTGGCGCTCCCCTGTCGTTGAGGCTCCAGCTTAGACCACGACGGCGGGCGGGCGGGGCATCCTGGATGCCTCGCCCGCCCGCCGTCGCAGGGGCGCCGCGGTGCCCGACGCCGGGCTCAGACCTCGGTCTGCGAGCTCTTGCCGGACTCGGAGTCCTCGGACTGCATCTTGGCCACCTGGCGGGAGATCCCCACCTTGATGACGGTGCCCACCAGGCCCGTGAGCAGGGACCACAGGATGATGTCCCGCCAGGCCTCGTCCTCGTCCGGGTTCTTGGCGGGGGGCTCGTTGCCCGTGACCTTCTTCCAGACCACCGTCAGGGCCTTGTTGGACAGGGCCACGCCGCCCAGGGAAGCGGCCGTGCCGAGCAGGTCCATCGCCTTGTTCATGGAGTTCTCCTTGGTTCTCGTGAGTGCCGCCGGCGCAGGGTGGCCGACGGCGCGGTGTTCCTCCCCCAGCATACGAACCTCGGCGCGTGTCCGGGGACACCGCTGCGGGGGAGGCGCCCTGGTGGCGCCGTCAGCCGGACTCCTCGCCCGCGCGCGCCACCACGTCCCGCAGCTCGTCCTCCACGAGGTTCTCCTCGTGCAGGTGCTTGGAGCGGTAGGCCGCACGGCCCACCATGTGCGCGGAGACCGGGACCGTGAGCAGCTGGAAGATCCACGCGAGCAGCAGCAGCGGGATCATGCGCGGCTCGCCGCTCTCCAGGGCGACCGCCGTGAGCAGCAGCAGCAGCCCGAAGACCTGCGGCTTGGTGCCCGCGTGCATGCGCGAGAGCAGGTCCGGGAAGCGCAGCAGGCCCACGGCCGCGGCGAGGGACATGAACGTCCCCACCACCAGGCAGATCACGGCGGCCACGTCCACCACGGTGTGCCAGCTCATGAGCGGTCCAGCCCCACGTTGCGGGCCACTGTGACCGAGCCGAGGAAGCCCACCAGGGAGACGATCACCAGCAGCACGATGTTGTCCGTGTGGTGGTGGTAGACCATGTCCACCGCCAGGGCGGCGCCCACGATCGCGAGCAGCACGTCGGTGGCGATCACCCGGTCCAGCAGGGACGGCCCCTTGGCCAGCCGGTAGATGGTTCCGGCCGCCGCGAGCGCGAGGAGCACCCCGCACACCCACACGGCCACGTCGAACATGGTCATGATCGCTCCTGTCCCGGCCCGCGCTCGGCCTCGTCCATATCTTCGGTCGGGGACTCCACGGCACCCGTGGCCTCCGTGCGGTCCGGATCCCCCTTCACGGGCAGCAGCGCGAGGTCCTCGCGGGAGCCCATGATCCGGATCCACGCGGCCTCCGCGTCCAGCACGGAGCGTTTGAAGGCCTCCGCCTGCTCCGCGGTGGCGATGTCCAGCACGTGGAAGTAGAGGATCCCGTTGCCGCGGTCCACCTCCACCACCAGCGAGCCGGGGATCAGTGCCATGGTGTGGCCCACGGCCGTCATCAGGAGGTCGTTGTTCTGCCGCAGCGCCACGCCCAGCACCGCGTTGTGCACGCGGGGGCCCTGGGTCAGCGCCACCCGGAACACGTGGATGCTCGCCCGGGCCACCTGCCAGATGAAGGTCACCACGAACAGCACGAAGTGCACCACGCTGAAGCGCCCGGACAGTCGCACGGGCGGCAGCACCAGGGTGCGCGTGACCAGCAGGGCCAGCAGCAGCCCGAACACCAGGTTCCCGGGGCTCCAGTCGCCCCACAGGGCACCCCACACCACCACGAGCCACAGGATGAGGGGCAGCTCGGCCCGCAGGGAGTTGCGGGACTGCCGACGGATCGCGGACGTGCTCACTGGCCCTCCTCGCTCACGCCGCCGTCACCCATGGGTGCCAGTACGGCGTTGGTGTAGCGCTGCGGGCTCACCAGGTTGTCCGCCGCACTGCCCGCGAGGTCGAACAGGGGTCCGGCGAACACGGTCAGGGCCACACCCACCGCCACGAGCGCCGTGGTGGCGCCCACCATGGTCTTGGGCAGCAGCACCACGGGGGCGGAGTCCGAGAACCTGCTCGCCGGGTTGCCTGCGACCACGCGGGACGTGCGCGGACGGTGGCCCTGCGCGGTGGTGGCCCGCAGCACGGGATCGGGGTACTCGGCGTCGTCCACCCGGCGCAGGAACACTCGGTTCCACACCCGGACGAGGGCCATGAGCGTGAGCAGCGAGACGAACACGGACACGCCCACCAGCAGGTAGTCCAGCCAGGTTCCGCTCTGCACGCCGGCCTCGATCAGACCCACCTTCCCCAGGAAGCCTGAGAACGGCGGGATCCCGCCCAGGTTCAGCGCCGGGACCAGGTACAGCACGCCCAGCATGGGGGAGATCCGCAGCAGCCCGGCCAGCCGGTCCACGTTGGTGGACCCGCCGCGGCGCTCGATCAGCCCCGCCACCAGGAACAGGCTGGTCTGGATCACGATGTGGTGGGCGATGTAGTACACCACGGCCGCGAGGGCCTGCGGGGTGCCCACCGCGATGCCGAAGATCATGTACCCGATGTGGCTGATCAGCGTGAAGGAGAGCATGCGCTTGATGTCGATCTGGGCGAGGGCGCCCAGGATGCCCACCAGCATGGTCAGCAGGGCCACCCACATCAGGAGGTCGTTGATCTGGCGCCCCGGGAACAGCAGGGTCTCCGTGCGGATGATCGAGTAGACACCCACCTTGGTGAGCAGGCCCGCGAACACCGCGGTGACCGGCGCCGAGGCCGTGGGGTAGGAGTCGGGCAGCCAGAAAGACAGCGGGAAGATCGCCGCCTTGACCCCGAACGCGATCAGCAGCATGAGGTGCAGCTGCATCTGCGTGCCCTGCGGCAGGTCCGCGAGCTTGAGGGAGAGGTCCGCCATGTTCACGGTGCCCGTGGCCCCGTAGATCATCCCCAGGGAGATCAGGAACAGGATCGAGGAGATCACCGAGACCACCACGTACGTGACCCCGGCCCGGATGCGCTGCGCGGTGCCGCCCATGGTGAGCAGCACGTACGAGGCCGTCAGCAGGATCTCGAAGCCCACGTAGAGGTTGAACAGGTCCCCGGCGAGGAACGCGTTGGAGACCCCCGCCACGAGCAGCAGGAACGTGGGGTAGAAGATCGAGATGGGGCCCTCGTCGTCCCCGCTGGCCACGCCCTCGCTCACTGCGTACACGAGCACCGCGAGGGAGACGACCACCGAGACCACGAGCATCAGCGCGGAGAGCTGGTCCACGACCATCACGATCCCGTACGGGGCCGCCCAGCCGCCCAGGTGCACGGCCTGCGGGCCCTGGTTCCACACGTCCGCGAGCATCAGGCAGTTGAGGACCAGCGTCAAGGCCATGGTGCCCACGGTCACCGTGCGCTGGAGCTTGTTGCGGTGCACGATCACGAAGTTCAGGGCCGCGCCCACGAACGGGATGAGGACCGCGAGCGGTGCCAGCTGCGCCAGATCAGTGCTCATGCGGATCCCTCCTGTCGTCCTGCTGCAGCCGCTCCACCCGGTGGTGGCCCGGGGACTCCGTGGCCTCGTCCTCGTTGTGCCGGGCCGGCGAGTAGCGCGGGTCCCCGTGGTTGAACTCGGAGGTGTCCTGCGGCATGGCGTCGTCGTCCTCGGCGTCGTAGGAGGACTGCTGCGCCACGCGGCGGTCCTCGAGGTCGTCCTGGATCTCGTCCCGGCGCGCCAGGATCCACGAGCGCCAGATCATGGACAGCAGGAAGGCCGTGGTGGCCAGCGAGATCACGATGGACGTGAGCACGAGCGCCTGCGGCAGCGGGTCCGAGTACTCGGAGGGGTCCAGCCCGGACTCGTAGAGGGGCGCCGCCCCCGGGGCGCCGCTCGTGTGCAGGATCAGCAGGTTTGCCCCGTTGGTCAGCAGCATCAGCCCCAGCAGCACGCGGGTCAGGGAACGCTCCAGCAGCAGGTACACGCCCACGGCGAAGAGCACCCCCATGACCACCAGCAGGGTCACGTTGACCGTCATGGCCGCACCTCCGAGGTCTCGTCGCCGGAGGCCATGGAGCCGGCCGGCAGGTCCGGGCTCTCGGAGCGGGTGGCGGACATGGCCGATCCCTTGCGCGTGAGGCGGATGCGGGAGCCGCGACCGCTGCGCTGGGTGCTCGCCTCGAGGGCGGCGCGCTCGATGCGCTCGTCGATGCGCCCGCCGAGGGAGCGCAGGATGTCCAGCACCAGGCCCACGACGATCAGGTAGACGCCCACGTCGAAGACCAGCGCGGTCACGAACTTCACGTGGCCGAACAGGGGCATGTCCCACTCGAAGGTGTAGCTCTCCATCACCGCTCCCCCGAAGAACAGCGGGCTCAGCGCGTAGAAGGAGGCCAGCGCCAGACCGGCACCGAGCATCCAGCCGGCGTTGACCAGGGTGGCGCGCTCCAGCTCGTAGCGCCCGCCTGCGAGGTAGCGCAGGGCCAGGGCCAGGGAGGCCATCAGACCGCCCGCGAAGCCGCCGCCGGGATCGTTGTGGCCCGCGATGAGCAGGTACAGGGAGACCAGCATGAAGGTGTGGAACAGCAGCCGTGCGACCACCTCGAAGATGATCGAGCGGCGCTCCGGGGCCAGGGTGCGCCCGGCGAGCAGGAACGGGTCCGCGTCCGGGCGTGAGGAGAACCGCCGGGCCACCTCGATCTCCCGGGTCACGCCCTGCTGGGAGTGCGCCGCCGAGTCCGCGCCGCGCAGCGCCCGGAGGCGGCGGGTGTCCAGCTGGTGGCGCTCGCTGCGCAGCCGGTCCCCGCGGCCCTTGACGAAGATCAGGGATGCGATGCCCGTGGCGGCCACGGTGAGCACGGAGATCTCGCCCATGGTGTCCCACGCGCGGATGTCCACGAGGATCACATTGACCACGTTCTGGCCGTGGCCCAGTTCGTATGCCATGGACGGCATGTCCAGGGAGATCCGCTCGGCGCTGCGCGAGGAGATGGAGAACACCGCGAGCGCCGTCATGAACAGCCCGAACACCACCGCGAACACCGCGCGGAGCACCCGGCGCCCGGCACGGCGCCGGTTCCAGAGGGGCCCGGGCAGGGAGCGCAGCGCCAGCACGAAGGCCACGAGGGAGATGGTCTCCACGAGCATCTGCGTGAGGGCGAGGTCCGGGGCGCCGTGCAGCGCGAAGGTCAGTGCCAGCCCGTATCCGGTCACGGACACCAGCAGCACGGCCAGGAACCGTTTGCCCGCGGTGAGCACGAGCAGCGCGGCCACCACCATGGCGATCCCGGTGACCACCTGCGCGGGCGAGTCCGCCAGCCGGAAGCCGGCCAGCGGCGGGGTCTCGAACCAGAACAGCGCCACGAGCGGCACCACGATGGCCGTCACGAGGATCACGGAGAGGTAGAACATCAGCGAACCACGCTGGGTGCGCCCGGTGAGCCACACGGCCACGATGTCCAGCACGTTGATGATCCGGCGGTACACGTAGTCGCCGGTGGGCAGCTCGGGGAGGCGGCGCTGGAAGCGGGCCACGGGTCCGCGCAGGGCGTGCAGTGCGAGGCCCGCGGCGATGATGCCCGCGGAGATCCCGAGCGCCGGGGTCAGCCCGTGCCACAGCTCGAGGTGCACGTGGGACTCGTCCGCGTGCGGGAACAGCCGCTGGTAGGGGGCGATCCCGGCCTCGAGGGGTGCCGGGAGCACGCCGAGCACCACGGTGGCCACGGCCAGCACGATGGGTGCCATGAGGAAGGCCCAGGACGCCGGGGTGAACTCGCTGATCACCGACTGGCCGTCCGGGGCGGCGTCGAGATCCGAGAACTCGGCCGACTTGCGGGCGAAGCCGCCCCACAGGAAGCGCGCGCTGTAGGCCACGGTGAGCACCGAGCCCAGCACCGCGCAGACCAGCGCGATCAGGCCCACGGGTTCGGAGACCTCCTCGAAGAAGGCCGTGAGCACGGCCTCCTTGGCCACGAAGCCCAGCAGCGGGGGGATGCCCGCCATGGAGGCCGCACCGATCACGGAGACCACGAACAGCTTGGGCGCCATGCGCCCCACCCCGGAGAGCCGGCGGATGTCGCGGGTGCCCGCCTGGTGGTCGATCACGCCCACGCTGAGGAACAGCGTGGCCTTGAACAGCCCGTGGGCCATGACCATGCCCATCCCGGCCATGGCCGTGTCCGCGGTGCCGAAGGCCACCACGGCGGTGATGAAGCCGAGCTGGCTCACGGTGCCGTAGGCGAGGATCAGTTTGAGGTCGTACTGGCGCAGCGCCACCCAGCCGCCGAAGACCATGGTGCCGAGGCCCAGGGTGAGCGTCACGGGCAGCCAGAACTGCGTCTCGGCGAAGCCCGGAGCCAGCCGCGCCACCAGGTAGATCCCGGCCTTGACCATGGCCGCCGCGTGCAGGTAGGCGGAGACCGGGGTGGGCGCCGCCATGGCCGCGGGCAGCCAAAAGTGCGTGGGGAACAGCGCGGACTTGGTGACCACCCCGGCCAGGACGAGCACCACGGCCACGTCCACCGGGGTAGAGCCCATCAGCTGGGGGGCCGCGGCGAGCACCCCGGAGATCCGGAACGTGCCGGCCGCGGTGCCGAGCATCACCAGGCCCACGAGCATGGCCAGTCCGCCCGCGGTGGTGATGATCAGGGCCTGCAGCGCGGCCCGGCGCGCTGCCAGCTTGGTGCGCGAGTACGAGATCAGCAGGAAGGAGAGCACCGAGGTGATCTCCCAGAACACGAACAGCACCATGAGGTCGTCCGCCGTGACCAGGCCGAACATCGCGCCGGCGAACGCCACCAGCTGGGCCGCGAAGGATCCGATGTCCTGCGCGTCCGCCTTGAAGTAGCGCGCGCAGTAGGCCAGCACCAGGGCCCCCACCCCGAGCACCAGCACGCACATCATGTACGCGAGCGCGTCCATGCGGAACGCCAGGCTGATCCCCAGCTGGGGGATCCAGCCGAAGGAGGTGGACCACCCGTCCTCGGGTCCGTACACGCGTGCCGTCTGCGAGAGCAGCCATGCGAAGCCCGCGAGCGGGGCCAGGGCCACGACGTAGAAGCCGGAGCGTCCGGTGCGCTTGAGGATCGACGGTGCGCACAGGGCCATCAGCCCGTGGAGGAGCAGCACCGGGATCATGGAACCCTACCTTTCGGGCCGCAGAGCACTCACGCGCACCCCCGGGAAGGGCACAGTGGCAGTCGAGGGGAAGTCGTGGACTGACGAGACCCCATCGTAACAAAACGGACTGTTGACGCGTCCCCGACAGGACGGCCCCGCGGGAGCCCCGCACCACACTGCACCGCGCCGACTCCCGGACCGTGTGACCGGCGCCGCACCGTAGGGTGAACCCCATGACCGGTCAGCACGCGCACGCGTTAGCACGCCCCCCACGCAGCACGGACCCCTCCCCCGAGGGCGGCTCGCGCGCCCGGGTGCTGATGTGGTGCCTGTGGGACACGGGCACCTCCGCGTACAACTCCGTGATGCTCACGTTCGTCTTCACGGTGTACCTCACCAGCTCGGCGTTCGGCTCCGCGGAGTACACCTCCACCGTGCTGAGCGTGGCCATGACCGTGGCCGGTTTCGCCATCGCACTGACCGCCCCGATCGTGGGCCAGCGCAGCGACACCCCCCGCTCCCGGGCCTCGTTCCTCACGGTCAACACCGCGGTGCTCGTCGCGTGCACGGCACTGTGCTTCTTCGCCCGCCCAGAGCCCGGCTACCTCTACCTGGGCGTGGGCCTGGTGGCCGCCGGCAGCGTGGCGCAGGAGTTCGCCACCGTGAGCTACAACGCCATGCTGCCCGCCCTGGCCGGACCCGCGCGCATGGGCAAGGTCTCCGGGTGGGGCTGGGGCGCGGGCTACGTGGGTGGGATCTTCGCGCTCGCGTTCGTGCTGTTCGGCTTCGTGACGCCCGGCTTCCTGGGCATCCCCACGGACGACGCCCTGAACTACCGCGCCGTGGCCCTGTTCAGCGCCGCCTGGATCCTGGTCCTCTGCCTGCCCATGAGCCTCGCGGCCCGCTCCATGCCGTTCCGGGCGCACGACGGCGCCGTGCACGGCCCCTCCCCCGCCGCGACTCCCACGCTGGGCGGGCTCGCGGGCCCCGACGTCCCGGTGTCCCCGCCCGCCACGCGGCGGCGCGGGATCATCGGCCCCTACCGGGAGCTCTTCGCCACGGTCGCCGGGCTGTGGCGGGTGTCCCGGGCCACCGTGTTCTTCCTACTCTCCTCCGCGGTCTACCGGGACGGGCTCGCCGGGGTCTTCACGTTCGGCGGGGTGCTCGCGGCCGGCTCGTTCGACTTCTCCCTCACCGAGGTCATCCTCTTCGCGGTCGCCGCCAACCTCATTGCCGCCCTCGGTGCGTTCGTGGGCGGTTCGCTCGACGACGCACTGGGGCCCCGGCGGGTCATCGTGGGTTCCCTCGTGGGCGTGATGGCCGCGGGGGTCGTGCTGCTGTTCTGGCACGGCAAGCCCGCGTTCTGGGTGTGCGGGCTAGCACTGTGCCTGTTCGTGGGACCGGCGCAGGCGGCGTCGCGCACGTACCTGGGGCGGCTCATCCCCCCGGGGCGCGACGGCGAGATCTACGGGCTCTACGCCACCACCGGGCGCGCGGTGAGCTTCATGGCCCCCGGGCTGTTCGGGATCTTCGTGTCCCTGCTGGGCGCGCAGATCTACGGGATCCTGGGCATCCTGGTGGTCGTGGCGGTGGGGCTCGCGCTGCTGCTGCTCACGCCCAGGCCGCCCGAGGGGTTCACCACCGCGCAGGTGTGAGCGCGGCTACTCGATGACCGTGCGGTGGAAGTTCAGGTGGCTGCGCGAGGCCGTGGGGCCGCGCTGGCCCTGGTACCGGTTGCCGTACGCGCCGCTGCCGTAGGGGTGCTCGGTGGGCGAGGAGAGCTGGAAGAAGCACAGCTGGCCCACCTTGGAGCCCGGCCACAGCTTGATGGGCAGGGTGGCCATGTTGGACAGCTCCAGCGTCACGTGCCCCGAGAACCCCGGGTCGATGAACCCGGCGGTCGAGTGGGTGAGCAGCCCCAGGCGTCCGAGCGAGGACTTGCCCTCGAGCCGGGCGGCGATGTCGTCGGGCAGCGTGACCTTCTCGTACGTGGCACCCAGCACGAACTCCCCCGGGTGCAGCACGAACGGCTCGTCCGGGGCCACCTCCACCAGGCGGGTCAGCTCGGGCTGCTCCTGCTCGGGGTCGATGTGCGCGTACTTGTGGTTGTCGAACAGCCGGAACCAGCGGTCCAGGCGCACGTCCACGCTCGCGGGCTGGACCATGGCGGGATCGCTGGGCTCGAGGCGCACGCGCCCGGAGTCCAGGTGACGGCGGATGTCGCGGTCTGAGATGAGCACGCTCCCACGGTAGTCCACGGGTGCCGCCGACAGCCCGGTCCCCGCACCGCCCCCGGGTGTCCGCGGGATGCGCGGCCGCGTGCCGCGACTGGCACTGTGGGGCAGGGAGGCGAGGAAGGTCGCGCGGGGAGCGGGCCGGCGTCGTGCGGGGGGGGGGTTGCGGCGTCGTGCCGCCACGCGCGCGGCGAACGTGTTGTACAGTGGTGGGCGTTCGATCGGGAACGTCGGCTGGTCCGGCACCCGAGGAACCGCGCGGCTGTAGCTCAATGGTAGAGCGCACGCTTCCCAAGCCTGATACGCGGGTTCGATTCCCGTCAGCCGCTCCACGACGACCACCCCGGGCACCCACTGCGGACCCGGGGTGTTTGCGTGCCGGCCCCCGGGCCGCCGGACGGACCCCGCCCGGCACCCCGCGCGGGACCGGTCCCCTCTTCACCCCAGGAGCACCCATGCTGCGCACCATGTTCACCGGCAAGATCCACCGGGCCACCGTCACGCAGGCGGACCTGCACTACGTGGGCTCCGTGACCGTGGACCAGGACCTGCTCGACGCCGCCGGGATCCTCCCCGGTGAGCTCGTGGCCGTCGTGGACGTCACCAACGGCGCCCGGCTCGAGACCTACACGATCGCCGGTGAGCGCGGCAGCGGTGTGCTGGGCATCAACGGCGCCGCCGCGCACCTGGTGCACCCCGGGGACCTCGTGATCCTGATTGCCTACGGCCTCATGGACACCGCGGAGGCGCAGACGTACGAGCCCCGCGTGGTGCACGTGGACGAGCGCAACAGGATCGTGGCCCTCGGCTCGGACCCGGCGGACGCCGTGGTCGGGGACGTGGTGCGCCCGCCGCACGCCCGAGAGCACGGCCGCGCCCGGGAGGACGCCGCCACCACCCGCGCGTGAGGCGCGGCACGGGAGCCGCGGCGTGAGCGGCGTCGCCTCCGGGTTCTTCATCGTGTGGGCCGTGATCGGGCTCGGCTGGGTGATCGGGCGGCTCGGCGTGCTGGGCGAGAACGGCCAGCAGGTGCTCTCCCGGCTCGCGTTCTACGTGGCCTCCCCTCCGCTGCTGTTCACCACGCTCGCCCAGGCCGACGTCCGCCACGTGTTCTCGGCGCCGCTGCTCGTGGCGGCGGGCTCCGCGTGGCTCACGATGCTCGGCTACGGGCTGGTCTCCCGCTTCGCGCTGCACCGGGACGCCGCCACCGTGGTCATGGGCTCGCAGGCCGCGGGGCAGGTGAACTCCGCCAACCTGGGGATCCCCATCGCCCTGTTCGTGCTGGGGGACGCCTCCCAGGTGGCGCCCGTGATGCTGTTCCAGCTGGCGCTCAACAGCCCCCTGTACCTCACGGCCATGGACACGATCACGGGTGGTCGGCGCCCCACGGTGGGTTCCGTGCTGCGCACCGTGGTGAGCAATCCGCTGATCGTGGGCTCCGCCCTGGGCATCGCGGCCTCGGCCACGGGCGTGACGCCGCCCGAGCTGGTGATGGAGCCCGTGCGGATCGTCGCGGGGGCCGCCGTGCCCGCCATGCTGCTCGCGTTCGGGATCTCCCTGGTGGGTGCCCGGCCGCTGTCCGCGCCCGGTGCGCGCGCGGACACGCTGCTCGCCACGGGTGCCAAGGTGCTGCTGCACCCCGCCCTCGCCTGGGGCCTGGCCCTGTCCCTGGGACTGACCGGCCCGACCCTGTACGCGGCCGTGGTCATGGCGGCCCTGCCCACGGCCCAGAACCTGTACGTGGCGGCCGTGCGCTACGACCGCGCCACCACCGTGTGCCGGGACACCGTGCTGCTCACCACGGTGGTCTCTATGCTCGCGATGGCAGGCATCGCGGCTTTCCTCTCCTGACGTCGAGTCACACGGGCGAAGTGAGCCACGCCACCCGTAGACTGTGCAAATGCTGAACCGGCTGGGATCCCCGCGGGGCCGCCGGGCAGATCCGCTCAGCACTCGCGCTCGCCAGGGGAGGAACCACAGTGAAGCCCACCCACCACTCACGCAGGGCCGGGACACCGCGTGCCGTCCGCAGCGCCGCGGCCGCCGCAGCCGCGTCCGTCATGCTGCTCACGGGGTGCAGCGGCGGGGAATCCGGACCGCCCACGCTCACCTGGTACATCAACCCCGACGACGGCGGCCAGGCCGTCATCGCGCAGGACTGCTCCGAGGCCTCGGGCGGCAAGTACACCATCCAGACCTCCCTGCTGCCGCGCGACGCCTCCTCGCAGCGTGAACAGCTCGCGCGCCGTCTCGCCGCCGGGGACTCCTCGATGGACATCATGAGCCTGGACCCGCCCTTCGTGGCCGAGCTCGCCGAGCCGGGGTTCCTGGCCAAGCCGCCGCAGGACGTTGCCAAGGCCACCACCCAGGACACCCTGGAGGGTCCGCTCAAGGGCGCCACATGGAACGGCGAGCTCGTGGCCGTCCCTTTCTGGGCCAACACCCAGCTGCTGTGGTACCGCGAGTCCGTGGCCAAGGCCGCGGGGCTGGACATGTCCAAGCCCGTCACGTGGGACCAGATCATCGGGGCCGCCCGTTCCCAGGACAAGTACCTGGGCGTGCAGGGCATCCGCGGTGAGTCCATGTCCGTGTGGGTCAACGGTCTCGTGGAGTCCAACGGCGGGCACATCGTGACCGACGGCCAGGAGGGTCAGGACGCCCGCGTGAGGCTGGACTCCGAGGCCGGGAAGAAGGCCGCGGACATCATCGGGACCATCGGCCGTGAGGGCCTGGGCGGGCCGGGCCTGGCCACCCAGGACGAGAACGCCTCCATGATCCAGTTCCAGGGAGACAAGGGCTCCTTCATGGTCAACTACCCCTTCATCTACTCCGCCTCCAAGGGCGCGGTGGAGGAGGGCTCCCTGGACCAGTCCGTGGTGGACGACATCAAGTGGACCACGTGGCCGCGCGTCAACGCGGACACCACCGCCGCCGCCCCGCTGGGCGGAATCAACCTGGGCGTGGGTGCCAACTCGCAGCACCAGGACCTCGCGTGGCAGGCCGTGCAGTGCATCGTCTCCACCGAGCACCAGGCGCAGTACTTCGCCACCAACGGCAACCCGCCCTCGTCCGCCAAGGCGTTCGACGACCCCGCCGCTCGGAAGGCGTTCCCCATGGCGGACACCATCCGCAAGTCCCTGGACGACGCCAAGCCGCGCGCCCAGACCCCGTACTACAACGAGATCTCCACGGCCATCCAGCAGCACTGGACCCCGCCGAGCGAGGTCACCGAGGACACCCCTCGTGAGACCACCGAGTTCATCCAGGAAGTCCTGAAGGGAGATGCGCTGCTGTGAGCACAACCGTCGACTCTCGCGCTCGCGACGCCGCGCCCGGGAAGCCCCGCAAGAAGGCGCAGCTCTCGGACCGTGCCCGCTCCGAGCGGAAGCTGGGGTGGCTGCTCGCCGGCCCGGCCTTCGTGATCATGCTCCTGGTGACCCTGTACCCCATCGTGCAGGCCCTCTGGGACTCGCTGTTCTCGTTCCGCCTGACCGCCCCCGGGGACAAGGAGTTCGTGTTCCTGGGCAACTACGCCACGGTCCTCTCGGACAGCCTCTTCTGGCGGGACCTCGGCGTGACCCTGCTGATCACGGTGGTCACCGTGCTCGTGGAGCTCGTGCTGGGCCTCGCGCTCGCCCTGGTGATGCACAGCGCCGTCAAGGCCACCCGCGGGCTGCTGCGCACCGCCATCCTGGTCCCCTACGGCATCATCACCGTGGTCTCGGCGTTCGCGTGGTTCTACGCGTTCGACATCACCACGGGCTACGTGAACAACTGGCTCTCGTGGCTGCCCGTGATCGGCCCGGACTTCAACTGGTTCGCCTCCGCGGGCCCGTCCCTGACCGTGATCATGGCGTCCGAGATCTGGAAGACCACGCCGTTCATCTCGCTGCTGCTGCTCTCCGGCCTGGCCCAGGTTCCCGGTGAGCTCTCCGAGGCGGCCCGCGTGGACGGCGCGTCCTCGTGGCAGCGCCTCGTGCGGGTGGTCCTGCCGAACATGAAGGCCGCCATCATGGTGGCCGTGGTGTTCCGCGCGCTGGACGCCTTCCGCATCTTCGACAACGTCTTCATCATGACCCAGGGACAGTACGGCACCGAGACGCTCTCGCTGCTCGCGTACCGCACGTCCATCGGTCGTCTGGAAATCGGCCTGGGTTCGGCCATCTCGGTGATCCTTTTCATCTGCGTGATGCTCATCGCGCTCGTGGCGATCAAGATCTTCAAGGTGGACCTCACCGGTGGCTCTGGGAAGGGGAAGTGACCCGTCATGTTGAGCACTAAGCAGAAAATCGGGTGGACCGTGGTCTCGGTCCTGGTGCTGGTCTACGCACTGTTCCCGGTGCTGTCCATCCTGATGACCTCCTTCAAGTCCCCCTCGGACCTGAACTCGGGGAAGTTCCTCCCCACCACGTTCGTGTCCGAGAACTACCAGCAGATCTTCGTGGGCGACGCCAAAGACCTGTTCCTGCCGGCCCTGCGCAACTCGATCGGGATCTCCCTGATCGCCACGCTGATCGCCGTGGTGCTGGCCACGCTGTGCGCGTACGCGATCGCCCGCCTGGACTTCCCGGGCAAGAAGCTCGTGCTGACCACGGCGCTGATGGTCTCGATGTTCCCGGTGATCTCGATCGTCACGCCGCTGTTCAACCTGTGGCGCCAGGTGGGCCTGTACGACACCTGGCTCGGCCTGATCATCCCCTACCTCTCCCTGACGCTGCCGATCTCCATCTGGACGCTGGCCGCCTTCTTCCAGCAGATCCCGTGGGACCTGGAGCGCGCGGCCCAAGTGGACGGCGCCACCACCTGGCAGGCGTTCCGCAAGGTGATCGTGCCGCTGACCCTGCCGGGTGTGTTCACCACGGCGATCATCGCGTTCTTCATCGCGTGGAACGACTTCGTGTACGGGATCGGCCTGACCTCCACCTCGGCGGCCCGCCCGGTGCCCGCGGCCCTCGCGTTCTTCACGGGCGCCTCGCAGTTCGAGGACCCCGCGGGCGCGATCTCCGCGGCCGCCATCATCGTGACGATCCCCGTGGTGCTCCTCGTGCTGGCCTTCCAGCGCCAGATCGTCTCCGGTCTGACCCAGGGCGCCGTCAAGGGCTGAGCCCGGCCCTCCCCATTCACGCTCGGACACAGTTAGGACTGACAGAACATGGCAGCTATCACCATGGAGCACCTCGTCAAGAAGTACGACGACGGCTTTCCGGCGGTCAACGACATCTCCATCGACATCGCCGACGGCGAGTTCCTGATCCTCGTGGGCCCCTCGGGCTGCGGCAAGTCCACCCTGCTGCGCATGGTCGTGGGGCTCGAGGACATCACCAGCGGCGATCTGCTGATCGACGGCGAGCGGGTCAACGACCGCCAGCCGCGCGACCGCAACCTGTCCATGGTGTTCCAGAACTACGCCCTGTACCCGCACCTGTCGGTGTACGAGAACATCGCGTTCCCGCTGCGCCTGGCCAAGGGCCAGTTCAGCGACGACGAGATCGACCGCAAGGTGCGCGAGGCCGCGGAGACCCTGGACCTCAACGAGCACCTCGAGCGCAAGCCCGCGAACCTCTCGGGCGGTCAGCGCCAGCGTGTGGCCATGGGCCGCGCGATCGTGCGCGACGCGGACGCGTTCCTGTTCGACGAGCCGCTGTCCAACCTGGACGCCAAGCTGCGCGGCCAGATGCGCACCGAGATCGCGCAGCTGCAGCGCCGCATGGGCATCACCTCCATCTACGTGACCCACGACCAGACCGAGGCCATGACCCTCGGGGACCGCGTGGCCGTGCTCAAGCGCGGTCAGCTGCAGCAGATCGCGTCCCCGCGGGAGCTCTACGAACAGCCCGTCAACCTGTTCGTCGCCGGGTTCATCGGAGCCCCGTCCATGAACTTCATCCCCGCGCGGATCGAGGGCGGTGTGTTCCAGACGCCCATCGGCGAGATCGAGATCCCGCAGCGCGTGCGCGCCTCGCTCTCGGGTGCTCCCGAGATCGTGCTGCTGGGGCTGCGCCCGGAGCACTTCGAGGACGCCAAGTTCGTGGACGAGGCCAAGGCTGGGCACGGCACCACGTTCGACGCCGAGTTCACCCACACGGAGTGGCTGGGCAACCAGCAGTACGGCTACATCCGCTACCAGCAGGACGAGACGGTCCAGCACAAGCTCAACGAGCTGGCCCAGGAGCTGGACGCGGACGAGATGCCGGCGCAGGTGATCGTCTCCCTGGACGCGTCCTCGCGCATCCGCGGCGGGTCCACGTCCAAGATCTGGCTGGACAGCCGCCGGATGCACGTGTTCAACCCCGAGACGGGTGAGAACCTCACGCGCGACGCCGAGGCCGGCGCCGAGCTGACCCGGGAGGCCAACGAGGAGCGCAAGGCCGAGATCGACCGCGCCCGCCAGCACGAGGGCACGGACCGCACGGGCGGCCCCACCGCGCCGGGGCACGACGACGCGCGCGCGGCGGATGCCCCGGCCCACGGCGGCCACGCCGGACCGGGCGACGGCGGCAGCAGCGCCGCCCGCTGAGCCGCATCCCTCGAACCGCGCCCGCTGAACCGGTTCCGCTGAGCGGGATCCGCCGCGGAACCGCTGCGAGGCGGCAGGTTCGGGCGCCGCCGGGCACGTGCGGGGTGCACGTGCCACCGGACCACCGCGAACGGCCGGTCCCCTCCCGGGGGGACCGGCCGTTCGTTGTGAAGCGGCGTTGCGGGGCGTGCAGGGACATCGTGGGAGCCGGCGGGCGGAGTGACGGCCCGCCGCTCACCCGGCCCGGGAGGCGAGCGCCCACCACACGGCCAGCGCGATCGCGGCCACGAGGGCGAGCGAGGACACCGCGTACCGCAGCCGCGGATAACGCACCCGCCAGGAGACCAGGTGGGGCCGGTGCTCGCGCACCTCGGCCGGGGTGGCCCGCCGGAAGTTCAGGTGCCGCGCGCCGCTGAGCCGGGCGATCTCCTGCAGGCTCTTCCCGTCCCACACGGTGCCGTCGAGGGCCAGGGCGCTGCGCCCGGCCCCGGTGACGAACCACAGCTGCGGGCGCCCGCGGGGCGTGCCGCCGCCGACCCGCGGGGGCAGCAGCGCCTCCACGGTGACCACCTCCGCGATACGCTCGCGGGGCACGGCCCGGAACCCCACCCAGCGGGAGACCAGCACGTGGCTGGCCGTGAGCACCGCGAGCGCCGGCCGCAGGTACGCGTAGGACACCACGAGACCCAGGAGGGCGAGCAGCACCAGCACCGCCGCCGCGGGCGCACCCGGGCGGCGGTAGTACAGCATGGCCACGGCGAGTCCCACCACGAGCAGCGGGGGCAGCGCGGCGCCCAGCCGCCTGCCGTAGGACCCGATGCGGGGGTGGAACACGTGCTCGGGCGTGCCGTACCGGGCGGGAATCTGTCGGACGGTCTCTGCCATGGGCTGCTCTCGTGCTTGCGGGTGCCGGTCCGCACGGTGGCGCGGACCCCGTGGCGGCCCCGTGTCCGGGTGCGGCCGCCGCTCGGCGGCTCCGACCGGTCGGTGCCGCGGGGGCGACGCCGCGGCGTCGCCCGGTTCAGCCTAACGGCACCGCAGGCGGGCCGCGCGGGGACACAGGTCGGCCGGAGTCCCGGGCATCAACTACCGTGAGTGGTCATGGAACGCAGTGATCGCATCGTCAGGGCCGTGGGGGCGTGGTTCTTCCTGATCGTGCTCTCGGTCGCGGCCGCCGCGGTGACCATCGCGCTCGTGAACAAGTACCAGTACGGCCCGGAGACGGACGTGCGGGAGTACTTCCAGGCGCTGCAGGACGGCAACGGCGGCAAGGCACTGGGTCTGCTCAACGCCCGCGTGCCGGACTCGAATGCAGCGCTGCTGGACGGGGACGCCCTCGCGGAGGCGGGCAGCCACCTGGAGGACGTCGCGGTGTCCACGGTGTCCTCGGACGGGGACCGCGCGGTGGTGCGGGCCAGCTACCTGCTGGACGGCAAGGAGGCCTCCTCGGAGTTCACCCTGCACCCGGCGGAGACCCAGTGGGGTTTCTTCACCGTGTGGGACTTCGACCCGTCCACACTGCCCACGATGACCGTGTCCATGCCGGGCTCCACCGCCGTGGACATCAACGGCGCGTCCGTGGCGCTGCGCGGCTCGTCCCGCGAGTTCGCGGTGTTCTACCCCGGCGTGTACACCGGTTCCTACAGTTCGCCCATGATCACGGCCGAGCCGCGCGAGGTCCCGGTCAGCGACGAGGACCAGCGCACCACCATGGAGCTCACCGCCGTGCCCTCCGAGCAGCTCAAGCAGCAGGTGGAGCGGCAGGTCCACGACCACCTGGACGCGTGCGCGCGCCAGGACAGCCTCTACCCCGCCGGGTGCCCGTTCTCCGCGGACTTCCCGGGCCGGATCCAGGGCGCGGTCTCGTGGAGCATCAAGGACTACCCGCGCCCGGAGGTCCGCCTCGGTGGCGCCCACGCGGACCAGTGGTCGCTGCCGGACAGCCGGGGCACGGCGCACCTCGAGTTCACTGCCGTGGACCTCTACGACGGCCACACCACCAAGGTCTCGCGGGACGTCCCCTTCACGTTCTCCGCGGGTCTGCAGGTCACCGGGGACAAGGCCACGGTCACCCCGAAGTAGCGCCCGCACCACGGCGCGCCTCCGCACGACGCCGCCCGGCCCGGGTGTCGTGCCGCGCGCACCGCGGGCGGTGAAGCCGCCCGCGGGCCCGACGCCGGGTCCGAAGTCTGCCGCGCGCGGGGCGCGGTCCACGCGGTGGCCAGCGGGTGCCCGGGCCACCTCGCGCCCTGGGGCGCGCCCGCGGGACGACGCCGCACGGGCCGTCCCGCGCCAGGGCGGTCCACCCCAGCCGTGCCGGGCGGCGTCGGGTTCCGGCGTGCCGCCCGTGCCGCTCAGTCCGTGCCGCGCAGGTCCAGCGTGAGCTCGGATGGCGCCGCAGGATCCACGCGGAACGGGATCCCCCAGTCCTGCTGGTACAGGTGGCACGCGGCGTGGTCCGGGATCTCCCCGTCCGGAGAGCCGTCGCACGCGGCCGCGCGGGCCGAGATGTGCAGGACGCCCTCGGTGACCCCCTCGGCGAGGCGCAGGGTGCGGGTGAGCCCCTGGGCCGTTCCCCCACCGGACGCGAGGGCCTCCTCCGGGGACGCGGAGACCTTCAGCTGGGTGGGATCCCCCCAGCGGGTGTCGAGCTTCTGCCCGGCGGGGGCGGCGAAGCGCACCGCGAGCTCGAGCTCACCGGGGGCCAGCTGGGTGCGCTTGCGCTGCACCTGGGCCGCCCCCTCGTCCACCGTGAGGGCCTGCCGGGGCACCGGCACCCGAACGAGCCGGTGCGCGTTGGTCTCCACCACCACCAGCACGGGGTCCTCGTGGGTGGTGTCCAGCAGCACGTCGGACGGCTCGGCCAGGCCGCGGGTGAGGGTCGTGACCTCGTCCGTGGCGGGGTCGTAGCGCCGCACGGCACCGTTGTAGGTGTCCGCCACCGCCACGGAGCCGTCCGGGAGCACGGTGACCCCCAGACAGTGCTGCAGCCGGGCGTCCGCGGCGGGGCCGTCCCGGAAGCCGAAGTCGAACAGCCCCAGCCCTACGGCGGAGTCCACCGTGGCCGCGCCGGTGCCGGGGGCACCCACGCCCCCGGGCGTCGTCGCCCCGTCGGAGGGCGCCGCCGCCCCCGTGGAGGGTGTCGTGGAGGCCGCGCCGGAGGGCAGCGCGTCCACCGCGCGGGCGAAGATCCCCTCCGACCCGGCAGCCGGGGCGGCAGCGGCACCCGGCGCGGCGGCGTCGTGACCCGGCAGCCGGACGCGCCGCAGCGCGGAGGACTCGGAGTCCGCCACCCACACGTCCCCGTGCGCGTCCTGGGCCAGACCCGAGGGCTGGGCGAACCAGGACTCGTGGGCGGAGCCGTCGCGCAGCCCCTCGTCTCCCGTGCCGGCGAGGACGGCGAGCGCCCCGGTGCGCGGGTCGAAGGAGAACAGCTGGTGGGTTCCGGCCATGGCGACCACCAGGGTGTCCGCGGCGTCGGACCACACCACGTCCCACGGGGAGGACAGCGCGACCGACGTGGGTTCCGTGTCCGTGATCTCGTTGGGGTCCACGCCCCGGGCGCGGGCGTCGTCGAGCAGGCGCTGCACACCGTTGCCCGCGAGGGTGCGCACCGAGCCGGAGCCCAGGTCCACCCCGCGCAGCCGGTGGTTGACGGTGTCCGCGACCACGAGATCGTAGCCGACCTCCGAGCGCAGCCTGCCCGGCAGCACCGCGATGCCCTGCGGCTCGTTGAACCGGGCCACGTCCCGCGGGCCGTCCGACCAGCCGCGCGCACCCGAGCCGATGGCGCGCCGCACCGTGGTGAGGTCCGACTCCAGCTGCACGAGGCGGTGATGGCCGGTGTCGCTGACCATGAACGAGCCGTCCGGCAGCGCGACCACCTTGCCGGGGAAACGCAGGTCCCCCTCGGGCTGCGGGCGCGGCACGTAGGGTCCGTCCCCGCGGTGCAGCGTGCCCTTGGCCTCGTGCTCCGCCACGAGCTCCGTGACCAGGGACTCCAGCCCCTGCACGTGGCCCTCCCCGGACAGGTGCGCCACGATGTAGCCCTCGGGGTCCACGACCACCAGGGTGGGCCACGCGCGCGCCGTGTAGGCGTCCCACGTGCGCAGCTCGGGGTCGTCCAGCACGGGGTGGGTGAGCTCGTAGCGGTCCACCGCGGCGGCCAGGGCGTCCGGATCGGCCTCGTGCTCGAACTTCGGGGAGTGCACGCCCACCGTGACCAGCACGTCCGCGTACTGCTCCTCGAGCGGGCGCAGCTCGTCCAGCACGTGCAGGCAGTTGATGCAGCAGAAGGACCAGAAGTCCAGGATCACGATCTTGCCCCGCAGCGACTGCAGGTCCAGCGCCTCGCCGCCGGTGTTGAGCCAGGCCCGGCCCTCCAGCTCCGAGGCGCGAACGGGTGTGGTCATGCGTGCAGCGGTCACGGGGGTCCTTCCACGGGGGTCAGGTATCTGTCATTGCCAACGCTAGCGGCGCGCCCACGCTTCCCGCGCGCCGCATGACGCCCCGCACACGCGGCTCGTCACACAGGCTCTGCCCACGGCGCCGGGGACGACGCCGCCCGCACCGGGAACGGGACGACCGCTCCCGCGGCGACCGTGCGGCGTCGTGCCCACGCGCACGGTGGCGGGCCCGCTGGGAGGCGGGGTCAGCGGCGGGACTCGTCCCGCTCGGCGAGCTCGGCCATCATCTCGTTGTAGGCGCGCAGCTCGGCGTCGTCCGTGCGGTCCGCCTGCCGGTCCACGCGCCTGTTCTCCTTGCTGCCCTCCATGGCCCACAGCACCGCCATGATCACGGCCAGCAGGAACGTGGGGAACTCCCCGATGCCCCACATCAGCATGCCGCCCAGCTCCTGGTCCTCCAGCGCGGTGAGCCCCCACGGGCGGCCCATGTTGCCGAACCACGAGGCCTGCATCACGGACGTGAGGCTCATGATGCTGATGCCGATGAACGCGTGCGCCGCCATGGTGGCCAGCAGCAGCACCAGGCGCATGGGGTAGCTGGGACGGCGCGGAATGGGGTCGATGCCGATCAGCACGAGCGCGAACATGTACCCCGTGAAGAGGAAGTGGACCATCATGAACTCGTGGCCCACGTGGTAGCGCAGGGTGAAGCGGAAGAGGTCCGTGAAGTAGAACAGCACGATCGAGAACGCGAAGTTCGCCCCCGCGAAGATCGGGTTGGTCACGATCCTGCCCCACGTGGAGTGCACGAGGCGCAGGATCCACTCGCGCGGACCGCGGGTGCCGTCCCGGCGGGGTTCGAGCGCCTTGAGGATCACCGTGACCGGCGCGCCGGAGACCAGGAACAGCGGGATGATCATGGTCAGCGTCATGTGCTCCACCATGTGCGCCGAGAACAGCACGCGGGCGTACACCGAGACCCCGCCGCACGTGGCGTAGACCAGGGCGGCCAGGCCCACGAACCAGGAGACCGTGCGCAGCGCGGACCACGTGTCCCCGCGGCGCCACACCTTCACCGCGGCCCACAGGTACACCACGGCCATGAAGAGCACCACGGCCACCCAGAACCAGTCCCAGCGCCACGTGGTGAACCAGTGGGCGAGGGTGGGCTCCGGGGGCAGCTCGTACCACGTGAGGATCCGTGCGGGTGAGGCGTCCGGGGCGAGCTCCTCCGGGACGGGCGGGGCGGTGCGGCTCAGGGACGTGGCGATCCCCATGAGCAGGCCCATGAGGAAGACCTCCACCACGATCACGCGCCACAGCGTGGCCGTGCGCGAGCGCGAGCCCTCCGCGACCCCGGGGATGAGCCACTGCCGGTGGGCGAAGCCCGCCGCCGCGAGCAGCAGGGTCAGCACGAGCTTGGTCAGGGCGAGCACCCCGTAGGACGAGCCCAGCTGCTCCCACGTGCCGATGCGCACCGCGGCGTTGACGATCCCCGAGAAGAACACCAGGGCGTAGCAGCCCAGGGCCACCACGGAGTAGCGGCGCAGCACCACCGCGAGCAGCGGTTCCCGGTGCGTGGTGCCACCGCGGCGGCTGACCACCGTGGACTCGCGGGACAGCAGCGGCCCCACCCACACCAGCACCACGATCCCGCCGACCCACAGGCTGACGCCCAGCAGGTGCAGCCCCAGGGAGTTGACCGCGCCCATGTGGTCCGCACCGCCGGCGGCGTGCCCGTTCAGGGCCAGCGCCACGAGGGCCACGAAGGACAGCGCCAGCGTGCAGAACAGCCCCAGCAGCGCGCGCACGCCGAACACCAGCGTGGTGACCACGGCGGCCACCATCATGATCACCGCCTGGGACTGGCCCGTGGAGATCTCCGTGACGTAGTGCAGCAGCTGCTGGGTGTAGCCCGCTCCCCGGCCGAAGCCCGAGCCGGAGACGTCCGCGTACGTGAACACCAGCACCGCCACCGCGGAGACCGTCCACACCACGGACGCGGCCTCCACGAGCTGCAGCACGGAGCGGTACACCGGGTGCTCGGGCTCCCCCACCTGCTCCTTGCTGTTGCGGGGCGGGCGCTTGCGGGTGGTGTCCGCGAAGCGCGGCACCACCCCGATGGCCAGCAGCAGTCCGCCCATCACCACGGTCATGGCGATGTTGTGCACGGTCTCCACCACGGGCAGCCCCCAGCGCACGAGGGTGCCCGGATCCGCCACCTGCCGGGGTGCGGCCGCACCGCCGTACAGCAGCGCGGCCGCCATGCCGAGCATGGCCGCCACCAGCACGAGCGAGATGCTCCACGGGCTGACGCTCACCCCGCCGTCCCCGGGCGCAGAGGTGCGCCCGGCCGGGCCGTTCGTGCGCTCCCGGGTTCGGCCCCGGTTCCGTGCGGTGGTGCTCATCAGTGCTCCTTCGGCCCCTCGACCGATCGCGGTGGTGTCCTGGCGCCGTGATGGCGGGACCGTGCGTGGTGAACGCGCTAGTTGAACAGCACGTCCCCGATGAACCCGCCCGGCTGGCAGCCCGGCGGGATCGCGAACACCGCGGAGCCGATCGGCACCGTCCACGTGTTCAGCATGTCCAGCTCGTCCAACCGCTTCTGGATCGGCACGAACTGCCTGTCGGGGTCCGACTGGTAGGACGCGAAGATCAGCCCCGTGTTGGACACCCCGCCCGAGACGTCCCCGGAGCGGCTCTGCCCGGAGGCGTTGCTCACCGCCAGATCATAGTTGTAGACCCTGCGGAAGATCTTCTCGTCCGGGTTCTCGCTGCGGGAGCGGCGCACGTGGCTGTAGGAGGAGATCACCGGGAACCCCAGGGGTCCCTTGGCCTCGAAGTCCGGCTCGTCGTGCTCGCTGCCGCCGGTCAGTGGCGCCCCGTCCGAGAGGCGGCGCCCCACGGCGTCCTCGCGGGCGGGGGTGTCCGCCTCGTCCCACGTGTCCAGGTTCATGTGGATGCGCCGGATCACCACGGAGGTGCCGTCCTGGATCC
This sequence comes from Kocuria rhizophila DC2201, assembly GCF_000010285.1. NCBI lineage: Bacteria > Bacillati > Actinomycetota > Actinomycetes > Micrococcales > Micrococcaceae > Kocuria > Kocuria rhizophila. Next base: position 403,682 of record NC_010617.1, on the reverse strand, counting down.
ACGGCTCGAAGCCGCCCTGGCCGTAGACCACCTTCTCGTGGTCGGGCTCCCCCGGGTAGGCGTTGACGGTGCCGTCCAGCTGGCCGAACAGGTTCCGTGTCGTCTGACCGTCCGGGGTGGCCCCCACGGTGTTGCGGAAGCCGTCCTGGACCCACTTGACGCTCGCGAAGGAGCGCACGTCCTTGAGCAGCACGCGCTGCGCGTGGGCCAGGGTCAGCTTGTCGTCGCAGCACAGTTGGATCAGCAGGTCGCCCTGGCCCCACCGGGGCTGCAGCCGGTCCACCCCGAAGGCGGGCAGGGGCCGCAGCCAGGACGGGGAGCGTGTGCGGTCCACGAGCTCCATTGCACGGGGGCCGAAGCCCACGGTGACCGTGAGCCGCGAGGGGTTCTCCGCGAGCCACGGTTCCTGGTCGTTGAGCGGGGCCCGGCCCTGGGTCAGCGCCGCGGCGTCGTCCGTGAGCACCCGCAGCAGCCGCCGCAGGGAGTCCCTGGTGGCGCCGTCCGCGAGCCGAAGCGCGACGAAAGCACTGAAGGCCTGGGGCAGCGTGGCCACGCCGGCCTGCCGGGCGCCGTGGAAGGGCTCCGTGGCCAGCCCGTGCCGGGGCAGGCCCTGCTCGGAGGAGAAGCGGGGATCCCCGGCGCCCAGGGCGGCGGCCGAGACCGCGCCGAGACCCGTGGCGCCGGCGCCGGCGACCGCTCCCGTGAGGAGCGATCGCCGACTCCATCCCGAGGGGGAAGGGCTGGGATCAGTGGGCATGGCACTCCGGCAGTGCGGAGGAGGAGGGCGAGGACATGTCCATCCCGCCGTGGGATGCATGCTCGCCCGAGCCACTCCCGTGGGAGCCGTGGAAGGCGTCCGAGCCGTGATCGCTCGCGGACGCGCTCGCCTCCTCGCCCGGTGCGTAGTTCTCCTTGGCGCCCGAGTAGTCGCGCACCGGGACGCTCACGTCCTGGGTGCCGCCGTCGGTCTCCAGCTGCAGCGTGAGGTCGCTGCCTGCCTTGAGCGAGCACGTGAGGCCCATCAGCATGATGTGGTTCCCGCCCGGCTCCAGGTTCACGCTCTGCCCGGGGGCGATCGTGAAGCCGTCCTTCTTCTCCTTCATCTCCGTGGCCCCGGTCTTTGGATCCTTCACGGTCTCGTGCATCTGGACGTCGTCCGCGGTGCCGTGGGCCGCCGCGCTCTTGAGCGTGACCTCCTTGTCCGAGGTGTTGGTGACCTTGCCGAACACGGCCGTCATGCCCGAGTCCGCGGCTTTCGCCCAGCCGTCCTCGATCTTCAGGGCCCCGGCGGCCGCGGCGTGGGAGGCGGAGCTGCTGCCGGAGGCCGACGGCGCCTGCTCACCGTTCTGCGCGGAGCAGCCGGTCAGCGCGGCGAGGCCCAGCCCCAGCACGGTGACGGCCGCCACCGCCCGGTGGGCGGGACGCACGCGTCGGTCGGGGCGGGAGGAGGTGTGGGTGGTGGTGTTCATGGTGTGAATCCTTCGAGTGTGCGACCGTCGGGTGCCGGCGGGCCGCCACGGGTGGCATGCTGCCCATGGCATGTACCGCGGCTCGCCCTGCGTGGTGGTTCCCGCGGGGTGCGGGTGCCGGGCCGGGGACGCCGAGGTCCCCGCCGTGCCCGCGCGGTCCGCTCCGGGGCTCGGACTCCACCGCGTGGGCAGGCCCGGCCTCACGGGGCAGGCACCGTTCGGTCGATGAGTGTGATGAGTGGTCGGGACCGGCGCGGGGCGCGCCCTGCCTGCCGGTCCGGGTGTCAGCGCTGCCGCGGACGGGTGGCGAAGGCGAGGACCACGAGCAGCAGGATCAGCGCGACGACGCCGCCGATCACGGGCAGCACCCAACTGGGCACCCCCGTGCCGCTCACGTTCTGCTGGCCGGCGTCCCCGCTGGCCTCCCCCGCACCTTGGGAAGTGGAGGCCACGGGCGCCGGAGCCGCCGTGGTCCCCGAGCCCTTGCCCACGGAGTAGGAGAAGGTCCCCTCGATGGGGTGCCCGTCCTGGGAGACCACGCGCCACGTGACCGTGTACGTCTCGTCCGTGCTCCCGCCCTCGCGCAGCGGCTGGGACACCTTGGTGTTCTGCACCGCGAGCTTGCCGCGGGTCATGTCCGTCCCGTGGGAGTCCGTGACCCGGACCTCGCTGCCGATGTCCTGGATGTTGCCGGAAAAGGTGAGGTCCAGCGTCGTCGGCGCCTTCTCCAGGGTGGCACCGGACTCGGGGGTGGTGCGCACGAGCTCGTCGTGGGCCTGCGCCGGGCCGGAGGCGGCCAGCGCGAGGACCATGGCGAGCAGCACCGCGAGGACCGCGGTGAGCGCCGCCCCGGGCCCTCGGAGGGCGGCCGTCGCGGGCGGCCCACCGGCGGAGAGCGGGGGTGCCGTGCGGGCGACCGCCCGCACGGTGGAATCTGAACGGGTGTGACGGTGTGACATGGGTGCTCCTGCGCCGAAGGGCGCGGACGGGCCGCACTGGTGCGGCGGGGTGGATGCGATGGACGCCGGGGCGGCATCGGATCCACGGGGCGCGGGGCCCGTCCGATGCCTAGGCGAACGCGGGCGGTCCGCGGTACCTGCAGACCGAGGGCAGCAGGAGCTGGGGCGTGAGTGCGCGCGGCGAGGTCCAGGAGGTGCGCCGGGGCACCTCCACCGTGACCGGGCGCAGCACGGGCGCGAGGATGCGCAGCACGCGCACGGAGAAGGCGTCGAGCAGCCGGAAGGCCGCGACCTCCCCGTGGCGCAGCAGCAGGTAGGTGGCCAGCGCGGCCACGGCGTGGGCGACGAGCATGCCGCCACCGTGGTGGGCCACGACGGGGGCCGCGGTGATCACCACGGTAGGGCCGTCCGTGGCGGCCGCGAGGTGGTGGTGGGTGTGGTCCACGGTGTGCACCGCGCCGCCGGACTGGGCGAACAGCGTGTGGAGCAGCGCCTGGGAGAGCGCGACACTTGCTGCCACGGCGCCCCGCGAGAGGACGCGCCCGGCCAGCAGCATGCACACGGGTGCGGCCAGGCACGTGGACAGTGCCACGAGCAGCGGCGAGGGCCAGCCTCCCCCCACGGCGGCGTGGGAGGCCGCGGCGAGGGTGGTGGCCACCACGGCGGCAACCCATCCCCGGGCAAGCCGGTGGGCGCGAGGGGACACCGGACACCTCCGAGGCAGACGCAATGGGATTCGTCCTCCATTATGCGCCACGGCCCGCGGGAGTTCGACCACCGCCGGGACACGGACCGCGCTCCCCTCTGGCCCGTGACGCGCCCCACGCACTCGAAGGGTGCGCCGGGGTGCAGGTGTTCGCGCCCAGGGCCACCTGGGCCCGAACACCGGCGGCGGGAACACGGCGGGGTGCGGGGGATGCGGGCGGGGATGCACGAAGGGACCGTTCACGCGAGTGCGTGAACGGTCCCTTGAGCAGTCACGGGTGAGGCACCCGTGCAGACCTGCCTCACTTGGAGGAGACGGCAGCCTTCAGCTTGGAGCCCGCGGTGAGCTTGACACCGTGGCCGGCCGGGATCTGGATGGCCTCTCCGGTCTGCGGGTTGCGGCCCTGGCGAGCGGCACGGTCGGTGCGCTCCACGGACATCCACCCGGGGATGGTGATCTTCTCGCCCTTGGAGACGGAGCTCTCGAAGACCTCGAAGAGAGAATCCAGCACGCCGTTGACGGCGGCCTGGGTGTTGCCGGACTTCTCGGCAACCTCGGCAACGAGTTCGCTGCGGTTCATAGCCATGTGCTTGTCCTCCTGGACTTGGTTGGCGTTCTCTGGGACGGACCGCGACCGGGGGTCACTCGGCCCTTCCGGGTGAGAAATTACCAGCTGGACTTGTAGATGCCGGGCAACTCGCCACGGTGAGCCATGTCGCGGAAGCGCACACGGGAGATGCCGAAGCGCTGGAAGGTGCCACGGGGACGGCCGTCGATCTGGTCGCGGTTGCGCACGCGGATCGGGGAGGCGTCACGGGGCAGCTTCTGCAGACCCAGGCGGGCCTCCTCGCGGGCCTCGGGGGAGGCGTTCTCGTCCACGAGGGTCTTCTTCAGCTCAGCGCGCTTGGCGGCATAGCGCTCGACGATGACCTTGCGCTGCTCGTTCTTGGCGATCTTGGACTTCTTGGCCATGGATTCAGCGCTCCTCGCGGAAATCGACGTGCTTGCGGACCACCGGGTCGTACTTCTTCATGACGAGGCGGTCGGGGTTGTTACGGCGGTTCTTGCGGGTGACGTAGGTGAACCCGGTGCCGGCCGTGGACTTCAGCTTGATGATGGGACGTACGTCCTTGTCCTTGGCCATCTCAGATCTTCTCCCCACGTGCGATGAGCTCGTTGACCACGGCGTCGATGCCGCGCGCGTCGATCACCTTGATGCCCTTGGCGCTCAGGTTGAGCGTCACGTTGCGGCGCAACGAGGGCACCCAGTAGCGCTTCTTCTGGATGTTCGGGTTCCACCGGCGCTTCGTGCGGCGGTGCGAGTGCGAGATGCTGTGGCCAAAGCCCGGCTGGGCCCCGGTCACCTGGCAGTGCGCTGCCATAGTGTTCTCCTCCAATGTCCAATGTCGACGAAATGACGGCACGCATGGTGACCGCCGGGCGGTGTTCCGCCAGCAGCCGTGGCCACGAGTGATCCGCCACCTCAAGAAAATGCCACCGTTCGCGCGCCGGGCGTGATGTGTGCTTACCCCGCGGCAGTACCGGTCAGGGCACTCGCTACGACGAAGACGGTGAAGATCAAGGCGCCGGTAGATGGACTCCACCACACGACAGCCTTAGATTCTAGGCTTCTGCGGGCTCTCTCGCAAACGTGGAACAGCAGAACGGTGCGAGTGAGCGCCCCTCGATCTTAGCCGGTGGGGCTCGCCTGACCAATTTGGCGGGCCCGGCACCCCCTCTCGGGACCCCGATCCACGCCCCGGTGGGCCTGCGGGCATGCACCCCGTGGGTGCGCATCGAGAATGCTCCCGGCGGAATGCACGGGATAGCGCAACGGGGTGGGGGCGCGTCCATGACCCGCGCCCGCCACCCCGATGCCTTTCCTTCGGCCCCATCTCCTCACCCAGGAGATTAGGTAAGAGAAGTCTCACCTAATTGCCCGGCCGGGGCAACCCCCGCACGGCGTAACTCAGGACGCGCTGCGGAACGGGTCCGCGAGGTCCCGGCGCTCCGGCTGCTCGGGCGCGGTCACGGCGGAGGTGCGCCGGTGGGTGCCCAGAGCCTCGTTGACCACGTCCACGAGGCGCTGCACGCGCGGCATCCTGGGCAGGGACTCGAGCATCACCGGCCGGCCGTCCGCGTCCGCGAGCGGAACGCGCCAGTTGGGGTACTCGTCGCTGGTGCCCGGCTGGTTCTGGATCCGCTTCTCCCCCACGGCGTCCACGAGGGACACGTTGAGCAGCAGGGACGGCGCATCGCACAGGTAGCGGTAGAGCGCCTCGACCTTCGTCTCGGCGTCGGCGTCCGCACCTCCGGGCAGGTACCCCGCCTCCGTGACGGCCGCGAAGAACGTCTCGAGCTGGGCGCGGGCGTCCTCCCGCTCCTCCTCGGGGGAGCGTGCCAGCAGCCCGAGGTCCTCCCGCAGCTGCAGCTGCACGCCCTCCAGGTACCCGGGCGTGGGCGGCAGGTCGTGGGTGTTGACCGAGGCCATGCACAGCTCCCGGTAGCGGGACGGGTCCCGGGGGACGTCCCCGTCCATCTCGAACCACAGGATCGAGGTGCCCAGCACGCCCTTGGACTCCAGGTACTCGCGCACGCTGTCCTCGACCGTGCCGAGGTCCTCGCCCACCACCACCACGCCGGCGAGCTCGGCCTCCAGCGCCAGCACGCCCACCATGGCCTCGTGGTCGTAGTAGACGTACGTGCCGTCCGAGGCGGTGTTGCCCTCGGGGATCCACCAGAGCCGGAACAGGCCCGCCACGTGGTCGATCCGCACCCCTCCGGCGTGCCGGAAGATGGTGCGCATCATCTGGCGCCACGGCCGGTAGCCCAGCTCCGCGAGCTTCTCGGGGTGCCACGGGGGCTGGCTCCAGTCCTGGCCCAGCTGGTTGTACATGTCCGCGGGGGCACCCACGCTCACGCCCGCCGCCATGGCGTCCTGCAGCGCCCAGGCGTCCGCGCCGTGCTTGTGCACGCCCACCGCGAGGTCGTGCACCACGCCGATGTCCATCCCCGCGCGGTGCGCCGCGCGCTGCGCCGCCTCGAGCTGCTCGTCCAGCAGCCACTGCAGCCACACGTGGAAGTTGACCCGGTGGGCCAGCCGGGTGCGGGCCTCCTGCGCGTACGGGGACCCGGGCGAGCGCGCCTCGTCCCGCCACAGCGGGGAGTCCTCCCCCAACTCCTCGCGCAGCGCGCACCACAGCGCGAAGTCCTGCAGCGGTTGGCCCGCCTGCGCCACGAACGCCTCCAGCTGCTGCTGGCGGTAGGGCGAGCGGCGCACGGTGTAGAGCAGCTCCAGGGTCTTGAGCTTGGCGGCGTAGGCCGGGTCCCGGTCGATCGAGGAGGGGTCCAGCACGGCCTTGCGCTGCACCGCGGCCAGGCGGTCCACCACCTCACGGTCCGCGGGGCGCAGGTAGGGGAACTCCGCGACGTCCGCCACGCGCAGGTACAGGGGGTTGAAGAACCGGCGGCTCGAGGGCAGGTACGGGGAGGGCTCCACGGGCGGCTCGGGCTCGGCCGCGTGCAGGGGGTTGATGAGCACGTAGTCCGCGCCCTGCACACCGCTCAGCGCCGCGAGCGAGGCGAGGTCCGAGAGGTCCCCCACCCCCCACGAGCGCGAGGACATCACCGAGTAGAGCTGCGCCATGTACCCCCAGCGCCGACGCCCCCGCAGCCGGTCGGTGGTGCTCAGCCGCCGCGGCGTCACGGCCACGTCGATCCTCGCGCGCTCACCCGATCCCGTGACCGCCTCGAGCCGGTACCAGCCCAGGGGCAGCTCCGCGGGCAGCGCGTAGGGCACACGACGCCGCTGCTCACCGTCCACCTCGCGCGTCTCGGGCTCCTCGTCCGCGGCGGGCTCCAGGGCACGCTCCGCGTCCTGGTCCCCCTCCGGCCACAGCCGCACGCGCACCGTGTCCCCCGGGGCGGTGGTCACGGCCACGGTGGCCGCCCTGCCGACCTCGGTGACCACCACGGGCGGCAGCAGCCGCCGCCACGGCGCGGACTCGCGCTCGCGCAGGGAGCGGGCCACGGCGTCGTCGTCGGACACGTCCGCCCCCAGCGCGGTGAGAACGCTGCGCAGCGTGGCGTCCGGAACGCTCTCGTGCTCGCCGTCGAAGCCCTCGTACTCGGTGGCCACACCGTACTCGGTGGCCAGGCGCCGCACCGTGGTGTCCCCTGAATTCCCTGCCTGCTCAGCCATGCCCCACACTCTAGTCAGCGCGGGGTGCGACCCTCGCCCCGCACGACGACGCCGCACCCGGCCGCCGCGCGCCGCCCGCCCGGGTGCGTGGTTGACTGGAGGCATGGAACCCACCCTGCCCGGACCGGACCCGCAGTGGCGCCCGAGCGCCGTCGTCTTCGACTGCGACGGCGTGCTGATGGACACCGAGAGCGCGTGGGCCCGCGTGCAGAAGCAGGTGGCGGCCGGCTACGGGGTGGACATCGACGCCCGCACCGAGGCGGACCTGATGGGACTCTGCGCGCAGGACATCGCCGCGTTCATCACGGGCCGCGCCGGCGAGGTGGCGCGCGAGCGGGGGACGTCGGCCCCCGGGCAGGGCGAGGTCCTCGCGCGGCTCGTGGACACCGAGGCCGAGGTGGTCGGAGCGGTGATTGAGGCCCTGCCAGGAGCGGTCGAGACGGTGCGCACGGTGGCCCGGCACGTCCCGGTGGCCGTGGCGAGCAACTCCACGAGCGCGATCCTGGACCGCAAGATGCACGGCGTGGGGATCGCGGACCTGCTGCGGACCTGGGTCAGCGCGGAGGACGTGCCGCGCGGCAAGCCCGCGCCCGACATCTACCAGGAGGCCGTGCGCAGGCTCGGCGTGGACCCTGCGGACGCCCTCGCGGTGGAGGACTCCCCCGCAGGGAGCACCGCCGCGCGCACCGCGGGACTGTGGGTGCTGGGGGCGCCGCTCGGCCACACCGAGCCCATGGCCACCCACTTCCTGGTGGAGTCCCTCGCGGACCCCGCGGTGGGGCGGCTGCTGCGCGGCTGGGGCTTCGAGCGCTGACGCCGCGGGGCGCGCGGCCTCAGCTGTTCCAGAGGCCGTAGGTCTCGGCGAGCTCGGAGACTTTCCGGGCGCGCGCGAGGCGGGGCAGGTAGGAGCCGTCCGCGCCCCCGTGGCCCGAGTTCGCCTGCTCGATCATCTCCCGGGCCCACCGGATCTCCTGCTCGCTGGGGGCCAGCGCGTGGTTGATCGTGTCGGTCTGCGCCGGGTCCAGGCACAGCTTGCCGGTCATGCCCATGGACTGGGTGACCTTGCAGGCCGCCTCGAGCTCCTCACCGGACACGCCGTTGCTGGGCCCGTCGATGGGCCCGGGCAGCTCACCCACGCGCGAGGCCGTGACCAGGGTGGAGCGCGCGAACGCGAGCGCCATGGGATCCCCCGAGGCACCGGTGTCCTTGCGGAAGTCCCCCACGCCGAAGGCCAGGCGGAAGACGCCCGGGGCGCGGGCGATGTCGTAGGCGTTCATGAGGCCCACGGCGGACTCGATCAGCGCCACCACGGGGGTGCCCGCTCGGCTCATCATGGCGGTCTTGGTGATGTGGTCCGGGTGCTCGGTCTTGGCCAGCACGATGCCCCGCAGCTGGGGGACCTCGCTCAGGGCGGCGAGGTCCTTCTCCCAGTGCGGGGTGGAGATGTCGTTGATGCGCACCCACGCGCTCACGCCGTCCTGCATGGCGGCGACCATCTCCTCGCGGGCGCGGTCCTTGTCCTCCTCCGGCACGGCGTCCTCGATGTCCAGGACCACGGAGTCCGCCTCCGAGGCCATGGCGGGCGCGAAGAGCGAGGTGTCCGCCGCGGAGGTGAGCAGCCACGAGCGGGAGAGCCGTGCGGGAAGGGCTGCTGCGCGCTGGTTGCGGTACGGGGCCATGGATCTCCTCGATCGGGTGGGACGGTGGACCCCGGAGGTGGCACCGGGGCGGGGCGTGCGGCGGCCCTGGAGGGACCGCCCGGCCCGGTCCCGGACACGGCGCACGCGAACCACCACAGGGGCCGTGGACGCGCGGAAGTGCCGCGGGGATCAGGCGCCAGGCACCCGATCCACTCTAGTGGCTCCGCGCGGGACCGGTCCCGAGGGGTGGGCACAAAAGGCCCCGCCCGTGATTTGTGCGGTTCCCACCACCGCGCGCCGCTGCCGGACCGGCCCGGCAGCGGCTCAGCGCCCCGCCCGCTCACCCCGGGGCCGGCTCCGCCCGGGCCGGCTCGACCCGGCGCCGCTCAGCAGACCAGCGGGGTGTGCTCCGGGTCCACCCGCTCCTCGGCGCGCACCGGGCCGGGGGCCGTGGCGCCGGGAGCGAACGGCGAGCCGCCCAGGGACTCCCGGCCGTGCGGCGTCGTCCAGTTCGACAGGTCGGGGCCGAGCGGCACGATGCCCGAGGGGTTGATGTCCCGGTGCACCACGAAGTAGTGCTCCTTGATCTGCTGGAAGTCCACGGTGTCCCCGAAACCGGGGGTCTGGAACAGGTCCCGGGCGTAGCCCCACAGGTTCGGCATCTCGGTGAGCTTGTTGCGGGAGGCCTTGAAGTGGCTCACGTAGACGGGGTCGAAGCGCACCAGGGTGGTGAACAGCCGCACGTCCGCCTCGGTGATGTGCTCCCCCATGAGGTAGCGCCGTGTGCCCAGCCGGTCCTCCACCCAGTCGAGGGCGGTCCACAGCCGCTCGTACGCGGCGTCGTAGGCCTGCTGGGAACCGGCGAAGCCGCAGCGGTACACGCCGTTGTTGATCTCGGTGTAGATGCGCTTCATCACCGGGCGCATCTCCGGGACCAGCTCGGCGGGCCACAGGTCCGGGGCGCCCTCGCGGTGGAACGCGCGCCACTCGGTGGCGAAGTCCTCGGTGATCTGAGAGAAGTCGTTGGTGACCACCTGCCCCGAGGGGACGTCCACGATGGCGGGCACCGTGATGCCGCGCGGGTAGTCCGGGAAGCGCGCGAAGTAGTTCTGCTGCAGCCCCTGCGTGCCGAGCACCGGGTCCCGGCCGTCCGGGTCCAGGTCGAAGCGCCACGAGCGCGAGTCGTGTGTGGGGCCCGGCAGACCCACCGAGATCGCGTCCTCGAGACCCAGCAGCCGCCGCACGATCAGCGTGCGGTTGGCCCACGGGCAGGCCCGCGCCGCGATCAGCCGGTAGCGACCGGGCGCCACGGGCCACGCCCTGGCTCCCGCAGCGAGCTCGGCGTGCTCCGGGTCCGCCACGATGCGGTCCTCGATGTAGCTGGTGTCGCGGGTGAACTCCTCCCCCGCGTGGACGTAGTGCCCCGCGGTCGAGTACTGCTCGTCCTCGTGCGCTCCGGTCTCCTGCGCCATGGCGGCCCCTTCCCTCGGTGTGCCTGGATGCCCTCGGTGTGCCTGGATGCTACGCCACGCACGGCGCAGCGCATGACCGGTGGGCCCGCCACCCCGCGGGCCGGGAGGACTACAGTGGCGGTGTCCAGTCCGTCGCGGCCAGGCCCGCGCGGCACCGCCGAGAACTCCACCGGATCGCCACCATGAACCCCGTTCAGCGCCCACGGGACGAGCACGGCTCGTCGGACCCCCACCCCTCGGACTCCCCTGCCCCGGATCCCCGCGCCTCGGCTCACGAGGCCTCGGATCCCGACGCCTCGGCGCCGGGTGCCCCGGCAACGGGGGCCACGAAGGACCGCACCCGGGATGCGCGCGACCGGTCGCAGTACGGCATCCGCCTCGATCCCTCCGCGCAGGCCTCCGGCCCCGGTGCGGGCACGACGCCGCCCGCTCGCCCCGACGCTCCGCAGGGAACCTCCGGGGGCCGGGGCACCGCACGCGGGAGCGCCGCGCAGGGGGCGCGGTCGGCGTCGTCGTCCGGGGCGGGCACTGCCCCCGCCACCGCCGCGGAGGACCCTGCGGCGCGTTCGGCCGCGGCCCGAGCGGCACGACGGATGGGGCGCGGGCTGTCCTTCACCGTGATCATGCTGGGGGTGCTGGCTGGGCTGGCGCTCGTGGCCATGGACGTGTGGTTCGGCTGGGTCGTGGGCACGGTGCTCGTGGTGCTCGGTGCGCTGGGCTACGCGCTCGTGCAAACGCGCGCGCTGCCCGTGCTCCAGGACCCGGGTGAGCCCGAGCGGCGCTCGTGGTCCAAGCTGTGGCTGATCCCCGCCGTCCTGCTGCTGCCCGGGTTCGCGTGCCTGGGCATGGCGTTCGTCGTACCGTCCTGGCTGGGCCCCACCGTTCCCGCGGACCTGCTGGACGACTACGTGCTGGCGTTCATCGTGGGCGGGATGACCATGATCGTGGGCGCGGGGCTCGGCTTCGGGCTCGTGGCCACGGCGCGCTTCACCCGCCCGGACGACGACGACTCCCCGCTGCGCCCCACCGACTACGCCGAGCGCCTCCGGGAGCGTGAGCGCCCCGAGGGCGGCGACTACTACGATTCGGACTGGATCCGGCGCGATCCCCGCACCTGAGAAACCCGTCCCGCGGTGCGGCGCGTCACGGAGGAGCACTGGAACATGGACAGCACACCCACCGACCGCCCCGTCCCGTGGCTCAGCGACGCCGAGCAGGAGGTGTGGCGCAGCTTCCTGCGGCTCTCCCGCGGCATGGAGCGCGCCGTGGACCGGCAGCTGCAGCGGGACAGCGAGCTCTCCGGCTCGGAGTACGAGATCCTGGTGCCGCTCTCCGAGTCCGAGACCGGTGAACTGGCCTCGCGCGAGCTGCTGCGTGCCCTGGGCTGGGAGCGCTCGCGGCTGTCCCACATGCTCTCGCGGATGGAGCGGCGCGAGATGATCCGCCGCTCCCCGCACCCCACGGACGCCCGCGGACTCATGGTGGGGATCACCGAGCACGGCCGCCGCACCATCGCACGGGCCGCCCCCGCGCACCTGCTCATGGTCCGCGAGGCCTTCGTGGACCGGCTCGAAGAGCAGGACCGGGCGGCGCTGGTGCGCATTGCGCGCGCGGTGCTGCCGAGGCTGGAGCAGCTGGGCCTGACCTGACCCGCCGCCGTCCTCGGCCGGCTCCGGCCCGACGCCGCGCCCGCCCGGCTCGCCCCGGCGAGCGTTCCGGCGGCGTCGCCGTCAGGGACCCGCGCCGCGTTCTGGACACTGTGGAACGAACCCCACGAGGGGACCGAGGCGTGGAGTGGGGCTGCGGTGGCGGGGAAAAGACCCGTTAACAGGGGACGGGTCCTGCCACTTGGGGGATCGGCAGGACCCGTCGGACATCCCGAATCTGGGGGAGATCGGGACGCCGGCCAGCCGGGGGATCATCCAGGCGCGTATTTGGGGGGATGCGCCCGGGCCACTTCGACCGACATCAACACATTATGTGGCAAGTCCATCCAGACGCAAGTAAACCATCCGATAAATCCGCAAATACTTTCCCACCTGGGACGATGCGTCGCGACGTGACGAGGACCATGTCTTCGTTCGTCACACTGTGCGACACCCCCCCCCCGAGCCCCTTGTCCCCAGGTAGGACCACACGTACTTTGCCCCGGCCCGCCCCGCGAGCGCCGGCTCACTCCGCGTCCTCGAGCTCCTGGAGCATGGTGAGGACCGTGCGCAGCAGCGGGGAGCGGTCCTCGCTGCGCCACGCCACGGCGAGATCCACCGCGGGCGGATCGGCGAGCTCCTCGTACGCGACACCGTGCAGCTGCAGGGCACGCAGGGCCTCGGGCACCACGGCCTCACCGCCACCGGCGGCCACGAGGGAGAGCACCGCGGAGCTCTCCCGGGCCACCTGCCCGATCAGCGGCGCGAAGCCCGCGGCCCGGCACATCTCCTCCAGCGCGCGGTGGACCGCGGAGTCCGGCGCATGGCACACGAGCGGGCGGCCCGCGAGCGCACTCGCGGGCACGGGCCGGCCCGTGGCGAGCGGGCACCCCGTGGGCACGGCCAGCACGAGCCGCTCCCGGCGCACGAGCCGGCGCTCGAGCCCCGGGGACGCCACGGGAGGGTGCAGGACGGCGGCGTCCAGGGTGCGCCCACGCAGGGCGGCCTCCATGTCCGGGGTGGACATCTCTCCCTGCAGCCTCAGGGTGGCGCCGGGGAGCCGGCGGGCCACCTCACGGGCGAGCCGCGGCATGGTCCCGTAGGTGGCCGAACCCGCGAAGCCCAGCCGCAGGGCACCCGCCGATCCCCGACCCACCTGGCGGACGTCCGCGGCAAGCGCCTCCACGTCGGTGACGATCCGACGGCCCCGGTCCAGCAGCAGCTGACCGGCGGGGGTGAGGTCCACGCGTCGGGTGGTGCGCTCCAGCAGCGTGACCCCCAGCCGCTCCTCGAGCTGGCGGATCTGCTGGGACAGCGCGGGCTGGGCCGTGGACAGCCGCTCGGCCGCGCGCCCGAAGTGCCGCTCCTCCGCCACCGCGATGAACTGTCTGAGCTGCCGCAGCTCCATCACCGTTCTCCTCTCCGCCCCGGACCAACCGGTCCACGGGTGCGCCGGGCGGGCAGTCCTCAGCCCTTGAGCAAGTCCTGGGACAGGATCTCCTCCTTGACGGCGCGACGCAGGGTCTTGCCGAGCATCGTGCGGGGGAGGTCGTCCATGGCGATGATCCGCCGCGGGACCTTGTAGCGGGTGACCTTGTCGTAGCAGTGCTGGCGCAGGGCGGCCTCGTCGAGGGTCACCCCGGGCTCCAGCACCACGGCGGCCACCACGGTCTCGTTGCCGTCGTCGTTGGGTATCCCCACCACGGCGGCGTCGGCCACGCTGTCGTGCAGCTTCAGGGCGGTCTCCACCTCGGTGGGCGCCACGTTGAACCCGCCCGTGATGATGACCTCCTTGATCCGGTCCACCACGCGCAGGAAACCGTCCTGGTCCACGGTCACGATGTCGCCCGAGCGCAGCCAGCCGTCCTCCGTGAACAGCTTGGCGGTCTCCTCCGGGCGCTTCCAGTAGCCCTGGGTGGTCTGCGGGCCCTTGACCAGCAGCTCGCCCTCGGCGTCCACGGGCACGTCCTCGCCGGTCTCGGGATCCACCATGCGGATGTCGGTGCTGGGGAAGGGGACGCCGATCGACCCCGCGCGGCGGTGCTCGTTGAGGGGGTTGCACGCGACCAGGGGGGAGCACTCGGTCAGCCCATAGCCCTCGATCAGCATGCCTCCCGTGGCATCCTCCCACGTGGCGACCAGGGGGACAGGCAGACTCATGGCGCCGGAGACCGCCACCCGGACCCCGGTGAGGTCCTTGCCCTGCTCCTCGGCGGCGTCGAGCACCTTCTGGTAGACCGGCGGGACCGCGGGCAGCACGGTGGGCATGCTCTTCTTCATGGCCCGCAGGATCAGGTCCGCGCGCACCGTGGGGAACAGCACCAGCTTGGCCCCCAGGGACATGGCGAAGGTCAGCCCGAGCGTGAGCCCGAAGGCGTGGAACAGTGGGAGCACGCCGTAGACCACCTCGTTGGAGGAGCTGTCCAGCCAGTGCTGACCCATCAGGGCGTTGGACTCCAGGTTCCGGTGGCTGAGCATCGCCCCCTTGGGCAGGCCCGTGGTCCCGGACGTGTACTGCAGCAGGGCGGTGTCCGTGGCGGTGGGGCGCGGGTGGTCCGCGCGCAGCGGCGTCGAGTCCAGCAGGGAGGCCCACGAGATGGTGCCGGGTGCGGCGCCGGTGAGCTCGCGGCGCTGGGCGGCGAGCTTCTTGAGTGGCAGCCGCAGCCCGAGGCGCATGGGGGCGGGCATCGCGGTGGTGATGTCCACGGCCACCACGTGCTCCACGGCGAGATCCTGGGGCATGCTCGTGATCCGCGAGGCCACCTTGTCCCACGCGATCACCACGCGGGCACCGTGGTCCTCGAACTGGTGCCGCAGCTCCGGGGTGGTGTAGAGCGGGTTGTGCTCCACCACGATCGCTCCCAGGCGCAGCACCGCGTAGAACGCCACGATGTGCTGCGGGCAGTTGGGCAGCACGATCGCCACGCGGTCACCGGCCTGCACCCCCAGCACGCGCAGCCCCTCGGCCACGCGCTGGACCTGGTCCCCCAGCTGCGCGTAGGTGGTGCCCGCGCCGAAGAACTCCACGGCGGTCTTGGCGCCGTGACGGGCCACGGACTTCTCGAGCATGTGCACCAGGGACGTCTCAGGCAGGTCCAGGTCCCGCGGGACCCCGGGGTCGTAGCTCGCCGTCCAGGGTCGGGTCGCCAGGAAGTCACGGGAATTCACGTCAGCCATGACTGCGAGGTTACCTGCCTCACGCCGCCCGCCCGCACGCGGTCCCTCGATACACTTCTGGGGACCCGCCCACCGGACTCCCCGCCGAATCGAGGCCTCTCGCATGTCCCCCTCCACCGCCCGCGATCCCTTCGACGACGGCAACGCCCCCTGGACCGGCGCCCACACCGAGGTGGGCCCGGACCGTTCGGGCGAGGACACCCGCCCGCTGCCCCGCCCGGGAACCGGCTCCGGCGCCGAGGGCGCCACCGGACCCGTCCCCATCGGGCACGAAGCCGCGCGCACCGCTCCCCTGCCCTCCTCCGAGGACGCCGCCGTCCCCACCCGGGGCGGGGCGGCACCCACGGGCCGCACCGGGGTGGCCTCGGGTCGGCTGCAGCCGCGGAGCCAGCGCAGCGGGCCGGCGGACCCCGTGGGCGACGACCACCTCACCCGCTCCCCGGACCGGATCTCGGCGGAGGCCTCGTGGGAGACCATGCGCCCGGCCGTGCGCTCCGGGCAGGACGGTGCCACGGCCGTCGCACGGCCGAGCGCGGAGCAGGTGCGGGCGCGGCAGCGGCAGCGGTTCGGGGGCATGCGGATCCTGCCCGGGCTCATGGGCCTGCTGGTCGCCCTGGCCCTCGGCGCGCTGCTGCTCGGGCTCGCGGACCTCGCCGGGCCCGGCGTGGGCCTCGATGTGAGCGGCGGCGCGGGCAGCACCCTGGACCGCGCGTGGTCGGAACCGGGGGCAGCGCAGCTGTGGGGCGGCGTCGTCGTGCTGGGTCTCGTGGAGCTGCTGTCCATGCTCGCGGGGGGATACACCGCGGGGCGCATGGCCCGCTTCTCCGGAGTGGCGCAGGGGGTCAGCGTGTGGCTGTGGTCCCTGCTCGCCCGCGCGGCCGCCTCCGCGGCGGTCCTGCTGTGGGCCACCGGTGCGACCCCGCGGGAGGGCTCACGGTGGGTCGTGCAGGAACTCGTGGGCGCGAACCCCGGCGTGGGACTCGTGGCCCTGGCCGGGCTGCTCGTGCTCGGGCTGCTGGGCGCGGTGCTCGGCGGCGCGTGGGGCATGCGCTACCACCGCAAAGTGGACGCATGGACCATGTCGAATGCATGGGAATAGTAGACTTCCGTACTGTCGGAGGCCTGGGCTGGGCCTCCACAGGGGAGTACGGAGGAAACATCTATGCCTTCAACACTCGTCGCGGTAGTCGACGATCATGAAGTGGTTCGTGAGGGCGTCCGACTGGTGTCCATGACATCGCTCGCGGACGTCAAGCTTGTGGGGTCCTCGGACTCGGTGACCACGCTGCTGGACCAGTTGGGCCGGGACCCGGAGAATCCCGCGCTCACGGCGCAGGGGGCCAAGCGCATCGAGTGCGACGTCGTCCTGCTGGACCTCTCGCTGGCGGACAAGTCCCGCCCGGCGAGCAACGTGGAGCGGTTGCGCAGCGCCGGCATGAAGGTGCTGATCTTCAGCATCGGGGAGAACGCCGGGCTGATCCGCGAGGCCCTGCGGGCCGGAGCGCTGGGGCTCGTGCGCAAGTCGGACCCGCTCGAGCACGCCATCGAGGAGGCGCGCGCCATCGCGGACGGCAAGCCCGTGATCACCAAGGAGCTGGCCGCCGCCATCGACGGCGACGTCGAGTTCTCCCGGGCCGCACTGTCCCCCCGGGAACGCGAGACCCTGCGGCTGTACGCCTCGGGCTTCGCGCAGGTGCAGGTGGCGCGCCGTATGGGCATCAAGCAGTCCGCGGTGAAGACCAACATCGACCGGATCCGCGAGAAGTACGCGCGCATCGGCCGCCCCGCGCCCACCAAGATCGACCTGCGCATCCGTGCCATCGAGGACGGCCTGGTGGACCCGGAGGACGACGTCACCACCGCCGAGAAGAAGCTGTGACCCCCGCCCCGGGGGCTCCGTGATCCGTCCGGGCAGGACCACGGGGAACAGAGCCCGCTCCTACCGCATGGTCAACACCCAGCTGCGGTGGAAGCGGTTCTTCGCGACCACCGCTCCCGGTGAGCTGGGGGTCTACACCTACCGGGCGCACTGGCTGGCCATGATCGGCTTCGGGGTGTTCGGGGTGACGCACCTGATCGAGGTGCTGCCGATCTTCGCGCAGCAGCAGACGTCGCTGCGCGGGTGGTACACGTTCTTCCTGGTGGCACTGGGCGTGCTCACGGGATTCACGCTCTACTTCGGGCTGCGGCACTCCGTGCGGCCGCGGGTGTTCTTCGCCTACACCACAGTGGTGGCCGCCTCCATCCTGGCGCTGCCCATGGCCTGGACCGGCGACCCACTGCCCCAGAACCCGTGGATCTCCGGATTCATCATCCTGGCGGTGGGCGCGGCCGCGGTGCTGTGGAGCCCCATGGCGGCGATCCTGTACATGCTGCTGATCGAATTCGTCTACGCCGTGGTGGCGAGCCAGATGATCACCGTGAACCCCACCGCGGAGTCCTGGGTGGGCGAGGGGCTCTCGCGCATCGTGTTCAGCCTGATGCTGATCATGATCATCACCGTGGGCAAGCGGGGTGTGGAGCGGATGGACCTCAACTACGCCGAGGCCCTTTCCGAGACCCTCGCGATGCGCCGCAGCCGCTCCGAGACCGAGGACCAGGAGCGGATCGACCGGCTGATCCACGACAACGTCATGGCCGCGCTGCTGGACGCCTCCCGGTCCCAGGGGGTCCTGCACCGGCGGACCCGCCAGCTCGCGGCCCGGGCCCTGGATGTGCTGGCCGAGGAGTCCAGCCGGTCCACGGGGGCACACACCGTGATGGTGCACGACCTCATGGACGAGCTCATGGACTCCCTCGCCCCCTGGCGCTCCCGCGTGCGCTTCACCAACCTCCGCGCGCCCATGCGACCCGTGGGTGAGCCGCGCGTGTTCGTCCCCGCCTACGTGGCCCACGGGCTCACGCAGGCCGTCACCGAGGCGGTGTCCAACAGCGCCCGGCACTCCGGCTGCGAGGTCACCACGGTGTCCATGGAGGGTGAGATGTGCGAGCCCAGCGCCATCAACCCCGAGGGCTTCTGCCTGCGCTTCACCATCACCGACGACGGCCGCGGCTTCAACTACCACGACGTCCCCAACCGCCGGCTCGGGGTGCGGGTGTCCATCATGGAGAACCTCGACGCCATCGGCGGGCGCGTGCAGCTGGACACCGCTCCCGGCCGCGGCACCCGCGTGAGCCTCGTGTGGCCCAGGGACGTGACGCCGTGAGGACCGTGCAGCGGACGGTGTTCGCCAACCGGTTCATGGGCGTGTTCGTGCTGGCCGCGTTCACCGCGCCCTTCATCGACGCCGTCATCCACTTCGACACCGCGGAGCGGCCGCGGCAGATGCTGGTCTCGCTCGCGGCCTACGCGGTCTCGGGGCTGACCGTGGCCGTGCCGCCGTGGAACGGGCGCCGGTTCCATGTCACGGCCACCGCCGCGAGTGCGCTGCTGTTCCTGGTGGCGGCGCAGCAGGGCTACGAGGCCACCCGGGTGACCATGGACGCCGGGCAGTCCCCGTGGTTCCACCTGGGCTTCATCGCCGAGCTGTTCGCCCTGGGCATGCGGCGGCGGCGCGGCTGGGCGCTGCTCGTGTGGCTGGGCGTGACCGTGATGTCCTTGCTGCGCTGGCCCGTGGTCAACGGCACGCTCATTCCCATCGAGGCATACCATGTGGTGGGCGTGGCCGTGATGATCGTGACCTGGATGGTCGAGCGCCAGTACGTCTTCTTCATGCACCGCCGCGAGGAGACCCAGCGCATCCTGGACGCGGCACGCAGCCGGGACTCGGCGGAGAAAGACATGCGCCACGCCTCGAGCCGCCGCGTGGACGAGGTGCGGCGCCTCGCGGGCGGACTGCTGGAGCAGATCGCCCAGGAGTCCTCCGTGGTCACCGACTACGACCTGAAGCAGTTCCGCCTCACCGAGGCCCAGCTGCGGGACAGCATCCGCGGCCGCTCCATCGCCACCCCGCACGTCCTGGAACTCACCCGCGCTGCCCGCGCCCGGGGCGTCGCGGTGGACATCCTGGACGAGCGCGGCACGCCGCCCTCTCCGGAGGTGCTCGCCTCGACCGCCAAGCAGCTCTCGGAGATCCTCTCCCAGGCGCGCTCCGGCGTGGTCACGGTCCGAGCACTGCCCCCGGGGGATCCCGCGGCGGTTCTCATCGTCCACGACTCCCAGGACCCGGACGCCGATCCCGTGGCCGTGGAGATCGAGGACGGCACGGGGATCGCCTCGGCCTTCTGAGTCCGAGCCCGCGGCGAGGGCACTGCACAGCCCCGCCGTTACGGTCCTGAGCGGTTCCACGGTCCCCAGGCCCGCGCTCGGCCCTGCCCCGGGCCCTCGCGCGCTCCTAGCCTCCAGGCATGACGACGATCGCACCGCCCACATCCGCGGACGCACAGCCGCACTCCACCGCCCCGGCCGGACCCCACGAGCACGATGCGCCGCCACCGGGGTCCGCGCCCACGCGGGCCGCGTTCCAGGCGGTGGGGTGCGGGGACGGGCTGGAGCGCTGCCCCTGGGCCCTGGGCGCGCCGGGGACCCTCGCGGACCACGACGACGCCTGGGGCACCCCCGCGGGCAGCGCGCGGGAGCACTTCGCGAGCCTCACGCTGGAGCTCGTGGACTCCGGCCTCGCACGCTGGTCCCAGTCCGCACGCCACGGTTCCTGGTACCTGCACATGGCGGGGCTGGACCCGGCGCGGGTGGCGCTGCTCGACGAGGACGACGTCGAGGACCTCCTGGTCAACCCGGAGCTGATCCGCAACCGCGCGAAGATCGAGGCGGTGATCCACAACGCCGGGGTCTGCCAGGACTGGGACCTCTCCCGGTGGCTCGACATTGTCGAGGAGGCGCAGATCCCCGAACCGGAGGCACCTCCCGAGAACGCTCTCGACCTCCCGAGCTCCTCCGAGGCCTCCCGCAGGCTCTCCCAGATCCTGCGCACCCGCGGCATCGTGCTCGTGGGGCCGGTGACGGCCCACCGGTGGCTGCAGCGCATCGGCCGCGCCCCCGGGCACGTCGCGGGGTGCTTCCGGGCGGGTGCCCTCGGCTAGCCGTGGCCGCACCGCACCGCACCGCACCGACGAGGGCACCGCGGTCGTCGCGGTACGGCGCCACGGCCGCAGCGCGGCGCGGGATCACTCCAGGAGCAGCGCGGGCTCCTCCACGATCCGGGCGACGTCGGACATGAACCGGGCGGCCAGCTCGCCGTCCACCACGCGGTGGTCGAAGGACCCGGCCAGGGTGGTGATCCAGCGGGGGACCACGTCCCCGTCCACGACCCACGGCTTCTGCTTGATGGCACCGAACGCCACGATCGCGGACTCGCCCGGGTTGATGATGGGGGTGCCCGTGTCCGCCCCCAGCACACCGATGTTGGTGATCGAGAGGGTCCCGCCCTGCATGTCCGCGGGCTGGGTGCGACCCGCGCGGGCGGTCTGGGTGAGGTCCTGCAGGGCCACGGCCAGCTCGCGCAGGGTGAGGTCCTGGGCGTCCTTGATGTTGGGCACCAGCAGACCCCGTGGGGTGGCCGCCGCGATCCCGAGGTTCATGAAGTGCTTCACGAGGATCTCGGTGTCCGCCCAGGTCGCGTTCACGTGGGGGTTGCGCTCGGCGGCCCAGATCACGGCCTTGGCCACGATCAGCAGCGGGGAGACCTTGACCCCCTCCATGCTGGGGGACTCCTTGAGCCGCTTCACGAACTCCATGGTGCGGGTGGCGTCCACCTCCACGAAGATCGACACGTGCGGGGACGTGAACGCGGACTTCACCATGTTCTGGGCGGTGGCCTTGCGCACGCCCTTGACCTTGATCCGCTCGATGCGGTCGTCCGGCAGACGGGCTGCGGAGGCCTCGGGCACACCCACCGCGTCCGTGGCCTTCCCGGCCCGTTCCGCGTGGGCGAGCAGATCGCGCTTGGTGACCTGGCCGCCGTCGCCGGTGGCCTTCACGTCCGCGAGGTCGATGCCCATCTCCTTGGCGGCCTTGCGGACCGGCGGCTTGGCCAGTCCAGGGCGCCGGGGCACCGCAGCGGCCTGATCCCCCGAGGGCTCCTCGAGCGAGCGCAGCAGCGATCCGCCGCGCCCTCGGATCTTGCCCGCGCGCTCGGCGAGGTCCACGGCCGCGCCGCCCAGGCCCGTCCGCGAGAGCCGGTCAGCCCACGCGGAGCGGCGCTGGGCGTTCGACCCGCCGGAGAGCTCGGAGTCGGCACCGGCGCCGGTCAGCGCCTGGGGCGTGTCCGAGTCCATGCGCATGCCCACCCGGGAACGACGCCGCCGGCGCACCGGGTCCGCCTTCGGACCGGAGCCCACGAGGGCCTTGCCCTGGCCGGACTCGGCGGGCTCCTCGGGAGCCGCCTCCGCGGCAGTGGCGGCCTCCGTGCCGGCGGCGTCGGAGCCAGCCACGGCGCCGCGCTCGAGGCCGTCCTGCGGCACGGATCCCGCGTACCCGGGGTCGGTGCCGCCGGCGGGCGCGTCGTCGGCGGAGCTCACCGCGATGATCGGCGTGCCCACATCCACGGTGTCACCCTCGGCGACCATGAGCTCCTGCACCGTTCCCTCGAACGGTGAGGGCAGCTCCACCACGGACTTGGCGGTCTCGATCTCCACCAGCACCTGGTTGACGGACACGGTGTCCCCCTTGGACACCTTCCAGGCCAGGATGTCGGCCTCGGTCAGACCCTCGCCCACGTCGGGCAGTGTGAAAACCTGGGACATCTGTTCTCCCTCCAGGCAGCGCCACGCCCGTGCCGGGCGGCGGCGCTGAACAGCGGACGTCTAGTAGGCGAAGGACCGGTCGAGTGCTTCCAGCACGCGGTCCAGGTCCGGGACGTAGTGGTCCTCCACGGCCGCGGGCGGGTAGGGCTGGTGGTACGCGCCCACGCGCAGCACCGGGGCCTCCAGCGAGTAGAACGCCCGCTCCGTGACCCGAGCGGCGATCTCCCCGCCCAGTCCCCCGAAGGTGGGGGCCTCGTGGGCGATCACCATGCGGCCCGTCTTGCGCACCGAGGCGGTGAGCGTGTCGAAGTCGATGGGCGAGATGCTGCGCAGGTCGATGACCTCCACGCTGCGCCCGTCCTCCTCCGCGGCGGCGGCCGCGGCGAGCGCCACGGGCACGAGCGGACCCCAGGCGACGACGGTGGCGTCGTCACCCTGGCGGATCACCGACGCCGAGAACGGGTCGCCGGGGGAGGTGGTCTCGTCCACCTCGCCCTTGAGCCAGTACCGCCGCTTGGGCTCGAAGATGATCACGGGATCGTTGCACGCGATGGCCTGCTGCTCCATCCAGTAGGCGTCGTGCGCGTTGGAGGGCGAGACGATGCGCAGCCCGGCCGTGTGCGCGTACAGCGCCTCCGGGGACTCCGAGTGGTGCTCCACCGATCCGATGACCCCGCCGTAGGGGATGCGGATGGTCATGGGCAGGGTGAGCCTGCCCTCCGAGCGCGCGTGGATCTTGGCCACCTGGGTGGTGATCTGGTTGAACGCCGGGAAGCTGAAGCCGTCGAACTGGATCTCGCACACGGGCCGGTAGCCGCGCTGCGCGAGCCCCACCGCGGTGCCCACGATCCCCGCTTCACCGAGCGGGCTGTCCAGCACGCGGTGGGCCCCGAAACGGTCCTTGAGCCCCTCGGTCACGCGGTACACGCCTCCCAGGGAGCCGATGTCCTCCCCCATGAGCACGACCTTGGGGTCCTCCTCCATGGCTCGCGAGAGCCCCGCCGTGATGGCCTTGGCAATGGTCAGCCTGCTCATGCTCCCGCTCCTTCCGTGTGCGCGTCCTGGGCATCGGCCGGGACGTCGAATCCCGCCTGGTAGTCCAGGTACTCGGCGCGCTCGGCCTCCACCAGGGGGTGGGGCCCGGCGTAGACGTTCTCGAAGCGCTCCACGAACTCGGGCGTGGTCATGGCCAGGACGTCGGCGCGCATGCGGCGCGCGAGCTCGTCGTTCTCGGTGGCCACGGTCTCGAAGAAGGAGTCCTCCACGCCGTGCTCGGTGCGCAGCAGGACCGTGAGCCGCTCGACGGGGTCGAGCAGTCCCCACTGGTCCTCCTCCTCGCGCTTGCGGTACTTGGTGGGATCGTCCGCCGTGGTGTGCGCGCCCATCCGGTAGGTCTCGGCCTCGATGAGCACGGGGCCCTCGCCCCGGCGGATCTTGTCGAGCGCGTAGCGGGTGGCCGCCACCACCGCCAGGATGTCGTTGCCGTCCACCCGCAGCCCCTCGAAGCCGTAGCCCGCCGCACGGGTGGCGAGCGGCACGCGGGACTGCGTGGCGAAGGGCACGGAGATGGCCCACTGGTTGTTCTGGATGAAGAACAGCACGGGAGCGTCGTAGGAGGCCGCGAACACCATGGACTCGTGGACCTCGCCCTCGGTGCTGGCGCCGTCCCCGAAGTAGGCGACGACGGCCTCGGGCTCGGTCTCGAGCGGCGTGCCCGCCTCCTCGGCGGCACGGCGGTCCATGACGGTGCCCATGGCGTAGCCCACCGCGTGCGGGACCTGCGAGCCCAGCACCACGGTGTAGAGGTTGAGGTTGTGCTCCTCGGGGTCCCAGCCGGCGGCGGTGAGCCCGCGGAAGTAGCGCATCAGCTCGGAGGGCTCCACGCCGCGCTCGAAGGCCACGGCGTGCTCGCGGTACGACGGGTAGAGCCGGTCGGTGGGCCGCGTGGGCCACGTGGAGCCGATCTGGGCGGCTTCCTGGCCGCGCAGCGGGACCCACAGCACGAGCTGGCCCTGACGCTGGAGGGAGGTGCCCTCCTCGTCGATCCGCCGCGCCCGGGTCATGGAGCGGTAGAGGTGCTTGAGGTCATCGACGGTGATGTCCTGCACGTGGGGGGAGAGGAGGGGGTCCTGCGTGACGACGCCTCGTTCGTCCAGCAGCTGGTGGCGCGGGAGAGTGCTCTCCACGACACCCGGGTGAATGGCTGATTCCATGGTCGATCTCGGTCCTTCCGCTGTCTTCATGACCGGAGGATCGCCCCGGTCATGTCGAGCCTTGCGAACACAGAGTTCTCGGTGCGCTCCACCACCTCAGGGTTGCCGGGGTGTCGGCATGGTGCTGGGGTGCGGGAAGGCAGCGCAGAGTTCCAGGAATCGGGAGTTCGCCTCGGGTTCACCGAAGCTTACACGGACCCCTTCGGAAGTGAAACACCTCACAGACAGGGCGTGTTGGTCGCACATTTCGGTGAATTCCGCGCTGCGCTCGCCCAGCGGCAACCACACGAAATTGGCCTCGGTGCGGGGGTGCTGCCACCCGAGCTCGGCCAGTCCGCGCAGCACGCGCTCCCTCTCGTCCACCAGGCTCTGGACCCGCTGCTCGACCTGCTCGATGCTGGCGAGCGAGGCCGTGGCCGCGAGCTGCCCGAGCTCCGTGACGGCGAAGGCCGGGGCGCTCTGGCGCAGGTGGCGGGTGACGTCCTGCTGGGCCACGGTGTAGCCCACCCGCAGCCCGGCCAGGCCGTGCGCCTTGGAGAAGGTGCGCAGGGAGACCACGTTCGGGTGCTCCCGGTACAGCTCGATGCCGTCCACGAGTCCCTCACCGCGCTGGAACTCCCAGTACGCCTCGTCCACCACGACCACCACGCTGGACGGGATCCGCCCCAGGAACTCGCGCACGGCGTCGGCGCGCAGGCTCGGACCCGTGGGGTTGTTGGGGGTGCACAGCAGGACCACGCGGGTGCGCTCTGTCACGGCCGCGGCCATGGCGTCGAGGTCGTGGGAGCCGTCGGAAAGGTTGGGCACCTGGACGCTGAGGGCGCCGGCGAGGCCCACCGAGATGGGGTAGGCCTCGAACGAGCGCCACGAGTAGACCACCTCGTCCGGCCTGCCGTCCTCCCCCGTGCCCGCGAACGCCGCGAGCAGCTGGTTGAGGGCGCCCAGGCTGCCGGCCCCCGCCACGATGTCCTCCGCGGGGACGTGCAGGTAGTCGGCCAGAGCCTCGCGCAGCGCAGTCGCTGAGGGGTCCGGGTAGCGGTTGTAGGCGTCGAAGCCCGCCACGGCCTCGCGCACGGCGGGCACTGCCCCGAAGGGGTTCTCGTTGGAAGCCAGCTTGTAGGCCACCAGCCCCGGGATCTGGGAGGCCGGCTTGCCGGCGGCGTACGCGGGAAGCTTGGCGAGGGCCGCGCGCGGGGTCACGCGTGTGACGTCCCCGGGGGTCTCGGACGGTCCGGATGCGTGCGTGGCTGAATCCATGCCTGACATGCTAGTCCGGCCCTGCACCTCACCCGGGGAGGGGACCGCTGCCGGCCCCGCCCTGACCTGGGCACTCACCCGGTGCCGTGCCCGAGCACCGGGCCCGGGCCCGGAGGGCGCCGCTCACCGCACGCGGTCCGCGGCCCGCCGGGGGCTCACCACGCCGTCGAGCCCGGTGTGCTCCTCCCACCCCTCGTACACGTAGCTCTCGGTGCGGGTCCCGGGACCGTGGGGCACCGCGTCCGCGAGCCGCTGCTCGTGGGCCAGGACCACCGGGTGACCGGAGCCGGAGATGCCCTGGGCCCCCACGGTGTAGAGGTGCATCTCGTGCGCGGTGGCCCCGGTGCGACCGCCGTACCACTCCAGGGCGCCCGCGTAGGGGGTGTTGACCTGCACCGTGGAACGGTGCGCGCCGTCCGGGTTGGGCACGCCGTCCAGGGTGGGCACCACGTCGTCCACGTGCTCCACGGCCATCACGGAGGTCTCCCCGGGGATCGCGAAGTCCCCCACGGGCGCGCCGAAGGTGGTGACCGCGGCGACGTCGTAGAGCCCCCGGAACTGCTGGTTGGCGGCAAGCCCGGCGGCATCGATCCCGCCCAGGCTGTGACCCGTGAGCACCACGGTGTCCCCGGGGCGGATCCCCGCGTCCCGCAGAGCCTGCACCGCCATGCGCTGGGCCTGGGGGAGCTCGCTGAGCGGTGCCGAGGGCACGGTGGTCATTCCCTGGCTGATCCCCTTGAGGTCGTGCACCCCGGCGCTGTCCGTCCACTTCTCCGTGCCGGTGAGGACCACGGAGTACGCGGTGCGCCCGTCCGCCCCGGTGGCCTTCTGGACCATCACGGTGCTGTTCTCCACGGGCCGGCCGTCCGCGTCCGTCCCCGAGACGATGCTCTTGGCGTCCTTGAGGGCGGCCGCCGTGCCCGCCACCGTGGTGGGCACGGCGCCGTCGTGGTGCACGCCCGCCGGCAACGGTCGCCCGGAGAGCGGGGTCATGTGCCGGGCGGCGGCGGTCGCGGGGGTCACCCCCGTGAACACCTCCCGGCGCGCCGGGTACAGAGCCCGTTCCTTCTCGAGGCCGCGCAGCACCCCGGTGAGCCCCGGACCCGGGCGCTCCGCAGCGCTCAGCCGCCGCCCGGTGCGGTACAGCGCATAGATCCCCGCGGTCGTGGGATTCGCGAGCATCATGGCGGCCACCGCGGGCTCGAGGGAGTCGAGGAGCTCCGCGTCCGTGGCCGGCGGGTCGCCCTCCCCCGGCCCGCGGGCCAGCCGCCGGCCCGCGCCGTCGAGCCGGCCCACCATCACGCCGCGCAGGTACTGGCCGAGCGTCAGGGGCGAGGATCCAGAAGCCGCCGCGCCACCGGGAGCGTGCCCGGCGCCGGGGTCCTCCCGTCCCGGCACCCCACCCGGACCGGGCAGCTGCAGCACCCCGTCCAGGAGGTCGTCCACCCCGGGGCCGCGGATCACGGCGTCGGTGCCGTGGGGGCCGCCGCCCCGCACGATCACCCCCAGGGCCGAGAACCGCACGCGCTCGCGCAACGCCGCGGGAGAGTCCACGTCCGCCCGTGCCAGGGCCACCTCGACGTCCTCCGCGGTCCGCGCCGCCTCCCTCGCGAAGGACGCGCTCAGTCCCCCCAGCGGCGAGCCCAGGGCCGCGGCCGTGAACGACCCGGTCAGGGCGTGCTCCGTGACGTCGTAGCGCAGCGCGGCCCGGCCGAGCCGCCCAGCGGTCAGGGCGACCCCGGCCGTGTGCTCCAGCACGCTCGCCACCAGGGCGCCCGACAGCGCGGCGGCGTCCCCGAGCAGCGCCTGACCCGTGAGCGCCCACAGCTCCAGCTCGGCCGTGAGCGGCACGAGTGCGGCCGCGGCCTCCCCGAGCTCGCCCGCCGCGCGCCCGAGGTCCTCGGAGGTGCTCCGGAGGCCGTCGCCGTCCACCGTGACGATCCCGCCGCCCTGCCCCGGCGCCGCTCCCCCGTGCACGCTCATGCTCTGCCGCGCGCCCTCCGCCGCGGCGGCGACCTCCCGGGCGGAGGTGAACCCCCGCGCGGCAGGGCGCCACGGGTCCCCCTCGCCGAACAGCTGCGCCTGGACGTCCTGGGCGGGGCCACGGACCTCGGTCACGCCCCCGGCAGGGAACGACGGCGCACCCGCCGTGCTTCCCGCGGGCGGCGCACCGCGGCCCGCACCCTCCGCGGCGCTCATCCCCGGCGCTCCGACCCGAGTGACGGGAGCACGACGCCGGGACCCAGCAGGGTGCTCAGCACCGAGACCAGGGGCGCACCCAGCTCCGCGGCCGTCTCGAGCGCGGCAAGGCGCTCCGCGAGCACCGCAGCCGCCCAGCGCACCGACCGCGCGGCCTCACGGCACGTCTCCACGTCCCGGGCGAGGGTGCGCTCGTGGCGCTCCACGCGGGCCCGGAAGGCCCGGGACCCGGGCCCGGTCCAGGCGCCGTGGGCCTGTCCCAGGCCGCCGACCCTGTGGCCCAGCGCGCCGAGCCGTTCCGCGGCGTCGTCGTAGCGCTGGGCGAGCGCCGTGAGCTGCTCGTGGACCATGGCGCCGAGCCCAGGGTGCAGCCCGGGGGCCGCGTTGAGCGTGGATGTCATCTCGTGTCCTCTCCGCGCGGCCCGGGCGAGGTGGCCGGCGCGCGGGATCAGGCTAGGACGGGGTGCCCGGCGGCACGGGCCGGTCGCGGGCCCCCGGGACACCGCGGCGCCACAGGCCCCGGAGCGTGCCGCGGTGCAGTGTGCTCGCCGCGGCACCGGGCCGCGGGCCCGTGGAAGAATGGGGGCCATGTCGAACGCCGCGCAGACCCTCCCGTCCGGACGAGTGGCCCTGGGCCAGCAGAGCCCCGCGATAGCCCTGGGGCCCTTGGACGGCCGCTACCGTCCGCAGGCCTCCGCGCTCGTGGACCACCTCTCCGAGGCAGCCCTGAACCGGGAGCGCGTGCACGTGGAGGTGGAGTGGTTCATCCACCTGTGCGAGCGGCGCGCCCTGCCCGGGCTCGACCCCCTCACTGCGGAGCAGCAGGCCGGGCTGCGCGCGCTCGTGACCGGTTTCGACGCCGCCTCCGTCGCGGAGCTCGCGGAGCTCGAAGCCGTCACAGTGCACGACGTCAAGGCCGTGGAGTACTTCATCGCCCGACGGATGCCCGAGCTGGGTCTCGAGCACCTCACGCCCCTGGTGCACTTCGCGTGCACGTCCGAGGACATCAACAACCTGGCCTACGCACTCGGGATCAAGGACGCCGTGCAGAACGTGTGGCTTCCCTCGGCCCGCGGACTGGTGGCGGCGGTGTCCACCATGGCGCGCGAGGCCAAGGCCACGCCCATGCTGTCCCACACCCACGGCCAGCCGGCCACGCCCACCACGCTGGGCAAGGAGCTCGCGGTGTTCGCCCACCGCCTGGACCGGCAGCTGCAGCGGGTGGCCGGCACCGAGTTCCTGGGCAAGCTCAACGGCGCCACCGGCACGTTCGCGGCGCACACGGCGGCCGCCCCGGACACCGACTGGCCCGCGGTCTCCCGGACCTTCGTGACCGGGCTGGGCCTCACGTGGAACCCCCTGACCACCCAGATCGAGTCCCACGACTGGCAGGCGGAGCTGTACGCGGACGTGTCCCGGTTCAACCGGATCCTGCACAACCTCTGCACGGACGTGTGGTCCTACATCTCCATCGGCTACTTCCAGCAGATCCCCGTGGAGGGTGCCACGGGCTCGTCCACCATGCCCCACAAGGTCAACCCCATCCGCTTCGAGAACGCGGAGGCCAACGCGGAGATCTCCTGCTCGCTGCTGGACACCCTGGCCGCCACCCTCGTGACCTCCCGCTGGCAGCGCGATCTCACGGACTCCTCCTCGCAGCGCAACATCGGCGTGGCCTTCGGCCACTCGCTGCTGGCCATCTCCAACGTGGTCAAGGGCCTGGAGCGCCTCGACGTCGCGGAGGCCACCCTCGCCGAAGACCTCGACGGCAACTGGGAGGTGCTGGGCGAGGCCGTCCAGACCGCCATGCGGGCCGAGGCGATCGCCGGGCGCGAGGGCATGGACAACCCCTACGAACGGCTCAAGGACCTCACCCGGGGCCACCGCGTGGACGCCGACCGGATGCGCGAGTTCATCGCCGGGCTGGGGCTCTCCGAGCAGACCGCGCAGCGGCTCAGCGCCCTGACCCCGGGCGGCTACACCGGTCTGGCCGAGGAGCTCGTGGACACCTACGGCCTCTGAGCCGCACCGCCGGGCGGCGGTCCCGTGCAGGGCCCGCCGGCCGTTCTCGGACCACCCGGGCCGGAGGGATGGGCCGGAGGGATGGGCCCGAGGAATGAGTCAGCCGCAGCGGGTCTCCCCTCAGACCGACCCGAGCACCTGGGGGACGCGCGTCCGGTGCCCCGGAACCGGGGCCCGGTGCGGATCGGTCCAGCTCCGCACCAGGGCCGGAACGTTCGTGGTGATCTGCTGGACTCCCAGGGCCAGGCACACGTGGGTGTCCGCGAACGTGTCCACCGTCCACACCCGCAGGGTGGAGCCGCGCTCCCGCCAGCGCTCGACCAGCCGCGGGTTCTCCCGCACGAACCGGATCCCAGGCCCCGCGATCTCCACCTCGCCGCGGGAGATCAGCGGGACGGCCGGGGGCACCACGAGCCGCATCCCGGCGCGGCACACGGCGGCGGTGGCCGAGCCCACCCCGAGGCTCGAGCGCACCGAGGCCACGGTGGACTGCGTGACCAGCTGGCACACGTGCCGCGGGGCCACCACCCCCAGGACGTAGCGGACGGCGTCGGGGTGGAAGCTCATGATCGACACCGTCACGGTGCCGAGCCTGCCGGTCTCCGGGTTCCAGCCGCGGCGCATGAGCAGCACCAGCAGCGCCTCCTCGAGTCCCTGCCCGTGGGGGCTGGGGTGCTTGGTCTCGACCGCCAGCCCCACCGGCCGCCCCGCGGCGAGCAGCAGGTCCAGCAGCTCGTCGAGCGTCATGAGCTGCTCGTGCGGTGCCCCGTGGGTCGGCGGGATCCGCACGCCCTTCCACGTGGTGAAGTCCAGCCGCCGCAGCTGCGCGAGCGTGTGCTGGCCCACGGGTCCGCTGCCGTTCGAGGTGCGCCCCAGGTGGGCGTCGTGGTGCAGCACCAGGTGCCCGTCACGGGTGAGGTGGACGTCGCACTCCACGCCGTCGGCGCCATCGGCGAGGGCCTGCACGAACGCGGCCCGGGTGAGCTCGGGATAGCGCTGCGAGGAGCCGCGGTGCGCGTAGACCAGGGGGCGGGCGGCGGGCGGTTCGGTCGGGGTGGCCACGGCCCCACGCTAGGAGGCGGGGGAAACGCGGGTCCGAGCGCCGCCCGACGCGGAGGTGACCTCCCGGTGACGTCCGCGTGAACGCGCACGGGCGCCCCGGGGAACCGTGGTCACCCGGGCGCCCGTGCGCGCGTGGTCGGGTGGCTACTTGCCCCGGGTGCGCCCCTTCGCGGAGGACTCCACGGCCTCCTGCTGGGTGGCGGTGGTCCCGCCCTCGAACGCCGCGGCACGCTCGTCCACGGCCAGCGTGGCCGGGAAGTCCGAGGGGAACTCCCCGAACGCCTCCTGCGCGGACTTGATGACCTGCCGGGCCATGGCCAGGTTGGCGCCGCCGCCGACCACCGCACCGATGCCGAAGGGCAGGGCACGGCCGAGCATCGCGCCGGACTGGCGGGCGATGAACCGCTTGACGAACATGTTGCGGATGGACCGGCCCACGTCGAAGCGCTTGGAGTGGTCCGAGGACTTGCCCATCATGAGCCCCCACTTGCCGGAGAGACTCTTGCTCGCGGAGGAGCTGGTGAGCAGCTGGCCCATGAGGGCCTGACCGTCCTCGCCGAGCATGAGGGCCATGACCATGGTGCGGTTCTGCTCGTCGTCCTGCGGCTCCACACCGTGCAGCTCCGCCACGGCCTGCGCGTACAGCGCGGTGGCCTCGAGGTAGCCGGTCACGGCCACCGACGAGAGCCCGAAGGAGGCCAGCGTGCCGATGCCCGGCACCGCGGCCGTTGCGCCCACCGCGCCGCCGCCGGCGGTCACGGAGCGCACGTAGAGCTTCTGGGCGCGCTTGGCCAGCTGGGCGGGGGTCTCGTCCGGGTGCTGGCGGCGCATGTGCTTGATCATCTTGACCACCCAGGGCTTCTGCATGCGCAGCGCGTGGTTGAGGAACTTGTTGACGCCCGGCGAGGGCTGGCCGTTCTCGTCGAACGCCTTGTTCAGGGGGTTAACGCGCATCTCTGTCCACTCCTCGACACGGATGGGGGGTTGTTCGGCGGGTGCGCCGGAAATCTCCGGATTCACTATGACACAGCGCCCGCCACCGCGCGCCGCCGTACGCCCAGGGCTCACAGGACGGGCCCGCAGCCGTGGGTCGCGGGGCGGGTTCGCGGCTCCGGTTCACGGGACGGGCCCGCTCCCCTCAGCGCACGAAGTCCCGCCACGCGTGCAGCTGCCGCAGCAGGTCCGTCTTCTTGGAGGCGTGCCCGGACATCCGTTCCAGCACAGAGGAGAGGGTGCGGATGGCCTCCACCACGAAGGGCCCCTTGTTGAGCATCACGCACTCGGCCTGCTGGCCCTGGGCGGCGTCCGTGATCTCGGCGCGGGAGGGCAGGCCCTTCTTGGCGAGGGTCTCCAGCACCTGGGTGGCCCAGACCACCGGGACGTGCGCAGCCACAGGATCTCCTGCTGCACCTCGGCCATGCGCTCGAAACCGGTCTCCACCGCGAGGTCCCCGCGGGCGATCATGACACCGGAGTCCTGCCACCGCATGACCTCCAGCAGGATCATGGACAGGTGCTCGAACCCGCCCACGGTCTCGATCTTGAGGGTGACGTCCACGGAGCGGGCGTCCAGCGCCTCCAGGCGGGCGAGCAGGTCCGCCACGTCCTGGGCACTGCGCACGAAGGACATGTTGACGTTGTCCGCGTGGCGGGCCACGAACGCCAGGTCCTCGCGGTCCTTCTCCGTCAGCGCGGGCAGGTGCAGGTCCGTGTCCGGGAAGTTGATGCCCTTCTCGGCCCGGAGTCTGCTGCCCGTGGGCCCGGCGTGGGTGATCTCCACGTCCATGTGCTGCGGGTGCACCGAGCGGATCACCCCGCCGATCCTGCCGTCGTCCAGCCACACGCGGTGCCCGGCGGCGGCGTCCCGGAAGACCTCGGGGAGGGTGCAGCCGATGACGAGCGGAGCCGTGCCCTCCGCGGGCACGGGGTCCGTGTGGTTCAGCAGGCGCAGGGTCTCGCCCACCGCCACGCGCAGGGACTGCTCGGTCTCGGGCAGCTCGCCGAGCACGCCCTCCGCACCGTCCGGGGCCCTCAGGACGATCCCCGTGGCGAAGTAGACGGTCTTGGAGAACTCCACCAGCACGGCGTCCTCGTGGACCTCCACCACGCGCAGGGTGCGTCCGGAGTCCCGGGCGTCGCGCAGCCGGAGGCGCTCGCCCACGGTGCGCGCGGCGAGCCACCCCTGGGGCTCCACGGGCACCGCGGGGACGTCCTCCGAGCGCTGCGTGCCGAGCCACAGCCGGGCGGGGCGGCGCACGTGGCCCTGGCGTCCCGTTCGGGCTTGATCTTCTCCACGCGCGGGCCCGGTGACACGGGTCCCGTGCGCACCTTGGGCCCCGCGAGGTCCATGGCCACCCGCAGGTCGGTGCCCAGCTCCGCGGCCGCCGCCCGGAGGTGCTCGAGCATCGCGGCCCACTCCCGCGGCCCGTCGTGGGCGCAGTTGATGCGCGCCACGTCCATGCCGACGGCCACCATGCGCCTGACGAGCGCCGGGTCCCGGGCGGCGTTGGTGGGCATCGTGACCATGATGCGCGTGGCGCGGCGCTCACGGCCCTGGCCCACGAGGCGCACGGTGTCGCGTTCCAGCGTCAGTGGTCCGGGGAGGGCGTCCTCCCCCGGCGGCAGGCCCGGGTCGAGGTCGGGCAGCCGGGCATCCGTGCCCGCCACGGCGACCAGCGTCAGCGCGACCGCCACGAGGTGCTCCGCGACCCCGGACTCCATGCGCCCGAGGGGAGGAGACCCCCAGCGCCGCGAGCTCGGTCGGCAGCTCCCTAAGGTCCTAGGAGCGCACGTCGGTGTAGTCCACCAGGTTCAGCGCGGAGTGCCGGTGCCGGGGCGCCACCCGGTTGACGTCCGCGAGACGCGCGCGACGGGCCGCGCGGATGCGCTCCAGCAGCTCGACGGCGCCGCCCAGGCACCGGGCCGCGCGCTCAGGCCGGGAGCCGGTCCCCGGGGAACTCGTGACGGTCATGGACTCCTCCTCGCGGGCGGTCGGTCGGACTCCCCCACGGTAGGGTCCGCAGACCAACCGGAGGTGAACACGGCCGCGGACCCGCGAATCAGTGGGTGGTGAAGTCCGTGTACTGACCGGTGGCGGGGCCGAAGTGCTCGTCCACGGTGATCACGGCCCCGGGGGTGTCGCGGGAGATCAGGGCCTGCAGGAACTCCCCCACGGCCCAGCGCGGCCCCTCGGCGACGACGCCCACGGTGCCGTCCTCCTGGTTGGTCGCAGTGCCGGTGAGCCCGAGCTTCTCCGCCTGCCGCCAGCACCAGTAGCGGAAGCCGACCCCCTGGACGGTCCCGTGGACCACGGCGGTCAGGGCCATGACCTCGTTGAGGTCCATGCGCTCCCGGGGGTGGCCGTCGGAGGCCTCGGGGTGGATCAATGGCATATCCATGCGCTCAGCCTAGAAGATCGCCCGGCCCGCACGGCACCCCGGCAGGGGCGGCGCGGACCGGGCGATCGGTGTGCGGATCAGTCCAGCGAGTCGACGGCCTCGGCGATCGGGGTGCTGCCGTCCGCGAACTCGATGAAGCGGTGCACGGTGTGGGCGGGGTCGGCGAGCACCCTGGCGGCCACCAGTGCCACGTTGCCGCGGGCGGTGTCCCGGTTGCCGTCCTCCCCGGCCCTGCCGATCGCGATCGAGCCCGTGGCGGCGTCGTCGGTGAGCATTCCGGGGCCCAGGATGGTCCAGTCCAGGGAGCTCGCCCGCAGGTGGTCGTCCGCGTCCGCCTTGGACTGGGCGTAGGCGTAGAAGTCGTTGTCCTGGGGCACACCGTGGTCCTGCCCGGCGCCCATGTAGGAGACCATCACGTAGCGCTTCACACCGGCGGCCTCGGCGGCGTCCATCGAGCGGATGGCGGCGTCACGGTCCACGGCGTAGGTGCGCTCGGGGGATCCCCCGCCGGCGCCCGCGGACCAGACCACGGCGTCCTGCCCGGCCAGCAGCTCGCTCAGCGCCGCCACGTCCATCTCCTGCACGTCCGCGACCACGGGGTTCGCGCCCGCGTCCTGCACGTCCTGACTCTGCTCCTCCTTGCGGATCACGGCGTTGACCGTGTCCCCCTGCGAGGAGAGCAGCCGGCTCAGCTGCAGCGCCACCTTGCCGTGGCCACCGATGATCGTGATCTGGGACATTGTGAGTCCTTCCTGTCGGAACGGATCTGTGAGGGGTGCTCGCGCGCCCCTGGACTCCGTACAGCGGCTGTGAGGGCGTGATTATTCCGGCAGGGGGCGTGGTGGGCCCGCCCTCAGCAGCAGCTCATCGACTCCGCGAGCCCCGCACTGAGGGAGTGGGCCAGGGACTGCACGCTCACGCCCGGCTGCGCCACGAGGGACTCGGCGATCACGCCCACGAGACCGTGCACGATGAAGCGGTCGCACTCGCCGGCGTCCCGCACGCGGGGGTCCTCGATGCGCCCGCGCACCTCCCGCAGCCCGGTGACCGCGTGGTCCACCACGGCGTCCCGCACCAGGAAGCAGCCGGGTCCGGAGAGCACCGCGCGGTAGAAGTCCCGGAACTGCTCCACGTGCTCGGCGATGGGCGCGAGCACCACGTCCCAAGGGTTCGGCCGCTCGGCGTCCAGCGCGCTCACGCGCAGGGGCACCGTGGCCAGCAGGCTCTGGGTGGCGCTGCACAGCACCTGGTCCCTGGAGCCGAAGTTCTCGTACACGGCCTTGCGGCTGACGCCCGCGGCGTCAGCGATCTCGGTCATCCCGACCTGCGAACCGCGGGACGCCACCAGCTCCACGGTGGCCTGCACCACTGCCGCGCGGGTGCGTTCGATCCGCCGGTCCATCTGCACTCCCTAGCACTGCTCGTCAAACATGGGCCCAGCCATTCAACGCCTCTCGGCGGCCGCGCGCGACCATCTAAAGGGTGAGACGGGGCCCGTGCGGCCGGCCGGGAGTCACAGCCTCCACGAGGAACACACACCCCTCGCCGGTGATCCGCACGGTGCACGCGCCGCCCAGGCGCACGAGCGACTCCCCGGCCGCCGCGGCCGTGCCCTCGTCCTGCGCGCCGCCGTCCTCGGGCCCCGCCGTGGCGGAGACCCGTACGGAGCCCTCGGTGACGAGCACCATGCAGGTGTCCGCGACCTCGCGCACGAGCGGCGCACCGGGTGCCACCCGCGCGGACACGAGGGACAGGGCCGGATCCCACAGGGGGTAGTGCACGGCGCCGTCCTCGGCGGTGCGGGTCTGCAGCAGTTCCACGGGCTCCTGGGTCTGCGCCATCACGGCGAGCAGCTCGGGGACGTCGATGTGCTTGGAGGTCAGCCCCGCCCGCAGCACGTTGTCCGAGCACCCCATGATCTCCACGGCCGTGCCGCTGAGGTAGGCGTGGACCTGCTGCGCGGGGGTGAACAGCGCCTGCCCCGGAGCCAGGTGCACCACGTTCATGCACAGGGCCACCAGCATCCCCCGGTCCTGCGGGTGGTGCCGGCTCAGCAGCTCGATGAGGTGCACGGCGCGCTCGGCCGGGCCCTGCTCCGGGGACAGCGACCCGGTCCCCTCTTGTGAGGACGCCGCCGTGTCGCGTGCGGAGGCGGCCGCGGTGACGCACACGCGCACGGCCGCGGCGGCGTCGTCGTCACCGAGCTCCAGGGCGTGGCGCAGGGGACACGGGGAGGCGGCCGCCGCAGCGAGCCACGGCAGGTCCAGCGTCTCGGCGAGCTCCGCGAGCCGCCCGGGCTCCTGCTGCCCGGCGAGCAGCCACATGTCCGTGAGGGCGATGACCGTCTCCGGCTTGGCGTGCTCGTCCCGGTAGTTGCGGTGGGGTGCGTCCGGGGCGATCCCGGCGGCGTTCTCCCGCGCGAAGCCCTCCCGTGCCTGGTCGGAGGAGGGGTGGACCTGGATGGACAGGGGTGCGTCGATGGCCAGGACCTTGAGCAGGAACGGCAGGTGCGGGGCGATCTCGTCCAGGCCCCGCTGCTGCCCGGCGAGCTCCACGCGCGACGGTGCGCTCGCGTGGGCGCCCATCCACAGCTCCGCCTCCGGCCGTTCGGTGGGCCCGGGGCGGCCCTGCATGTCGGCGAGCACCGAGCAGGACCCCCAGGCGTAGTGCTGGATCGGGTTGCTCATCCTCAGGAACTCGGCCATGCCACACATGTAACCACAGCGCCCCGCGCGGACCCTGGCACCCCGCGAACCCCCAGGGCCCCTCCCGTAGAATCGGGGCCGTGACCACAGACCTTTCCTCATCATTCAAGGCCTACGACGTGCGCGGCATCGTGGGCGAGAGCATCACCGCCGAGAGCGTGCGGGCCACGGGCGCGGCCTTCGTGGACGTCCTGGGCCTGACCGGCTCCTCCGTGGTGGTGGGCGGGGACATGCGCCCCTCCTCCCCGGAGTTCGTCGAGGCCTTCGCGGCCGGTGCCACCCGCCGTGGCGCGGACGTCACGGTGATCGGCAGCATCTCCACGGACGAGCTGTACTTCGCGTGCGGCACCCTGGACTGCGCGGGCGCCACGTTCACGGCGAGCCACAACCCGGCGCAGTACAACGGGATCAAGATGGCCCAGGCCGGTGCGGTGCCCGTGTCCTCGGACACCGGGCTGTACGAGATCCGCGACGCCGCCCAGGCGTACCTGGACGCGGGCGAGATCGAGGCCGTGCCGCGCGGTGGTCGGGTGACCCGCCGGGACGTGCTGGGCGACTACGCCCGCTACCTGCGCTCGCTCGTGGACCTGAGCGGGATCCGTCCGCTGAAGGTCGTGGTGGACGCCGGCAACGGCATGGCCGGTCTCACCACCCCCGCGGTGCTGGGCGATGCCCTGCTGGAGGCCCTGCACCTGGAGATCGTGCCCCTGTACTTCGAGCTGGACGGCACGTTCCCCAACCACCCGGCCAACCCGCTGGAGCCCGCCAACCTGGTGGACCTGCAGAAGGCCGTCCGGGAGCACGGCGCCGACATCGGCCTCGCGTTCGACGGGGATGCCGACCGCTGCTTCGTGGTGGACCAGAACGGCGAGCCGGTCTCCCCGTCCGCCGTGGCGGCGATCGTCGCGGAGCGGGAGATCGCCCGTGCGCAGGCCGCGGGCGAGGAGCACCCCGTGGTGATCCACAACCTCATCACCTCCCAGGCCGTGCCGGAGCTGATCGAGGCGAACGGCGGGCGCGCCGTGCGCACCCGCGTGGGCCACTCCTTCATCAAGGCAGTGATGGCCTCCGAGCGCGCCGTGTTCGGCGGGGAGCACTCCGCGCACTACTACTTCAAGGACTTCTTCAACGCGGACACCGGGATGCTCGCGGCCATGCACGTGCTGGCCGCCCTGGGCGAGCAGACCGGCACGCTCAGCGACCTCATGGACCGCTACGACCCGTACGTGGCCTCCGGCGAGATCAACTCCGAGATCGAGGACAAGGCCGCCGCCGTGGACCGCGTGCGCGCGCACTTCGCCGAGACCGATCCCGCGGTCACGGTCGAGGACATGGACGGCACCACGTTCACGCACCCCACCCAGGGCTGGTGGTTCAACCTGCGCCCCTCCAACACGGAGCCCTTCCTGCGGCTCAACGTGGAGGCCCCGGACGCCGCGGCCATGGAGGCCGTGCGGGACACCGTCCTCAGGATCGTCCGCCAGGGCTGAGCACCCCGGGCACCATCCCCGCCTCCGGACAGGGTACGACGACGCCGCGCAGCCACCCGGCCGCGCGGCGTCGTCGTACCCCCGGCTCTCCGCACGTACCCGGCCCTCCGCGGGTGCCCGAGCCCTCCGCGCGTGCCCGCGGGCGCTGGGCGGGGGGCACCGCGAACGGGCGACGTCACCGGCCCACCGGGTCACCGCCGCCCGGCGCCCCGCCGAGCGGTCGCGCGCGTTGTGGCAGTGGTGACGGGGCTCAGGCCGCGGCGCGGGCCTCGTCGTGGAGCATCCACAGGTCCGGGCCGAAGATCTCGTAGTGGATCGCGCGGCCGGGCACGCCCGCGTCGACCAGCTGCGAGCGCACGGCCTGCATGAACGGCAGCGGGCCGCACATGAACACCTC
Organism: Kocuria rhizophila DC2201; assembly: GCF_000010285.1. Classification (NCBI taxonomy): domain Bacteria; kingdom Bacillati; phylum Actinomycetota; class Actinomycetes; order Micrococcales; family Micrococcaceae; genus Kocuria; species Kocuria rhizophila. The sequence continues at coordinate 364,968 of NC_010617.1, read as the reverse complement.
GGCGTCCGCGGGGACCTCCACCCGGGAGACGTCCATCCGCCCCTCGTGGTCCCCCTCCCCCGGAACCCCGAGCCACGAGACCAGGCGGGCGTTGGGCAGCTGCGAGACGTACTCCCGCACCTGCTCCCGGCACGGCCAGGCCGCCGCAGAGTGGTCCGCGTGCAGCACCAGCACCTCCCGCTCGGGATCCTCGCGCACGAGCTGGTCGAGGAACGCGAGCACCGGCGTGATCCCGATGCCCGCGGACACCAGCACGAGCGGAGCGGGGGACGCCGGGTCCAGGACCACGTCCCCGTACGGGTTGGAGAGCTCCAGGACGTCCCCCACGGCCACGTCCCGGTGCAGCACCGGGGTGACCTCCCCCTGTGGGTCCTCCCGCACGATCACCCGGCGGTGGCCCGGGCGGCCCGGCACCAGCGTGAACTGGCGGGGCTGGCGCAGCCCGTCGGTCACGGTGACCTGCACGGTCACGTACTGCCCCGGGACCGCCGGGGTCATGGGGGTGCCGTCCGCGGGCTCGAACTCGAAGGCCAGCACACCGTCCGCCACGGCCTCCCTGGCGCTCACACGGAAGGGCGCGAACGCCACGCGGTTGGCCTGCCGGGCGTAGAGGTCCTTCTCGAGGGCGATGAGCGCGTCCGCCATGAGCCAGTAGACCTCGTCCCACGCGGCCACGACCTCCGGGGTGGCGGCGTCCCCGAGGTCCGCGGCAATGGCCTTGAACAGGTGCTCGTGCACCGTGGGGTACTCCCGGGGATCGAGCCCGAGGGACGCGTGCTTGTGCGCCACACGGGAGAGCACCTCGTCCGGGTAGGAGTCCGGGTGGTTCAGCAGGTGCGAGGCGAACATGGCGATCGACCCGGCCAGCGCCTGCGGCTGCGTGCCGTTCTTCTGGTTGGCGCGGCTGAACATCCCGTCCAGCAGGTCGGGGCGAGCCTCGAACATGGACCGGTAGAACACCGGGGTGATGTGGGGGATCCGCTCGGCGATGATCCCCAGGGTCTGGGCGATGACCGGGCGTGACTTCTCGGACAGCATGGCGGCTTCCTCTCGTCTGAACCTGACGAGACTAATTTAGCATTTAATATGCTGTGTTTAGTGAGCGGTGCTGTCGGGTCCCCCACCCGTGCGAGTGACCGGGGTGACGCCCGCCGCCCCCTCGCCCGGTGCAGTGCCCCCGGCGGGCGGGCGCAGCCCCAGCTGCACGGCGATCGGCCCCACCTGGCGGGGGTTCACCAGGTCCGTGACCGTGACGCCGTCGAGCTCCCGGTAGAACGCCTCCCGTGCACTGTTCAGCGCCCGGCGCAACCGGCACCCGTGGTTCAGCGGGCACGCCGCCTCGTCCGCCTCACACTCCACGATCGCCGTGTCCGCCTCGAGCTCCCGCAGCACCCGGCCCACGCTCACCCCGCACCCCTCGGCTGTGAGGGCAACGCCTCCCGCGCGGCCGCGCTGCGAGCACAGCAGGCCCATCCCCCGCAGCCGCGCCACGGTCTTGGCCACGTGGTGGTACGGGGCACCCACGCCCTCCGCGATGCGTTGCGTGGACAGCATGGTGCCCTGCGGCAGCCCGCCCATGAGCAGCAGCACGCGCAGGGCGATGTCCGAGAACGCCGTGAGCCGCATGGTCTTCCTCTCCTCGGTGCCGTCCGTCGGCACGCACGACGACGCCGCGCGGCCAGCTCGGCCGCGCGGCGCAATCGCACAGGGGGTCCGGCGGGTGCCGGCCCTCGTCAGTCGTTCTTCAGGCGCTCCTCGAGACCGGCGCGCTGCTCGAGGATGACCTCGGGGACGTCGCGCAGTCGGGCGAACCACTCGTCGATGCCGGGCAGCTCCGCGAGCCACTCGTCCTTGTCCACGCGCAGGGCTGCCTCGATCTCCTCGTCGGAGATCTCCAGACCCGTGAGGTCGAGGTCCTCCTTGGCCGGGAGGATGCCCACGGGGGTCTCGTGGCCGCCCGCGGTGCCCTTGAGGCGTTCCACGATCCACTTGACCACGCGCGAGTTCTCACCGAAGCCGGGCCACGCGAAACCGCCGTCCGGGGTGCGGCGGAACCAGTTCACGTAGTAGATCCGCGGCATGTTCTCCTCGCCCATGCGGGCGCCGGTGTCCAGCCAGTGCTCGAGGTAGTCGTTGGCGTTGTAGCCGATGAACGGGAGCATGGCCATGGGGTCGCGGCGCACCACACCCACCGCACCCTTGGCGGCGGCGGTGGTCTCGGAGGACAGCGTGGCGCCCTGGAACACGCCGTGCTCCCACCCGAAGGACTCGGACACCAGGGGCACGGTGGTCTTGCGGCGCCCGCCGAAGATGATCGCCGACAGCGGCACGCCCTCGGGGTCGTCGTACTCCGGGGCCAGGATCTCCACCTGCTTGATGGGGGTGCAGAACCGGGAGTTGGGGTGCGCGGCGGGTCGCCCGGACTCTGGGGTCCAGTCGTTGCCCTTCCAGTCTGTGAGGTGCTCGGGGACCTCGTCGGTCATGCCCTCCCACCACACGCCGCCGTCGTCGGTCAGCGCCACGTTGGTGAAGATGGTGTTGCCGCGAGCAATCGCGTGCATCGCGTTCGGGTTGGTGGACCACCCGGTGCCCGGCGCCACGCCGAACAGCCCAGCCTCCGGGTTGACCACGCGCGGGGTGCGGTCCTTGCCGAAGCGGATCCAGGCGATGTCGTCCCCGACCATCTCGGCCTTCCAGCCCTCGATGGTGGGCTCGAGCATCGCGAAGTTGGTCTTGCCGCACGCGGACGGGAAGGCCGCGGCGATGAAGCGGGAGTCGCCCTCGGGGTCCGTGACCTTGAGGATCAGCATGTGCTCGGCCAGCCAGCCCTCGTCGTGGGCGATCGCGGAGGCGATGCGCAGCGCGTAGCACTTCTTGCCCAGCAGTGCGTTGCCGCCGTAGCCGGAGCCGAAGGACCAGATGGCGCGGTCCTCGGGGAACTGCACGATGTACTTGGCCGGGTTGCAGGGCCAGGGGACGTCCTCCTCGCCCGGCTGCAGCGGGGCGCCCAGGGAGTGCACGCACTCCACGAACGGGGCCTTGTCCCGGGACATCTTCTCCAGCACGTCCGTGCCGATGGTGGCCATGATGCGCATGGAGCACACCACGTAGGGGGAGTCGGTGATCTCCACGCCGTACTGGGGCTTCTGCGCGTCCAGGGAGCCCATGACGAACGGGATCACGTACATGGTGCGCCCGCGCATGGCGCCGTTGAAGCGCTTGCGCAGGGTCTCCTTCATGACCTGCGGGTCCTCCCAGTTGTTGGTGGGCCCCGCCCCCTTCTGGGTCTTGGTGCAGATGAAGGTGCGCTCCTCCACGCGGGCGACGTCCTCGGGGTCGGAGAACGCCGCGAACGAATTGGGGAACTTGTCCTCCGCGAGACGCACCAGCGTGCCGGCCTCGACCATCTGGTCGGTCAGCTGGGCCCACTCGGCCTCGGAGCCGTCCGCCCAGTGGATGCGGTCCGGCGTGGCAAGCTCTGCGACCTCGCGCACCCAGTCCACGAGCTCCCGGTAGTCCGTGGGCGGGTTGTCCAGCGACTGCTGGACCTCGCGGTTGAGCTCGGTGGTCCCGGTGCTTGCTGTGCTGTTGTCAGCCATTGACATGTCTCCTCGTTGAGGCCGTCGTGCGTGCCGCACCACCGCGGGGCCGCGGCCGCCGGTTCACGCGCCGCACCTCGCTGTGCAACGGCGCCGGGGTCGGGCCTCCCCCGGGGGCACGGGGGTGTGCCTGGAGTCTATCGCGGTGCCGGGAACCCCGGACGAGAGTTACACCACATCCACCCCGCACGGAGAGCTCCGCGATTTGTCGCCGGGGGCACGCGGGTGTAAGTTGTTACCCGTTGCAGAGGCCGCGTGCCGCTGCACGAGGGCGCCTGTAGCTCAACGGATAGAGCATCTGACTACGGATCAGAAGGTTGTAGGTTCGAATCCTATCGGGCGCACTCCATCGGGACCCCGCATCCACCGGATGCGGGGTCCTTGCGTTAACCGCCGCCCCGCCGGCGCCGCCAGGATCGAGGACTCCCTGACTTCCCCCCGCACCTCCCCCGCCCGCAGCACCGCCATCGTGGCCGCGGTGCTCGCCGTCGCCCTCGCCGGGTGCGGCGCCCCGGGCACGTCCGCCCCCTCGTCGGACGCGCCGACCGCCTCCGCTGCGCGCACAACCGACACGACGACGCCGCCCGCGCCCTCCCCCACGCCGGCCGCGAGCCGCACCGGGGCAGCCGGGGCGGGGACGGCGTCGTCGTCCCCCTCCGACCGCACGCGCAGTGCCGCACCCGGAACGGCGCTCGCGGCACTGGGAGAAATCCCCGTGAAGGGCCGCGCGCCCAGGACCGGCTACTCGCGGGACGAGTTCGGCCCCCGCTGGGCGGACACGGACCACAACGGCTGCGACACCCGCAACGACGTCCTGCGGCGGGACCTCACCGGGGTGGAGGTGAAGCCGGGCACGCACGGCTGCAAGGTGGCCGCGGGCTCGCTGCTGAGCCCGTACACGGGGGAGGCCATGGCGTTCACGGCGGGCCGGGACACCAGCGCGGAGGTGCAGATCGACCACGTGGTGGCCCTCTCCGACGCGTGGCAGAAGGGTGCGCAGCAGCTCGACGCCGCCCGGCGCACCGAGCTCGCCAACGACCCCCTCAACCTGCTGGCCGTGGACGGCCCGAGCAACACTGCGAAGTCCGACGGGGACGCCGCCACCTGGCTGCCCCCGGCCAGGGGCGAGCGCTGCGAGTACGTCGCCACGCAGATCGCGGTGAAGAAGACCTACGAGCTGTGGGTCACGGACGCGGAGAAGCAGGCGCTGATCCGCGTGCTGGACACGTGCCCCGAGCAGATACTGCCGGGCCCGCGCGCCGTTCCGGCCCCGGCGGACGAACCCGCCGCGGAACCCGCGGCACCGCCCGCCGTGCCGGCGGCACCCGCCGCCCCGGCCGCGCCCGCACCCCGGCTGCCGGCTTCTGCGCAGCCCCCGGCCGGTGCGGGTGCGCCCGGCGGGGACGTGTACTTCTCCCGCTGCGCCGAGGCCCGCGCCGCCGGGATGGCGCCGCTGTACGCGGGATCCCCCGGGTACCGCCCGGGTCTGGACGGGGACGGCGACGGTGTAGCGTGCGAGGCCAAGCACTGACCCCTGCACGAGGCCGCATGAGACCCTTCCACCGCACGCTGCGGAGCCTGTGGCTCACCGCGGGCGTCCTGGTGGCGCTGGCCGCGGTGCTGTGGGGTGCCGCGCTGCTGGGCCTGCCTCTCGTCCCGGACGACGGTCTGGGCACCGCCGTAATCGGGTTCGTCCTGCTCCTGCTGAGCGTGATGAGCGCGGGGATCTCCCTGGCGTTCGTCATCGCCCGCGCCCGGCGTGAGGCGCGCCGGCGGCGGGTCACACCTCCGGTGCGTGGAACGCGGTGAGGCGGGCGTCCGCACCGTCGAGCAGCGCCCAGTCCCCGGGGACCTCCAGCACCGCGGTGCCCGCGGTGGGGAAGCCACCGGCCACGTCCATCATGGCGTCCGGGTCCGAGTCGCGTGAGGCCAGGCGCAGCACGGCGTCCAGGACACCCGGCATGTGCGCGACCACCAGCAGGGTGCGCACGGATTCCGGCACGTGGTTGACCGCGGCGACCAGCTGGGCGTCCGCCCCGTTGTAGAGCCCCTCCCACAACTGGGGAGTGGGCGCCTTCTCCCCCAGTTCGTGGCACACCCACGTGACCGTCTGCCGCGTGCGCAGGGCGGGCGAGACCAGGATCATCTCTGGCGGCGCGTTCTCCGCCAGCCACGCCCCCGCCGCCGCGGCCTCCCGCGCACCGCGCGGCACGAGCGGACGGTCGTGGTCCGGGACGTCCCGCGGGTAGTCGGCTTGCCCGTGGCGCATGATCACCAGGTGCTTGAGGTCGTGGCGGGTCATGCAGGCCAGTCTGTCACGGGCCGCCCACCCCGGGTGACGACGCCGCCGGGCACCGTTGCGGGCGGCGTCGTGCACGCTTCGCGGCGGCGCGCACGTGCGGCCGCGGCGCCGTCAGATGGAGTACTCGGGAGCCGCCCACACGACCACCTCGGGGTGGTCGTAGAAGCGGTAGCCCTGGCCCCGCACGGTGCGCACGGTGTTGGCCAGGCGCCCCAGCTTGGAGCGCAGCCGCCGCACGTGGACGTCGATGGTGCGCTCGGAGGGCACCTCCTCGGCGTCCTCCCACAGGTTGTCGAGCAGCTCGGTGCGGCCCACGGTGCGCGTGCCGTTCTCCACCAGGTAGTTGAGCAGCTCGAACTCGCGGTGCGTGAGGTTGAGCAGGTCCCCGTCCAGGAACACCTCGCGGCGGGACAGGTCGATCAGCACGCCCACGCGCTGGTGGTCGATGCGGCTGCCGGCACCGCACGCGGGCAGCGGCGCGATGGGCTCGATCACCGGATCCGTGAAGGTGGGGTCCCCCAGGGCGCTGCGCACCACCTCGAGGTCCGTGCCCTGCGCGTTCACCGGGGCGAGCGCCACGGCGGCGTAGGAGTCGGACCCGGGAACGGTGGAACGGATGTGCTGGCGGATCTCCTGCACGAGCTGGACCAGGTTGATCCCCCGGTCCGCCGCGGCCTGCTCGTCCACGCCCACGTACAGCACGAAGCCGCGGGCCTCGGTGGGCTGCTGGTCGGGCACCTGGGGGTCCCGGACCTCGGGGGCGTAGTCCGCGGAGACGGAGCGCAGGTGGCGGTGCTCCTCGGGAGCCCCGGGAGCGCGGTGGGCTCCGCGTGCGCGCACAGGGGCCTGGGCGCCGGACAGCCGGTGCCGCTGGGAGATGTGGACGTAGCCCGGTGCGCCTGACATTCGTACCCCTGCCTCGTGAAGCCCCGTTCCCGTGAATTTCCTGGAAAACGGTGTTATATCCCATGTTCCGCGACATGGGGCTGGACTGGCAAGTAATATATGCGCTTTTTTCTCACATGGTGAGATGGGGTACACCTCTGGCGTGTCCGGAGCGAAAAAAGGTTGCAATTCGCCCGGGCTTAGGGGTCAGGTGTGGCGCATCATGGTGGGGGATCACATCCCGCACGTCTTTCGCTGGTCGGCGGCTGCCGGGCAGCTCAGTCCACGACGCCGTACAGACGGTCCCCGGCGTCCCCGAGCCCCGGCACGATGTAGGCGTTCTCGTCGAGCCGCTCGTCCACGGAGGCGAGCACCACGTTCACCTCGCTGTCCCCGAGCTCCTTCTCGAGCCGGTCGAGCCCCTCGGGGGCGGCCAGCAGGCACACGCACGTGATGTCCTGCGCACCGCGGCGGTACAGGAACTTGATGGCCTCGCTGAGGGTGCCACCCGTGGCGAGCATGGGATCGAGCACGTACACCTGGCGCCCCGTGAGGTCGTCCGGCAGCCGTTCGGCGTAGGTGATGATGTCCAGGGTGGCGTCGTCCCGGGCCATGCCCAGGAAGCCGACCTCCGCGGTGGGGATCAGGTGGGTCATGCCCTCGAGCATCCCCAGCCCGGCGCGCAGGATGGGAACCACCAGCGGGCGCGGGCGGGTCAGGGCGGTGCCCTGCGTCTCGGCCACCGGGGTCTGGATGGTCACCGGCTCCACGCGGACATCCCGGGTGGCCTCGTAGGCCAGCAGCGTGACCAGTTCCTCCACCAGCTGGCGGAACACGGGGGACGGGGTGTCCTTCTCGCGCAACACGCTCAGCTTGTGGGCGACCAACGGGTGATCCAAGACAGTGACTCGCATACCCAGAATCTAGCAGTAGCCCCGGCTGCGCGGACCATCGCCGGAGCGGGCTCCACCGGCCCCGGCCCACGCGCCCACGACGCCGCCGTCCCCGGCCGGACGGGTCACGTCACGACTTCGTCACGGGACACCGCCGCACGCCGTGCAGGATGGTGCCGTGCCCTACTCTCGTAGGGAACATGCGATCCCGCTCCACCCAGTCCTGCGCACGGCAACCCTCGGAAGGGGCACCACACATGACGGCACCGGTTCTCGAGACGGAGAATTTGGTCAAGATCTACGGCAGGGGCGACACCCGCTTCGACGCCCTCAAGGGCATCAACCTGGAGATCGGCAAGGGCGAGTCCGTGGCCGTGGTGGGCAAGTCCGGCTCGGGCAAGTCCACCCTCATGCACCTGCTCGCGCTGCTGGACGCCCCCACCCACGGCGTGGTGGCCGTGGAGGGCAGGCCCACCGGGGACCTCGGCGCCAAGGAGCTCAACGAGCTGCGCAACTCCGCGTTCGGCTTCGTGTTCCAGCAGTTCTTCCTGACACCCAACCAGAGCGTGCTGGAGAACGTCACGCTGCCCCTGAAGATCGCGGGCGTCCCCGCGTCCGAGCGCAAGCGCCGGGGCCTCGAGGCGCTCGAGCAGCTGGAGATGGCGGACAAGGCGGACAACAAGGCCACCGACCTCTCCGGCGGGCAGAAGCAGCGCGTGGTGATCGCCCGCGCGCTCATCAACGACCCCTCCGTGATCTTCGCGGACGAGCCCACCGGCAACCTGGACTCCGCGACCTCCAAGGTGGTGGAGGACATCCTCTTCGGACTCAACCGGGACAAGGGGATCACCCTGGTGGTCGTGACCCACGACGAGGACCTCGCCAAGCGCTGCTCGCGCCAGATCTACCTGGTGGACGGGCAGATCGTGCCGAGCCCCGAGAAGCCCGCGAGCGACGTCGCCCCCGGATCCCCGGCCCACCCGTGGGCCCAGCAGCCCGCCGAGGCCGCTGCGGAGACCCTGCAGGTCACCGAGCCCGCCACCGGGGAGGTGGTCACGATCAGCCAGGCCGACGCCGCCGAGATCGCCCGCGCCGCCCAGGAACCACCGCGCCCCGGCAAGCACGCCGCGCCCGCCCCCACCCCCGAGCAGCCAGGAGCCACCGCGTGAAATTCATCGATCTGCTGCGCACGGCGATCGGGAACACGTTCCGGGCCAAGGCGCGCACCATCCTGACCGTGATCGCGATCTTCATCGGCTCGTTCACGCTCACCCTGACCTCCGGGATCGGCACGGGCGTCAACGACTACATCGACAAGACCGTGGCCGCGTTCGGCAACGAGAACGCCCTGTTCGTCCAGAAGGTCTCCGAGCAGTCCGCCCCCGGCTCCAGCGAGCAGGACGGACCCACCGAGTACAACCCGGACGAGACCAACGTGCAGCTCGGCTTCGGCTCCATCAGCGGCCTGACCGACTCGGACATCGACAAGATCGAGAAGATCGACGGCGTGGGCTCGGTGGACCCCATGTACATGGTCACCCCCAAGTACCTGGAGGCCCCCGGCGGCGAGAAGTTCACGCTCAGCCTGGGCTCGCCCCCGGAGGCGGACGGGCTGCAGCTCGAGTCCGGTGAGGCCCCGGAGCGCGGCAAGGACGAGATCCTGCTGCCCTCCTCGTGGGTCGAGCCCCTGGGCCTGGGATCCAACCAGGACGCCGTGGGCAAGACCGTGAAGATCGCGCTGGGCAACGCCGTGGACCAGGACAGGACGTTCACCGTCAAGGTCTCGGGCGTCGCCCAGGCCTCACTGGCGGGCTCCTCCGACAACCCCATCCCCTCCGCGGGCCTGAACAAGAAGCTCTACGACTACCAGGTCTCCGGAAGCCCCCGGAAGGTCCCGAACTCGTACCTGACCGCCACCGCCACCGTGGACGACATGTCCAAGGTGGGCGCCATCAAGTCGCAGCTCTCGGACGAGAACATGCTCGGACGCACCGTGGAGGACCAGCTGGGCATGTTCCGCGCGGTCATCAACGGCATCGTGTGGATCCTCAACTCCTTCGCCATCATCGCGCTGCTCGCCGCGGGCTTCGGCATCGTGAACACGCTGCTGATGTCCGTGCAGGAGCGCACCCGGGAGATCGGGCTGATGAAGGCGCTGGGCATGAGCGGGGGCAAGGTCTTCGGCCTGTTCTCCCTCGAGGCGATCTTCATCGGCTTCCTGGGCTCCGCGATCGGCGCCGGCGTAGCCGTGGCAGCCGGGAGCATCCTCAGCGGGGTGCTCTCCAACGGGCTGCTGTCGTCACTGCCCGGGCTGAGCCTGTTCCTGTTCAACCCCGTGAACATCGCCCTGATCATCCTCTCGGTCATGTTCATCGCCTTCCTGGCCGGCACCATCCCCGCCGTGCGGGCTGCCCGCCAGGATCCCATCACCGCCCTGCGCTACGAGTGACCCCCCACACCTGCACCACCACTCGCACCACCACATGAAAGGACGGCAGTCATGAGCACCACTCCGAACGAACCGCAGAACCCGCAGTCCGGCATCCCCGGACAGCCCGGCCCCGCACAGTCCGGCCAGCCCATGCCCTACGGCCAGGGCGCGGTCAACGGCGCACCGCAGGGTGGCCCCAACGGCCAGCAGTACGGTCAGGCCGGAGGCAAGTTCGGCACCGCGGAGTACAACCCCGGGCAGTACACCGGCCTGATGGAGCGCCCCTCCACGATCGACCGGCTGCTCAAGCTGACGCTGGTGTCGCTGGGCATCTACGTGCTCAACGCCGTCCTGGGACTGGTCGCGACTGCCAACATCGACTTCCCCGAGCTCTACCGCAACATGGGCTTGAGCACTGAGACGGCGAACCAGACTGCCGACCGCGCTTCCGGTGTGGGTGGCCCCATCGGCTCGATCATCAGCATGATCGTCACCATCGGCTTGTACCTCCTGGTGTACACCTTCCTCAAGAAGGGCAAGAACTGGGCACGAGTCCTTGGCACCGTGTTTGCGGCCATTTCGATCCTGGGCGGCATCTTCAACCTGTTCACCGCCTTCGTCTTCCCTGCCCCGTGGAACATCCTCATCGTCGCCCTTGGCCTGGTGAAGGTTGTCGTGGACATCCTCTGGATCGTCACCGCGTACAAGGCCCCCACCACCGCCTGGTTCAACCAGAACAGCGTGCAGCGATGAGTCGCATGGCTCTTCCGCACACCGCCAGGTCCATCCAGCTCGAGGGCTGGATGGACCTGGCGCTTTCCGAGGCCGCACTCACGGCCGCGTCCGGGGACGTGCCCATCGGCGCCGTCGTGCTGGACACGGACGGGCGGGTGATCGGCACCGGGCGCAACCGCCGCGAGGAGTGCGGGGACCCCACCGCGCACGCGGAGGTGCTCGCCCTGCGCGAGGCGGCGGCGCACCGCGGTGAGTGGCGGCTGGAGGGGTGCACCCTCGTCGTCACCCTGGAGCCGTGCGCCATGTGCGCCGGGGCGGTCGTGCTCGCCCGCGTGCCCACCGTGGTGTTCGGCGCGTGGGACCCCAAGGCCGGGGCGTGCGGCTCGGTGTTCGACATCGTGCGGGACCCCCGCCTCAATCACTGGGTGGAGGTCACCGGCGGCGTGCGCGAGGACGAGTGCGCCGCTCTGCTGCGCGATTTCTTCCGCACCCACCGCTGAGCGCCGCATTCCCCGACGCCGCCGCGCAGCCTGCCAGCCCAGGGCTCCGGTTTGGAGGGGTTGCGTCTCGGCCTGTAAAGTGCTGGGAGCTGGTGACGTGTCCGAGCGGCCGAAGGTGCATCACTCGAAATGATGTTTGGTGTCAAAGCCAACGTGGGTTCAAATCCCACCGTCACCGCCACTGTCCCGATCAGGGACTCCGAGAACACCCCGAACCTCAGGTTCGGGGTGTTCTCCGTTGCAGGGGAGCACCACGCCGCAGAGCGTCCAGGAAGCCCGAAGGATGAAAAGGGCCCGCAGGGATTGCCGGCCTGCTTATCAATCGGATAGAACTTGGGCATGGGCCGCTCCGGGATCGTGAGATTCCTCCACGCAGCAGCCGGCATCCTGAGCTACCCCCAGGATCCGCGCTCGTTTGCACAACTCTTCGGCGCACTCTCGAGCGCCCACTACACGCGCGGGCGGATCACCCGCATCCACCGAGAGACGCCCGACACCGTGACCGCGTTCTTCACCGCCGGCGACGGCTGGATCCCGCACCGCGCGGGCCAGTGGGCGCGGATCGGCGTAGAGGTGGACGGGAAGCGGATCTGGCGCCCCTACTCCCTCAGCGCTCCCGAGCAGGGCGACCCCTCGATCACCGTCAGGGCCCAGGGGACCGTGTCCGAGCACCTCGTGCACCGGGCCGCCCCCGGGGACGTGCTGTACCTGGAGCGCCCGGAGGGGCAGTTCATCCTCCCGGAGATGCCCACGGCGCTGCTCTTCATGGTAGCCGGTTCCGGCATCACCCCGGTGATGTCCATGCTGCGGACCCTCATGCCGCGCAGACCGGATCACGACGTGGTCCTGGTCTACGTGGCCAGGAACCGGGAGTCGTGCATCTTCCACGACGAGATCCTGGAGCTCGCCGACCAGTTCCGGGGCCTGCGCCCGGTCTTCTGGTTCACCGAAGAGCGCGGGCGGCTCGACGCCGCGGACCCGGGTGCAGTGGGCGCGCTGTGCCCCGACCACCGGGCGCGCGCGACGTACGCGTGCGGCCCGGACTCCTTCGTCACGGCCGTGGAGGCCCTGGGGGAGGTTTCCGGTCACGCCCCCGTGGTGGAGAGGTTCGACGTGGCGCGCGCAGCCACCGGCGGGCGCCCGGGAGAGATCCGTCTCCAGCAAAGCGGCCTCACGGTGGCGGTGGGCGGACGCGACACCATCCTGGAGGCCGCCGAACGCGCCGAGCACCCTCTGCCCCACGGCTGCCGGATGGGCATCTGCCACAGCTGCCTGATTCCCATGACGGACGGAGCGGTCACCAACATCCGCACCGGTGAGCTCCACCGGGAACCCGGACCCATCCAGACCTGCGTGACGCGGCCCGCCCCCTATGCCGCGTTCGATGCCTGACACCCACCACCCTCCCCTCTCCGCCGGCACCGATCCCTCCGGCCTGCACCCCCGGAACAAAGGAACCACCATGACGCTCACCTCAGTCACCCCCACCCAGAACACCAGAACAGCGCCGCGTCCACCGGGTGATCCCCTGAACCTCACACGGGCGGAACTCGACGACCTCGCGGCACAGCTCGACGCCGTGCGGGAGGACATCTTCTCCCAGCGCGGGCAGTCGGACGCACGCTACATCCGCCGTGTGGTGGCCCTGCAGCGCGGCCTGGAGATGACGGGGCGCGCGTGCATGATCTTCTCCAAACACCGGCCCCTGTGGTGGGCGGGCGTGGGCTGTCTGAGCGTGGGCAAGATCCTGGAGAACATGGAGATCGGCCACAACGTGCTCCACGGTCAGTGGGACTGGATGAACGACAAGGAGATCCACTCCACCACGTGGGAGTGGGACTTCGTGGCACCGTCCGCCGGCTGGCAGCGCACCCACAACGATCTCCACCACACCTGGACCAACGTGCTCGGCAAGGACCGGGACGTGGGGTACAACGTGCTGCGCATGGACCCGGACCAGCCGTGGCGGCCCGTGAACCTGCTCAATCCCGTGATCAATCTCCTGCTGGCCCCGGCGTTCGAGTGGGGGATCGCCATCTACGACGTGGAGCTGGACCAGTTCCGCGCCGGGACCAAGTCCGGCCGAGCCACCTGGGAGGACTTCAAGCGGGTGATGAAGAAGCTCGGGAGGCAGTCCGCGAAGGATTTCCTGGTCTCCCCCCTGCTGGCATCCCTCACCGGGTCGGGGAAGGCGTCGATCAAGGGCTTCCTGGCGGCGAACGTGATCCGCAACGTGTGGGCGCACGCGGTGATCTTCTGCGGCCACTTCCCGGACGGCGCGGAGACCTTCACGGAGGACGAGGTGGAGAACGAGTCGCGGGGGCACTGGTACCGGCGGCAGGCCATGGGATCCGCGAACATCGACGGCTCCCGCCTCATGCACTTCATGAGCGGCAACCTGTCCTTCCAGATCGAGCACCACCTGTTCCCGGACATGCCCTCCAACAGGCTGTCCCAGATCGCACCGCGCGTGCGGGAGATCTGCCGGCAGTACGGGATCCGGTACACCTCCGGCCCGCTGCCCCAGCAGGTCTTCCAGGCGTGGCGCAAGGTGTTCAGGCTGGCCCTGCCCTGATCTCACCCGGAGTCCGGGACAGGTGCTCGACTCGCCGAGAACTTCTGCGAGGCAGGCGCGAGCCCGCGCTACGCGCCGGTAGGCGTTCACACAGCCCTCCCCCTAGGGTGTAATCCGGCACACACTTCGGTCGTGGATGGGGGTGTCCCCTGGGACGCGCCGCGCACCCACGGCCCGGACAGGAAGAGGATCAGAGCATGAGCGACGAGCAGCCCGTGGGGCACCTGGGCGTGAACGGCGAGGACACCCCGGACGCCCACTACATCCGCACCGGGGAGCACAGCTTCCGCACCACCGTGTACACACAGGGCGCGTGGAGCCCCCTGGAGCAGCACATGGCGGCGTCCTCCGGGCTGCTGGTGCACGAGATCGAGCGCAACCACCCGCGTGAGGACATGATCCCGGTGCGGTTCTCGTTCGACATCCTGGGCTTCATTGCCGGCGGCGAGATCGAGGTGCACACCCGCGTGCTGCGCCCGGGCAAGACCATCGAGCTGGTCGAGGCCACCATGAGCAGCGGCGGGCGGGACTGCATCCGGCTGAGCATGTGGCGGCTGAAGACCTCGGACACCCAGGACGTGGCGGGCGGCGAGATCGAACCGCTCACCCCGCTGGAGCAGTGCGAGGAGCTGAACATGTACGAGCAGTGGGGCGGCGGCTACATCGGCTCCCTCGAGGCCCGCGTGGCGCGCATGCCCCGCCCGGGCAGCGGCGCGGGCTGGCTGCGGATCAGCAAGGCCGTGGTGGAGGGCGAGGACTCCTCCCCCACCGCCCAGTTCATCAGCGCGGTGGACGCCGCCAACGGTCTGGCGCCCCGCGTGGAGATCGGCCCGTGGGCGTTCCCCAACGTGGACCTCACCATCCACATGTTCCGCGCCCCCGTCTCCGCATGGGTGGGCCTGGACACCAACGTGGAGTTCGGCGGGGACGGCGTGGGCCTGACCCACTCGGAGCTCTTCGACGAGCAGGGCCCCATCGGCCGGGTGGCGCAGGCGCTCACCGTGCGCCGCATGGGCTGAGGCCCGGGCGGCGTCGTGCGATGACGCAGGGTTTGACGGGCGCTCGTAGAATGGCGGCTGATTCCCAGAACAATTCGGACGGGGTGCGAGCCCCAGGAGGTCCAGGCGAGTGAGCAGCATCCAGATCAACGTGACCGACCGCGACGGTGTGCGCACCCAGGGTGTGGAGTGGAAGGACTTCGAGTCCCTCATGGAGTGCCTCACCCGCAACAAGTTCCCCATCCTGGCCACGTGCGGCGGCAACGCCTCGTGCTCCACGTGCCACTCGTACCTGGACCAGGAGACGTTCGTGAAGACGGGCGGCACCAACGAGGAGGAGGAGGACCTCCTGGAGATGCTGGACGACACCCGCCATGACAACTCTCGCCTGACCTGCCAGGTGGAGTGGTCCGAGGACCTGGACGGCGCGGAGATCGAGATCGCCCCGGAGTGGTGAGCGCCCACCGGTGACAGCAGCGCGGCAGTGCGCGGAGGAAGAGGTAGCACCATGACGGTCCTGCGGGACGACCTGACCACGCGCGCGGCGTACGTTTCCGACGCCTCGATCTACCGCAGGCTCCCGGCCGCGGTGGCCGAGCCGAGCTCGGTCGCGGAGATCCGCGAGCTGCTCGCCACCGCGCGGGAGAACGGCTGGTCCGTGGTCCCCCGCGGCGGCGGCACGTCCGTGGCGGGCAACGCGATCGGCGAGGGACTGGTGATCGACACCTCCCGCCACTTCCGCCGCATCCTGGAGATCGACCCGCAGGCCCGCACGGCGCGGATCGAGCCCGGGGTGATCTGTGACCAGCTGCGGGAGGCTGCCTCCGAGTTCGGCCTGACCTACGGACCGGACCCCTCCACGCACTCCCGCTGCACGGTGGGCGGGATGGTGGCCAACAACGCGTGCGGCTCCCACTCGGTCGCGTGGGGCACGAGTGCGGAGAACCTCGTGTCGGTCACTGTCATGCTGGCCGACGGCCGCCTGGTCACCCTGGACGCGGGCGGCACCTCGGAGCCCGCACTGACATCGCAGCTGGAGCGGCTGCGCAACGAGCACCTGGCCATGCTGCGCACCGAGCTGGGCCAGTTCCCCCGGCAGGTCTCAGGCTACGGGTTGCACTACCTGCTGGGCGAGAACGGCTTCGACACCGCCAAGGCCTTCGCGGGCACCGAGGGCACGTGCGGGATCATCACGGAGCTCACGGTCAAGCTCGTGGCCAGGCCCGCGCACACCGCGCTGGCGGTCCTCGGGTTCCAGGACGCGATCGACGCCGCGAGCGCCGCACCCGCGCTCCGCGTCTCCGGCGTGACCACCATCGAGGGCATGGGCTCGGACCTCCTGGACGCCCTGCGCACCCGCCCCGGCCAGGAGCACGCCGGCTCCGAACTCCCGCGCGGCGGCGGCTGGCTGTACTGCGAGGTTTCCGGGGACACCCCCGAGCAGGCCTACGACGCCGCCCGGAGACTCCCCGCGCTGGTCGAGGAGACGGTGGTGGACTCGGTGGTGGTCGGGGATCCGACGCAGGCCCGGGCCCTGTGGCACATCCGAGAGGCCGGGGCAGGCATCGTGACCCGCCTGCCGGACGGCGGCGAGGCGTGGCCCGGGTGGGAGGACTCCGCGGTGCCCCCGGCACGGCTGGGCGAGTACCTGAGGGACCTCTACGCCCTGCTGGACGAGATGGGTCTGCGCGGCATACCGTTCGGGCACTTCGGCGAGGGTTGCGTGCACATCCGCATCTCCTTCGACTTCAACTCCGACCACGGAGTGGCCCAGTACCGCACGTTCATCGAGCGGGCCGCCGAGCTGGTGCACCGCTACGGCGGTTCGGTCTCCGGAGAGCACGGGGACGGCCGCGCCCGTTCCGAACTGCTGAGCACCATCTACACACCGGAGGCACTGGCCGCGTTCGCGCGCTTCAAGCGGATCTTCGACCCCGAGGGCCTGTTCAACCCCGGTGTGCTGGTGGATCCGGAGCCGCTGGACCGTGGCATCCGCCCCGGACCGGGTGCGCGCACGTTCGAGCTCACCCCGGTGCACGCGTTCTCCCACGACAACGGCTCGTTCGGCCAGGCCGTGAACCGCTGCGTGGGCGTGGGAGCGTGCCGCTCGGACTCCGGTGCGATGTGCCCGTCCTTCCACGCCACCGGGGACGAGGTGCACTCCACGCGAGGCCGCATGCGCTCACTCGCGGAGATGCTGCGCGGCGAGCACCTCACCGACGGCTGGAAGTCGCAGGAGACCTACGAGGCCCTGGACCTGTGCCTTTCGTGCAAGGCGTGCGCCACCGAGTGCCCCGTGAACGTGGACATGGCCACCTACAAGGCCGAGTTCCTGCACCACCACTTCCGGCAGGGCCTCCGTTCGTTCATCGGCCGGGACCGCCGGCCCATGGCGCACCTCACCATGGGGTGGATGCCGTGGCTCATGCGGATCGCGGCCCGCGTGCCCGGCTCCCTGCGCGCGGTCAACGCCCTCGAGCGCATCCCGGCCGTGGAGGCGCTCACCAAGAAGCTCGGTGGCATCGAACCGCGCCGCGACATGATCCGCTTCAACGACACCCCGTTCACCGCGTGGTTCCGCGCGCGCTCCCGTCACGCGGGCCACGACGCCGCCCACCCGGGGACCGCGCGGGGTGTGGCCCCCTCGGGAGCAGCGCCCACGGGCACTGGGGCCCTCGCTGCCGGGCAGCATGCTGCGGGGAACGACGCCGCCGGTGCGGCTGCGCGCGGAGGCGGCCGTGCGGCGTCGTCGGCCCGCGGCGCCCTGGCAGACGGGGTGGCGGGCGCGGACCCCGCCGGGCGCCCGTCCGTGGTGCTGTGGCCGGACACGTTCACCACCTACTCCGCGGACGGGCCCGGCAAGGCCGCCGTGGAGGTCCTGGAGGCCATGGGCTACCGCGTGCTGATGCCCATGGGGGACGTGTGCTGCGGGCTCACGTGGCACTCCACGGGCCAGCTGGACATGACCCGGAAGGTGCTGCGCCAGACCCTGGACGTGATGGCACCGCTGCTGGAGGCCGGGTACCCGGTGATCGGACTGGAGCCGTCCTGCACGGTGATGCTGCAGCACGAGATCACCGAGCTGCTGCCCGAGGATCCGCGGGCCCATGCGGTGAAGGGCCTCACCCGGACCCTGGGCGAGTTCGCGGCGGCCCACCTGGAGGCCGGCGGGGACTGGCCGTTCGAGCCGCTGGAGACCCGGCAGGGGCCGAGCAGCGCCGTGTGCCAGGTGCACTGCCACGAGAAGGCCATGGGGGACTACTCCCCGGAGCTCACCGTGCTGGAGAAGCTGGGCGTGGACACCTCCGTGGTGGGCGGCGGGTGCTGCGGGCTGGCCGGGAACTGGGGCTTCGAGCCGGGGCACTACGAGATCTCGCAGACCCTCGGCGAGCGCAATCTGTTCCCCGCGATCCGGGCCGCCGAGCCCGGGGCGATCGTGCTGGCGGACGGTTTCTCGTGCCGCACGCAGATCTCCCAGGGCACCGGGGCCGACGCGGTGCACCTCGCGGAAGTGATGTGTGCCGCATTGCGGACGAAACGTAGGACACTGTCACCATGACGACCTCATCGCCCGACCCCCGGGGCACCCGCAAGCACTCCCGTCCGCTGCTCGCCGCCACTGCCCTGACCGCCCTGCTGGCGCTCTCCGCGTGCGGCTCCTCCGACGACTCCCCCACCACAGACTCAACGTCCGCGAGCGCATCGGCCACCTCGGCCTCGCCGAGTGCGTCCCCGAGCGCGTCGGCCAGCTCCTCGGCCAGCTCCTCCGCGAGCGAGACGCCGGCCCCCTCGGAGACCGCCACGGCGGCGGACGCCTCACAGCCCCAGCCGGAGGAGACCCGCATGGCGTCGGCCCCCGAGGTCGGGATGCCCACCGCGAGCCCGTTCGACAAGGAGAAGGCCGACCAGCAGGGCGTGGGCGGCGTGTGCAGCGCGTCGCAGCTCAGCGGCACCGCGGCACCCTCCAACGGCGCGGCCGGGCACGTCATCGCGAGCCTCACCGTGACCAACACCGGCTCCACCCCGTGCGTGCTCAGCGGGTACCCGGGGGTGTCCTTCGTGGACGCCTCCGGCGCCATGGTGGGCGCCCCGGCCTCCCGCACCGAGTCCGCGGCCGCCGCGGTCACGCTGCAGCCCGGGGCCTCCACGAGCACGAGCCTGAGCATCACCCAGCCGGGTGTGATCGGGCAGGTGTGCAACCCGCACGACGTCACCGGCCTGCGCGTCTACCCGCCGGGCAGCCACGAGTCCCTCGTGGTCTCCTACCCGGGGCAGGCCTGCGGCAACCCCAAGGTCTCCCAGCTCCAGGTCAGAGGCTTTGGATCCTGACTCGGTCCTGAACCTCTTCTCCCCCGCGACCGCGCGGTGGTTCGACGCCGCCTTCCACGGGCCCACGGCGGCCCAGCGCGGCGCGTGGGAGGCCATCTCGGCGGGCCACCACGCCCTCGTGGTGGCCCCCACCGGTTCCGGCAAGACGCTCGCGGCGTTCCTGTGGTCCATCGACCGGCTGCTCGCGGCAAAGTCCCCCGCGGGCTCCCCTGACGGGAGCTCGCCGAGCGGCCCCACCGCGCCGGGCTCCTCCGGCGACGACGACGCCGCGGCCGCCCCGTCCGAGGACCGCACCTCGGTGCTCTACATCTCCCCGCTCAAGGCCCTCGGCGTGGACGTGGAGCGCAACCTGCGCGCACCCCTGATCGGGATCACCCAGGCGGTCAGGGCCGCCGGGGGTGAGCCCCCGGAGATCTCCGTGGGGGTCCGCTCGGGCGACACCCCCCAGGCGATCCGCCGCTCCCTGCTGGCCCACCCGCCGGACATCCTCATCACCACGCCCGAGTCCCTGTACCTCATGCTCACGTCCAAGGCGCGAGAGACCCTGCGCCACGTGAACACCGTGATCATCGACGAGGTGCACGCGGTGGCCGGGACCAAGCGCGGCGCGCACCTGGCCGTCAGCCTCGAACGCCTGGACGACCTGCTGGAGCAGCCCGCCCAGCGGATCGGGCTCTCCGCCACCGTGGAACCCGTGGACACCGTGGCCGGATTCCTGGGCGGTTCCCAGCCCGTGGACGTGGTGCGCCCGCCGTCCGAGAAGGACTGGGACCTCACGGTCTCCGTGCCCATCCCGGACATGACCGTGCTGGGCGGGGCGGCGGCGTCGCCGTCATCGGACGGCTCCCCCTCCCTGGACGCCGAGCTGGACGGTGCGGGGCAGCAGGCTACGGCATCCATCTGGCCGCACGTGGAGGAGCGGATCGTGGACCTCGTGGAGGCCCACCGCTCCACCATCGTGTTCGCGAACTCCCGCGGGCTCGCGGAGAAGCTGACCGCGCGGCTCAACGAGATCCACGAGTTCCGCCTGGAGAACGCCGCGGAGCAGTTCCCAAGTGGTGAACGCTCCGGGGATCCCGTGGCCGTGGGGGACGCACTGAACCACCTCTTCGCGGAGAGCGCTCGGCGCGCGGCCGGGGACGAGGACACCGGATCCGAAGGCCTCGACGGTTTCGCCGTCGAGGGGGACGACACGCCGGGCACCCCCGGTGCGCCCTCGGACGGTCCCAGCCACCCAGGGCGAGCGCCCGGCGACGCAGCGCTGTTCGGCACCCCCGGGGACGGGACTGGCGCGCCCGACGGCCCGGGCGGCGTCGCCCGCCCCGCGTCCGACGAGCGGGAGCCCGCCGCGATCCCCCGGCAGAGCAACCGGCACGAGGGCGCGTCCCCGGTGCTCGCGCGCGCCCACCACGGCTCGGTGTCCAAGGACCAGCGCAGCCTGATCGAGGAGGACCTCAAAACCGGGCGGCTGCGGTGCGTGGTGGCCACCTCGTCCCTGGAGCTGGGCATCGACATGGGCCACGTGGACCTGGTGGTCCAGATCGAGTCCCCGCCCTCGGCGGCCTCCGGGCTGCAGCGCGTGGGGCGTGCCGGGCACCAGGTGGGTGAGGTGTCGATCGGGCGGATCTACCCCAAGCACCGCGGGGACGTGCGGGACGCCGCGGTGATCGCGGAGCAGATGCTCGCCGGAAACCTGGAACCGCTCTCGGTGCCCGCCAACCCCCTGGACATCCTGGCCCAGCAGACGGTCTCCGCGGTGGCCGCCGAGGACGTGGACGTGGAGGCCTGGTACGACACCGTGCGCCGCAGCGCCCCGTTCCGCTCCCTGCCGCGCTCCGCGTACGACGCCGTACTGGACCTGCTCGCCGGGCGGTACCCCTCGGACGAGTTCGCACAGCTGCGCCCGCGACTGGTGTGGGACCGCGAGACGGGCACGCTGCAGGCCCGCCCGGGAGCGCTGCGCCTGGCGACCACGAGCGGCGGCACCATCCCGGACCGGGGACTGTTCCCCGTGTTCCTGGTGGGTGAGCAGGACTCCAAGTCCCCCAAGCGCGTGGGCGAGCTGGACGAGGAGATGGTCTACGAGTCCCGCGTGGGGGACATCATCGCGCTGGGCGCCTCCAGCTGGCGGATCGAGGAGATCACCCACAACCGGGTGGTCGTGGCCCCGGCGCCGGGTGTTCCGGGCAAGCTGCCGTTCTGGCACGGGGACGGGCTGGGCCGGCCCGTGGAGCTGGGGCGCGCCGCCGGGCGCTTCACCCGGGAGCTGGCCGGTGCCGCGAACGCCGAGGCCCGCGAGCGCCTGGCGGTGTCCGGGCTGGACGAGTGGGCCCAGGACAACCTGCTGGCCTACCTCGCGGAGCAGCGGGAGGCCACCGAGCACGTGCCGGACGACCGCACGCTCATGGTGGAGCGGTTCCGGGACGAGCTCGGGGACTGGCGCGTGGTGCTGCACAGCCCGTTCGGCACGCCCGTGCACGGCCCGTGGGCGCTGGCCGTCCGCGCGCGGCTGGACGAGCGCTGGGGCCTGGATGCCTCCGCGCAGGCCGCGGACGACGGCATCGTGCTGCGCGTGCCCGCCACGGATGAAGAGCCTCCCGGGGCGGAGCTGTTCCTCTTCGAGCCGGAGGAGCTCGAGCAGATCGTCACCGAGGAGGTGGGCGGTTCCGCGCTGTTCGCGTCCCGGTTCCGGGAGAACGCAGCCCGCGCCCTTCTGCTGCCGCGCGCGGACCCCGGCAAGCGCACGCCGCTGTGGCAGCAGCGCCAGCGCTCGGCGCAGCTGCTGGACGTGGCCCGGAAGTACCCGCAGTTCCCGATCATCCTGGAGACGGTGCGCGAGTGCCTCCAGGACGTGTACGACGTCCCCGCCCTGCTCCAGCTGCAACGGGACCTGGCCGGACGGAAGCTGCGGGTGGTGGAGACCACCACGGACTCCCCTTCACCCTTCGCGCGCACCCTGCTGTTCGGATACGTGGCGCAGTTCCTCTACGAGGGTGACTCCCCGCTGGCCGAGCGCAAGGCCGCCGCGCTGTCCCTGGACCCCGCCCTGCTCAACGAGCTGCTGGGCCGCGCCGAACTGCGCGAGCTGCTGGACCCCGAGGTCATCGAGACCACCGTCCTGCAGCTGCAGCGCCTCGCCCCCGACCGCCGCCTGCGCGGGGTGGAGGGCGCGGCGGACCTGCTGCGCCTGCTCGGGCCCATGACCGCCGACGACGCCGCCCTGCGCCTGCGCGGGGACGGTTCCGTTCCGGCGGGGTCGCCGGCCGCGGGGTCCGCCTCCGCCGGGGCAGGTGCTGCGCCCCCCGACGCTCCGGCGCCCAGCACCGGGGCTTCGGGGGCGGCGTCGTCAGCGGCGTTGGAGGCGCCGGGCGCCGCCGCGTCCGCCCGGATCGGCGACGAAGGCGGCCCTGAGGACGAGGAGGACACGGGGCGGGCCGAGGACCCCGCGTACCGGGCAATCTCCCCGGAGGCCGCGCGCGAGCTGCTGGACGCCCTCGTGGACACCAACCGCGCGATCGTGCTGCGCGTGGGCGGGCGTGAGGTGTACTGCGCGGTGGAGGACGCCGCCCGGATGCGGGACGCGCTCGGTCAGCCCCTGCCCATGGGGGTTCCGCTCGCGTTCCTGGAACCGGTCGCGGATCCCGTGGGGGACCTCGTCTCCCGGTACGCCCGGACGCACGGGCCGTTCAGTGTGGCCGAGGCCGCGCAGGCCCTGAGCCTGGGCCCTGCCGTGGTGGAGTCCGCCCTGCGGTCCCTGGCCAGGCAGCGGCGGGTGAGCGAGGGGGCGTTCCGGCCGAGCGGTGACCCGGCGGCGTCGGACTCGGAGTGGTGCGACATCGAGGTGCTGCGGACCCTGCGGCGTCGTTCGCTGGCGGCCCTGCGCGCGGACGTGGAGCCGGTGGACCCGCAGGCGTACGCCACGTTCCTGCCCGCGTGGCAGCACGCCGTGAAGGGACATCAGCTGCGCGGGCTGGACGGGGTGCTCACCGTGATCGACCAGCTCGCCGGGGTGCCGATCCCGGCGTCCGCGTGGGAGCCGCTCGTGCTCGCGCAGCGCGTGGTGGACTACCGGCCCGCCATGCTGGACGAGCTCATGGCCACGGGCGAGGTCGTCTTCTCCGGCGCCGGGTCCCTGGGTGGTGAGGACGGCTGGGTGGCGTTCCACCTGGCCGAGTCCGCGGAACTCTCGCTACCGCCCGTCGCCCAGTTGGACGCCACCGCGGACGCCCTGGACTCCGCGCTCGAACGGGAGCTGCTCACGGTCCTGCAGGGCGGTGGCGCGTACTTCGCGTGGCAGCTGGTCCAGCCCCTCGCCGCGGCGGGCGTGAGCGTGGACATGGCCCAGCTGCGCACCGCGCTGTGGAACCTGCTGTGGGCGGGGCTGATCACCAACGACACGTACGCCCCCGTGCGCGCACTGATCTCCGGCGGGCACTCCGCGCACAAGACGCCCAAGCGGCCGGGGCGTTCCCGCTCCGCGGGGCGCCGGGGTGCGGCGCGGCTGCGCGCGGTCGGGCGCGGTCCGGCCGGCTTCGACCCCGCGGGTTCCGCCGACGACGCCGCTCCGTCCGGCACGCGCGTGGTCCGCGCCTCCGGGGGCGGCGAGGAGCGCACGACGGCGGGCCGGTGGTCCGCGCTGCGCCCCGAGCCGCTGAACCCCACCGTGCGGGCGCAGGCCCAGGCGGAGCTGCTGCTGGACCGCTACGGGATCCTCACGCGTGGACCCGTGGCGGTGGAGGACGTCCCCGGCGGGTTCTCGACGGTCTACAAGGTGCTGCGTGCCCTGGAGGACGCGGGGCGGGCGCGGCGCGGCTACTTCATCGAGGGTCTCGGAGCCGCCCAGTTCACGCAACCGGCAACGGTTGATGTGTTGCGCAGCTTCACGGACGACGACGCCGCCCGCAAGGCCGATCCCCAGGTCCTCGCCCTCGCGGCTACGGACCCCGCGAACCCGTACGGCGCGGCGCTGGACTGGCCGGAGGCGGTGGTGCTGGAGTCCAGCACAAAGCACCGGCCGGGGCGCAAGGCCGGTGCCGTGGTGGTGCTCGTGGACGGCGCGCTGACCCTGTACCTGGAGCGCGGCGGCAAGACGGCGCTGGCGTTCGCCTCTGACCCCGCGCTGCTGCACCTCGCGGCGGAGGCCGTGGCCGCTCTCGTACAGCGCAAGGCCGTGGACTCGCTGGTGGTGGAGAAGGTCAACGGGGACTCGGTGCTCTCCTCGGAGGAGCTCGTCACCGCGGTGCGGGACGGGCTGCTCGCGGGCGGCTTCTACCAGACCCCGAAGGGCGTGCGGATGCGGGCGCCGGTGGGTGGGGGCCGGGGGTGACGGTCCGGGGCCGTCTCCACGGTCACTCTGGGGAGGCCCGGCGACCTCGATGGAGTTTCGTCCTGTTCTGTGCGGGAGTGCGTGATCAGGGCACGGCAGGATGCCTGCGGATGAAAGCGCCCGCCCGCCGGAGCACGAGGTCCGCACTGTCAGGGTCACTCATGAAACCGTGACCGCGCCCGTCCACGATATTCAGTTCGCAGTCCCATCCGCGGCTCGCGCAGATAGTTGCCAGCATTCGCGCCTCTGGAACCAGAGAGTCCTCGCTTCCGACAGCAAGAAAAATGGGTGGCGGCGGTTTCTCCGGTCGGTGGAACTCCGGGGCTTCCTGCAGCGGCAGCGGCCGTGACCAGAGCGTGAAAGCACGGTGAGTCAGTTCCCAGTCCGGACCCTGGGGAGCCTGACGGTCGAAGGACTGCAGAGTGAGGTCGAGATTCGGGTTGGTGAGCATTGAAGCGCGAACCGTGGCTCCGATCCGATTCCCTGCGGCGACGCTCACGGCATCCCCGGCCGAATCTCCACAGAGAATGACGCCCGTGGTCCCTGTCTGGACCCGAACACAGCTCGCGAGATCGTCGACTGCGTCGAAGAATGAATTCTCGGGCGCCAGGCGGTAGTCAACGGCCACGACTCGACGGTGCAAGACCGTTGCGAGACGACGACAGTAGGCGTCCTGCAGGTCGAGGTCACCGAACACCCCGTATCCACCGTGTGAGAAGTAGACGATGGCATCGGTCATCCTCTCGTGCGGGGTGTAGGACCGCGTCGCAACGACGCCCACGTGCTCATCGCGGATCACACCGTCAAATGGGGACCCTGGCCGCGCGGCTGCTCGCTGCCGGGCTGACTGCCACAGCGCTTCAACGTCGATCATCTCGTCACCATAGGCGGGACCGGACGTGCACCGGCGGAGATGGGCCTACGTGTGGACCATGGACACCGCTTGCTCCTGCGTCACTCGTTTCCCTTGCGCTTGTCGTAGCTGTCCCGGACCTTCTGACCGGCCTGCCGTTTGAGGTCTTGCACATCGTCGTCGAACGTCTCGTGCGTCATCTGCTTGGTCTGGCGCCACTTCTCGTCAAACTCGGCCTGGGTGTCGCCGGGCAACCAGGACTTCGACAGGATCGTCTCGCCCACCGCGGCCACTGCATATGCCATCCCCAGAGCGATGCCGCCCCTCAGACCGCCCAGGAGGAGGGCGCCGAGGCCCAGCCCCACGACCGCGTGGATCACCACGGGCACGAGCGCGTAGTCCCAGCCGCCCGGGGCGGAGAGCCGTCGCTTCACCACGAAGGGCCGCTCCGCCAGTGTGGTGAGGACCTCCCCCACGACCACTGCGGCCACCCCTGCGACGACCAGATTCTGCAGGGGCGCGGCCGCCAGCCACCCCGTGAGCGTGGCGGCCCACAGCAGAAGCACCATGACGGGCACCTTGACCGCCCCCATCATCAGGTGTCCGGACACCGGCGCCCACAGAGGAGGCGGGGTCCAGCCTTCGGCGTTTCTCGCGATTTCCTCGGATCTCATCAGGGCTCCTCACAGTTGGAGTGAACCGCCAAACACTCGGCGAATCCGGAAAATCCACCATAAGCATCTGGTGGAGCACGCCGTACGCTGAACACCCCACCGCGAACCGAGGAGGACCCGTGCCCGAAGGTGATTCCGTCTACCGCCAGTGCAAGATGCTGCGCGAGGCGCTGGAGGGTGCCGTGATCGAGAGCTCGGACTTCAGGGTGCCCGCCCTCGCCACCTCGGACGTGTCTGGACGCACCGTGGTGGCCGTGGTGCCGCGCGGGAAGCACATCCTCATCCGGCTCTCCGCGGCCCCGGACGCGGAGCAGATGAAGTCCGGCGCCGAGCCCCTCACCCTGCACTCGCACCTCATGATGGACGGCACCTGGCGGGTCTTCGACCGGCAGCAGGACGACGCCGCCGCGCGCCCCGGCGGGCGCCGGAGCCGGCCCGGCGCGAGCCCGTACCGACCGCGCGGCCAGGCCCGGAAGGGCGGAAGTGTGCGCTCCGCCGCCGAGGCGCGCACCCGGCTCAGCGCCGACGTGGCCATCGGGCAGGGCTCGCACACCATCCGCGCGATCCTGCGCACCAAAGAGGTGGAGGCCGTGGGCTTCGACGTCAAGGACGTGCGCCTGGTGCCCACCCGGCTGGAGGACCAGGAGCTCGTGGGCTACCTGGGCCCGGACATCCTCGGCCCGGACTGGGACCTGGAGAAGGCCCTGGAACGGTTGAGCGCCCAGCCGGACCGGGCGATCGGCACCGCCCTGATGGACCAGCGCAACCTCGCGGGCATCGGCAACGTGTACCGCGTGGAGACCCTGTTCATGACCCGCACCAACCCGTGGGCCCGGGTGGACTCCCTGCCGGAGGGCAAGCTGCGCGAGATCGTCGTGCTCGCCCACAAGCTGCTGCACCTGAACAAGGACCGCTCGATGCGCTCCACCGTGGGCCAGGCGCCGCCGGGCCGCCCCCTGTTCTGGGCGTACGGCAAGGACGGTCAGCCGTGCCGCCGCTGCGGGACGCAGCTCAAGCGCGGGGAGATCGACGACGCCCTGCTCACCGTGGACCCCGCCCCCTCACGCACCGCGGTGCAGCACCTGCGCACCATCGCGTGGTGCCCCCGCTGCCAGGCCGCGGCCTGACGCAGCCGGCCGGCACGTCACCGCGCGCCCCCGGGCACGGCCACCGCGCACGACGCCGCCCGCTCACGTACTCGAAGCACGCGGTCTTCGCTTCGGGCCGGGGCGATGGGCGCCGCTGCCCGGCCCATGGACCCTGTCCCCGCCCACCTGCGCTGCCCGGGCCGCAGCGACAGGGAAACGCAGCGCCCCGCGGACCCGTGCCGAGGCAGGGAGTCCGCGGGGCGGCGTCGTCGGCTGTGCGGTACGTGTCAGCGCGTGACCCAGGTGCGGCCGGTGGTGCGGGACCAGTGCGCGGTGTAGCCGTTGGAGAAGCGCTGCTGGACCTCGGAGCCCGCGCGGTATTCCTCGGTGAGCGGGTAGCCCCAGCCGCGCTCGAAGCCCGCGGCCTTCCAGGCGCTGCCGATCCCGCCCGACTCCTTGACGGCGTGCGCGCCCGTGCGCGGGGTCCACAGGATCTTCCACTGGGCGCCGTTGGCCGCGCGGAAGCTCTGGTAGACGCCGCCTCCCACGAGACCGCCGCGCTCGTTGGCCAGGGGAGCACCGCACACG